>NZ_JBWLKL010000185.1:0-202 GCF_059026065.1 Streptomyces sp. A18 | reverse complement strand
CTTAGGGTGTGGGGGTGGTCGGGGCCGAGCACACGTAGCTCGTTCTCCAGTAGGTCGGCGAACGCTGCTGCAGCGCCGGCCGGATCCCCCGCCTCCCCCTGCCAGTAAGCGAGGTTGCTGCGGGTGGCGAGGGTGTCGGGGTGGTCGGGGCCGAGCACACGCTCCCGATCGGCAAGCAGCTCCGCAGTGGCTACTACCGCTC
>NZ_JBWLKL010000184.1:0-205 GCF_059026065.1 Streptomyces sp. A18 | reverse complement strand
TCGGGCCAGGCCGCCGCGCCGTTGAAGGCGATCGTCGCCGCCGTCAGGAGCCACGCCGTCTGGCGCAGCAGCGGGAAGGGGATGCGGATCCACGTCAACAACAGGTCCAGCGCCAGCAGGACGCAGATGCCCGCGTCGATGCCGATCGGGAAGACCACCGAGAAGCTGCCGAAACCCTTCTTCTCGGCAAGGTCACGCACGGCCG
>NZ_JBWLKL010000183.1:0-211 GCF_059026065.1 Streptomyces sp. A18 | reverse complement strand
GGCGCGCAGCGTCACGGGGTGGCCGGAGCGCAGCGCAGGCCACCTTGCGGGAGTGCAGCGGACGGAGCGTCATCGGGCTTGCGCAGCAAGCCCGATGGGGTGGGATGCGCAGCATCCCACCAGCGCTCACGCGGAGCGGGAGCGCAACCGCCGTGCGCAGCACGGCGGTTCGCTTGCACATCGCGCAGCGATGTGGTACCCGCTCCGCGGG
>NZ_JBWLKL010000182.1:0-219 GCF_059026065.1 Streptomyces sp. A18 | reverse complement strand
GACGCCAGCAAGGGTGTCGTGCGCGACGCGGCCACCGGCGATCTCAAAGTTGTCCCGGTCACACCTGAGACCGAGTCTCACATCCTCATCCACGACGCGCACTCCACCTCACCCACCCAGGCCTTTGCCCTCTCCCGCCTGGCCGACCCCGACACCCTGCACCACACCCCCATCGGCGTCTTCCGCGACATCGAACGCCCCGTCTACGACACCCTCATG
>NZ_JBWLKL010000181.1:0-239 GCF_059026065.1 Streptomyces sp. A18 | reverse complement strand
GGCTCCCGCCACTTGAGTGAACGCATCACGCGAACGAGCTACAGCGAGCGGCGCCCCAAACGCTTGACCGACAAGCACGACGTTCGAGGGCATGAACCAGCGCATATGCGCGGAGCAGTCCATTCTGCGTTGGACGTGCGCGGGGCACCCGCGGCCGGTCCTGATGCGCGACGGACGCGCCGCCCAAATGCCATTCCCGGCCGGTGGCGCCCGGGGCTTCCGCTCGGTGTCCTGCCCGG
>NZ_JBWLKL010000180.1:0-247 GCF_059026065.1 Streptomyces sp. A18 | reverse complement strand
ACTAATCAATACCGGGGGTGGGTTTTTGGGGGGGGTGGGTGGCGGGGGAACTCTCCCTCCCTTGTGGGGGCGCCGGCGTGGGGCGGTTCTTTTTTTTCCTTGGGGGGGGGGGGTGGTGGTGTCGAGGCAATGGGAGGGGGAAGGGGTTGTGCAAGAGGAGTTGTTCAGAAGTAAAAGACGGGGGTCTACGGGGAGACGAGGCCGCGGAAGCAGGGGTCTACGGAGAGACGCGTCGTAGGGGTGGGCG
>NZ_JBWLKL010000179.1:0-248 GCF_059026065.1 Streptomyces sp. A18 | reverse complement strand
AAGGCCGAGGCCAAGCAGTCCATGAAGGACTTCAAGTCCGATCAGGAGGTGCGTTGGTGCCCCGGCTGTGGTGACTACGCGGTCCTGGCCGCGGTGCAGGGCTTCATGCCCGAACTCGGCCTGGCCAAGGAGAACATCGTCTTCGTCTCCGGCATCGGCTGCTCCTCACGCTTCCCGTACTACATGAACACCTACGGGATGCACTCCATCCACGGCCGCGCCCCCGCCATCGCCACCGGACTCGCGTC
>NZ_JBWLKL010000178.1:0-261 GCF_059026065.1 Streptomyces sp. A18 | reverse complement strand
GTCGTCCTTGCCGCCCGCCGTGCCAACATCGACATCGCCGCTTTCCTGCCAAAACCGTCCACCGGCCGCCATACATCCGCCTATTAGGAAGATGGGCGAAAAAGTAGAGAACGGGAGGGGAGGGAGGGGGGAGGTGGAGTGGTGTGGAAGGATTACTGAAATAGGGAGAGTCGCAGGGTGGGACGATTCGCCCGATGTCACGCGCATCGTGGTATGTGACGCGGACCCGGGCGCCGTACTCGAGCAGGGCTACGCACCGCA
>NZ_JBWLKL010000177.1:0-263 GCF_059026065.1 Streptomyces sp. A18 | reverse complement strand
ACAGGCTGAACTCGCCCCGTACCGGAGGGCTGGAGCGCGGTTCCTGCACGGCACCTTCCTGCACGGCACCTTCGACAAGCCAGGCGCTCGGCCCGCTGCGTGCCGCGATGACCGGCTTGGCCTGCGCAGTGATCGTGATGGCACTGTTCGCGGTGATGTCCACGTAAGCCAGCACCGCCGAGGGCGCTTCAGCCGGCCGATCCTGCTGTTTCGGCGGCATCGCGGTACCGGACGTTGATGCGCTGGGCTTCCTCGAGCTGGTC
>NZ_JBWLKL010000176.1:0-271 GCF_059026065.1 Streptomyces sp. A18 | reverse complement strand
TGCTTGTCGGTCAAGCGTTTGGGGCGCCGCTCGCTGTAGCTCGTTCGCGTGATGCGTTCACTCAAGTGGCGGGAGCCCTCCCGTCCGGCTTCGTTCGTTATGCGGACGTGAAAGGGGCAGACGAGTTCGGGGAAAGGTTTCTTCCGTCGGTCGGCGCGGTGCGTGGGCTGACCAGTGCCGGAAGCGTCTCCGGGCTGTCGGATGATTTTTGAACGAGATCAGGACGATGAGAACCACACCTTGCGGGCGGCATGCGAGGGGCATGCCGGTG
>NZ_JBWLKL010000175.1:0-277 GCF_059026065.1 Streptomyces sp. A18 | reverse complement strand
GGATGATTTTTGAACGAGATCAGGACGATGAGAACCACACCTTGCGGGCGGCATGCGAGGGGCATGCCGGTGATTGGTCTGCCCCGGCGCGGCCAGCCGGGTTACACGTTCCAGCAGAACGCTTCACGCAACGGCAGGAAGGAACCCGGATGAACGACGGGTACGGCGATGGGGAGAGCGCTTACAGCCCGAGGTATTCCCGGTGGTCGGAGACCGGCGCACTTGACCCGTACGGCAGCGTCGCTTTCCCCGTCCAGCAGTCCTGGGACGGATCCGG
>NZ_JBWLKL010000174.1:0-279 GCF_059026065.1 Streptomyces sp. A18 | reverse complement strand
CGACCGCAGGCGTACGCGGCCAAAGCCGAAGCTCCTTGTGGCCGGGCGGCGCATCAGCCAGGTGACGGTCCTGTTCGCCGCGATCGCGGTGTGCGCGGCGTGCTTGCTGGGCTGGTCGATCGCCTATTCCTACGGCCAACTCCGCACATTTGCCGAGTACATCCTTCCGGCGGAGCTGGCGCAGTGGTGGCCGCTCACCGTGTACGGCCCGTGGTTCGTCGCGGCTCTTTCGATTCTGCGGGCGACCGTGCAGCACCAGAGCGCGAAACGCTCCTGGGG
>NZ_JBWLKL010000173.1:0-280 GCF_059026065.1 Streptomyces sp. A18 | reverse complement strand
CTAACGTCGGGTGGCGGAAGTCTCTAGAGTGCATGATCGTCAGGTGGTGCGTGCAGGAGTACCGCAAGTGGGCGAGGGGGCTGTTGTGCGGGTTGAACTACCACCGGGGCCGGTGTATTTCGTCAATCGCGACGATGAATTGGATCGTGCCTTGCGTGCCGTGGCGGAATGGCGGAGCCGTTCACGTCCGCTGGTCCTGGCGCTGAGCGGGCCTGGCGGTCTGGGGAAGACGGAGTTGGCTGTCCTGATCGCCCGTACGCTAGGCGATCGCTATCCCTTA
>NZ_JBWLKL010000172.1:0-286 GCF_059026065.1 Streptomyces sp. A18 | reverse complement strand
GACTCTGCGGAATCTCCTACGCCTTCGTGCGCTGCTGCGCATGGGCCCCCTTTCGGATGCGGTGCTTGGAGGAGACCTGGCCGGTGAGTTCCCAGAAGCACACCAGAGCGGTGATCGGTGGAATTCCAAGGGTCACGAAGGCCAGCACCGAGCGGGACGAGTGGCTGACACACAAGGCCACGGCCATGGCGGAAGCCACCAGGAGAACGCCCCAGGAGCGTTTCGCGCTCTGGTGCTGCACGGTCGCCCGCAGAATCGAAAGAGCCGCGACGAACCACGGGCCGTA
>NZ_JBWLKL010000171.1:0-296 GCF_059026065.1 Streptomyces sp. A18 | reverse complement strand
CCGCGTCGCGATGACCGGCGTGACGACCGGGGCGGCGACCGTGGCGGCTTCCGTCGCGATGACAACCGTGGTGGCGGCGGTGACCGTGGCGGCTATCGCGGACGCGATGACCGTAGTGGCGGTGGGCGTCCTCCGTTCCGTCGCGATGACCGCTCGACCTCCGGTGGCCCGCGTCGTGACGATCGGCGTGATGGTGACCGTCCTCCCTTCCGTCGTGACGACCGCTCGACCTCCGGTGCTCCGCGTCGCGATGACCGGCGTGACGACCGGGGCGGCGACCGTGGCGGCTTCCGTCG
>NZ_JBWLKL010000170.1:0-323 GCF_059026065.1 Streptomyces sp. A18 | reverse complement strand
GAGGCCACGCGTGTCGAGCAGCGCACCGACTTCGACAAGCTGATCGTCGACGTCGAGACCAAGCAGGCCATGCGCCCGCGTGACGCCATGGCGTCCGCAGGCAAGACCCTGGTCGAGTTGTTCGGTCTGGCCCGCGAGCTCAACATCGACGCCGAGGGCATCGACATGGGCCCCTCGCCCACGGACGCCGCCCTGGCCGCCGATCTCGCCCTGCCGATCGAGGAGCTCGAGCTCACCGTTCGGTCGTACAACTGCCTCAAGCGCGAGGGCATCCACTCCGTGGGTGAGCTCGTGGCCCGCTCCGAGGCGGACCTGCTCGACAT
>NZ_JBWLKL010000169.1:0-323 GCF_059026065.1 Streptomyces sp. A18 | reverse complement strand
GAGGCCACGCGTGTCGAGCAGCGCACCGACTTCGACAAGCTGATCGTCGACGTCGAGACCAAGCAGGCCATGCGCCCCCGTGACGCCATGGCGTCCGCAGGCAAGACCCTGGTCGAGCTGTTCGGTCTGGCCCGCGAGCTCAACACCGAGGCCGAGGGCATCGACATGGGTCCGTCCCCGACGGACGCCGCCCTGGCCGCCGACCTGGTGCTGCCGATCGAGGACCTTGACCTCACCGTCCGCTCCTACAACTGCCTCAAGCGCGAGGGCATCCACTCCGTGGGTGAGCTCGTGGCCCGCTCCGAGGCGGACCTGCTCGACAT
>NZ_JBWLKL010000168.1:0-330 GCF_059026065.1 Streptomyces sp. A18 | reverse complement strand
GGCGAGGGTGTCGGGGTGGTCGGGGCCGAGCACACGCTCCCGATCGGCAAGCAGCTCCGCAGTGGCTACTACCGCTCCGGTGCGGTCTCCCGCCTCTGCCTGCCACCGGGCCAGGTTGTGCCGGGTGGCGAGGGTGTCGGGGTGGTCGGGGCCGAGCACCCGCTCCCGATCGGCCAGTAGGTCGGCGAAGGCTGCTACCGCTCTGGCCGGATCCCCCGCCCTGCCCCGCCAGGTGGCCAGGTTCTGCCGGGTTCTTAGGGTGTGGGGGTGGTCGGGGCCGAGCACACGTAGCTCGTTCTCCAGTAGGTCGGCGAACGCTGCTGCAGCGCC
>NZ_JBWLKL010000167.1:0-347 GCF_059026065.1 Streptomyces sp. A18 | reverse complement strand
GATCTGCCGTTGTATCTGGGTTCGTATCCGATCACTCCGGCCTCCGACATCCTGCACGAGCTGTCGAAGCACAAGAACTTCGGTGTGCGCACGTTCCAGGCGGAGGATGAGATCGCGGGGATCGGTGCGGCGCTGGGGGCGGCGTTCGGTGGTTCGCTGGCGGTGACGACGACCTCGGGGCCCGGTGTGGCGCTGAAGTCGGAGACGATCGGCCTTGCGGTGTCGCTGGAGCTGCCGCTGCTGGTGGTGGACATTCAGCGGGGTGGGCCTTCGACGGGGTTGCCGACCAAGACCGAGCAGGCCGATCTGCTGCAGGCGATGTTCGGGCGTAATGGTGAGGCGCCGGT
>NZ_JBWLKL010000166.1:0-349 GCF_059026065.1 Streptomyces sp. A18 | reverse complement strand
CGAACAGGACCGTCACCTGGCTGATGCGCCGCCCGGCCACAAGGAGCTTCGGCTTTGGCCGCGTACGCCTGCGGTCGGTCTGAGGCCGTGGCTGCTGGGCGGGCTCGGACGGCGGCGTCGGCTTGGGTTCCAAGGCGGCCAGCAGCTGGGTCAGTTCCTCTCGGGACAGCGGCTGTTCCGCCCGCCGGGGAGGAGGCTTGGGTCCGGATGCCCTGGTCAGCATCTCGGCCAGTTCCTCTTCCAGGCCCTGGCGGCTCAGCGTGGCGTCCGGGCCGGATCCGTCCCAGGACTGCTGGACGGGGAAAGCGACGCTGCCGTACGGGTCAAGTGCGCCGGTCTCCGACCACCG
>NZ_JBWLKL010000165.1:0-357 GCF_059026065.1 Streptomyces sp. A18 | reverse complement strand
CTTCGACAGCTCGTGCAGGATGTCGGAGGCCGGAGTGATCGGATACGAACCCAGATACAACGGCAGATCCGCCTGCCGGCCCGCCGCAATCAGCCCGTACGAGAGGGCCAGGTTCCCCGAGATGTTGCGGTAGGTACCCGTCGGGAACGCCGTCGCCGCCGGAGCCACCTCATAGGAGACCGCGAAGTCCTCCGTCGTCTCACCGAAATTCCAGCCCGCATGAAACGCCGCGATATTCGCCTCCGCGATCGCCGGCTTCTTCGCGAACTTCGTCCGCAGGAACTTCTCCGTGCCCTCCGTCGGCCGGTGATACATCCACGACAACAGACCAAGGGCGAACATGTTCTTGCTGCGCCC
>NZ_JBWLKL010000164.1:0-367 GCF_059026065.1 Streptomyces sp. A18 | reverse complement strand
GGATACGGGGATCGCGGTTGCTTGACCGGAGACCACCTCACTATCGATGTCCTGCGGTACCCGGACTCAAGACTTCCATCCGGGCGATCCTGATGGCGCCTGGCTCCTCCGTTCTTTCCCTCTGAACCAACTACTTACCTGGCGGGTCCCGGTGCGCGCGCCCGCAGCCGACGCCTTCACCGAGGTACCGCTCACTGACTTCACTGCTGGTCCTGCGAACTGCACTTGCGTGTACTGCACTTGCGGTCCTGCTCGCGGTGGCCCCTGATCTGCGGGCCACCCGGTCCGGCCGTCAGCCCCGTCGCCGTCCTGCAACCGCTCTGGCTTCGAAACTCCACCACCGCACCGCCCTGCAACTGCACTTGCG
>NZ_JBWLKL010000163.1:0-371 GCF_059026065.1 Streptomyces sp. A18 | reverse complement strand
GATCTGCCGTTGTATCTGGGTTCGTATCCGATCACTCCGGCCTCCGACATCCTGCACGAGCTGTCGAAGCACAAGAATTTCGGTGTGCGCACCTTCCAGGCGGAGGATGAGATCGCGGGGATCGGGGCGGCGCTGGGGGCGGCGTTCGGTGGCTCGCTGGCGGTGACGACGACCTCGGGGCCCGGTGTGGCGCTGAAGTCGGAGACGATCGGCCTCGCGGTGTCGCTGGAGCTGCCGCTGCTGGTGGTGGACATTCAGCGTGGTGGTCCGTCGACGGGGTTGCCGACCAAGACTGAGCAGGCCGATCTGCTGCAGGCGATGTTCGGGCGTAATGGTGAGGCGCCGGTGCCGATCGTGGCGCCGAAGACGCC
>NZ_JBWLKL010000162.1:0-372 GCF_059026065.1 Streptomyces sp. A18 | reverse complement strand
TCGACGGGGGCCTTGCGGCGCCAGGAGCGGCCGAAGCGGGCCTGGAGGCGGGCCTGGTAGATGAGGCGGTCCTGCTCCAGCTTGATGACCTGCTCGTAGGAGCGAAGTTCCCACAGCTTCATCCGGCGCCACAGCTTGAAGGTGGGGATGGGGGACAGGAGCCAGCGGGTGAGGCGTACGCCTTCCATGTGCTTGTCGGCCGTGATGTCCGCGATCCGGCCCACCGCGTGCCGCGCCGCCTCGACGGCGACCACGAACAGGATCGGGATGACGGCGTGCATGCCCACGCCCAGCGGGTCGGGCCAGGCCGCCGCGCCGTTGAAGGCGATCGTCGCCGCCGTCAGGAGCCACGCCGTCTGGCGCAGCAGCGGG
>NZ_JBWLKL010000161.1:0-394 GCF_059026065.1 Streptomyces sp. A18 | reverse complement strand
GCGGAGCAACAGCCCGCTCCACCACCTCCGCGAAGATCGTGGTGGCGGGCGGCTTCGGCGTGGGCAAGACCACGTTCGTCGGGGCGGTCTCTGAGATCAACCCGCTGCGCACCGAGGCCGTCATGACGTCCGCCTCCGCGGGCATCGACGACCTCACCCACACCGGGGACAAGACCACCACCACGGTGGCCATGGACTTCGGCCGCATCACCCTGGACCAGGACCTGATCCTGTACCTCTTCGGTACGCCGGGCCAGGACCGCTTCTGGTTCATGTGGGACGACCTCGTACGCGGCGCCATCGGCGCCGTCGTGCTCGTCGACACCCGCCGTCTCGCCGACTGCTTCCCGGCCGTCGACTACTTCGAGAACTCGGGCCTGCCCTTCGTCATCGC
>NZ_JBWLKL010000160.1:0-410 GCF_059026065.1 Streptomyces sp. A18 | reverse complement strand
GATGCGCGACGGACGCGCCGCCCAAATGCCATTCCCGGCCGGTGGCGCCCGGGGCTTCCGCTCGGTGTCCTGCCCGGCGCTTCGTACACCGCGGCCACCACCGAACTCCACATCGGCAGCATCGTCCTGATGTACTCGGACGGGCCCACCGAACGGCTCGGACGACGCCACGCTCCTCGCCCTACGCCACGAGATGTGAGACGAACCCTCCAGATTCGTGAACCCCGCTCACGGCGGTTGCCTGAGCCATGGCTCAACGACTCGCGGCGCGTTCCGGCTACATGGACGCCAACGACCCGACACCACAGGGGCACGCCAAACTCGTCGGCGCGCACAGGCTGAACTCGCCCCGTACCGGAGGGCTGGAGCGCGGTTCCTGCACGGCACCTTCCTGCACGGCACCTTCGACA
>NZ_JBWLKL010000159.1:0-444 GCF_059026065.1 Streptomyces sp. A18 | reverse complement strand
TACGGCCCGTGGTTCGTCGCGGCTCTTTCGATTCTGCGGGCGACCGTGCAGCACCAGAGCGCGAAACGCTCCTGGGGTGTTCTCCTGGTGGCTTCCGCCGTGGCCGTGGCCTTGTGTGTCAGTCACTCGTCCCGCTCGGTGCTGGCCTTCGTGACCCTTGGCATTCCACCGATCACCGCTCTCGTGTGCTTCTGGGAACTGACCGGCCAGGTCTCCTCCAAGCACCGCATCCGAAAGGGGGCCCATGCGCAGCAGCGCACGAAGACGTAGGAGATTCCGCAGAGTCCCGGGAGGCTGACGCCTTGCGTCGTCGGCCGGCCCAGCAGCCGAAAGGATTCTGCGGGCGGGAGCGGTGCCCGGCTCTAACGGCCTTGGGGGGCGAGCGATGGCGGCAGCGGGTGCGTGACGTGAGAAGGGCCGCACGGGTTGGGTGAGTTGTGAGGC
>NZ_JBWLKL010000158.1:0-464 GCF_059026065.1 Streptomyces sp. A18 | reverse complement strand
CGGGTCAGCGGAAACAGAAGGCCGACGCAGGATCAGGGTCGGCAGATGGTGTAGCAGTTCCTTCGGGGCCCGGGTGCAGATACAGCGCCCGGGCCCCTCCACGCGTTCCAACCGTTCCATAGAGAGGTGTAATGACGGCAGACGACTCGTTCGGGCGTCTCGATGACGACGACTACCCCGCGTACACCATGGGCCGGGCCGCCGAGATACTCGGCACCACCCAGGGCTTCCTCCGCGCTATCGGCGAAGCCCGCCTGATCACCCCGCTGCGCTCCGCGGGCGCACCGCCGTTACTCCCGTTACCAGCTGCGGATCGCCGCCCGAGCCCGCGAACTCGTCGACCAGGGCACCCCCATCGAGGCCGCCTGCCGCATCGTCATTCTTGAGGACCAGCTCGAGGAAGCCCAGCGCATCAACGTCCGGTACCGCGATGCCGCCGAAACAGCAGGATCGGCCGGCTGAAG
>NZ_JBWLKL010000157.1:0-465 GCF_059026065.1 Streptomyces sp. A18 | reverse complement strand
TCGCCGCTGGAGGACGGTTCGCTGGATGGTTACAGCGTGCATCCGGTGCCGCTGACGACGCTGACGGTCGAGGCGCTCAAGGAGTTAGACCTGTCGCGCAAGGACGCGGACCGTTGCAAGAACATGTTCGCGCTGGGGTTGCTGTCGTGGATGTATCACCGGCCGACCGAGGGCACGGAGAAGTTCCTGCGGACGAAGTTCGAGAAGAAGCCGGACATCGCCGAGGCCAACGTCACTGCCTTCAGGGCGGGCTGGAACTTCGGTGAGACGACGGAGGACTTCGCGGTCTCCTATGAGGTCGCTCCGGCGGCGACGGCGTTCCCGGCCGGTACCTACCGCAACATCTCGGGGAACCTGGCGCTGTCCTATGGGTTGATCGCGGCGGCCAGGCAGGCGGATCTGCCGTTGTATCTGGGTTCGTATCCGATCACTCCGGCCTCCGACATCCTGCACGAGCTGTCGAAG
>NZ_JBWLKL010000156.1:0-469 GCF_059026065.1 Streptomyces sp. A18 | reverse complement strand
GGATACGGGGATCGCGGTTGCTTGACCGGAGACCACCTCACTATCGATGTCCTGCGGTACCCGGACTCAAGACTTCCGTCCGGGCGATCCTGATGGCGCCTGGCTCCTCCGTTCTTTCCCTCTGAACCAATTTCTCTTACCGAAGGGGAACTGCATACCGCTGATACTGCGTACTGCTGGTGGCCTTTCATAGCGCCACTCTTCGGCAGCCAGCCCCGTCGCCCCTCCTGCATCTGCTCTGGCTTAGAACCCCACTGCCGAACTTCCCGGTGCGCGCGCCGCAGCCGACGCCTTCACCGAGGTACTGCTCCAACTTCACTGCTGGTCCTGCGAACTGCACTTGCGGTCCTGCTCATGGTGGCCCCTGATCACCGCGGGCCACCCGGTCCGGTCGTCAGCCCCGTCGCCGTCCTGCAACCGCTCTGGCTTCGAAACTCCACCACCGCACCGCCCTGCAACTGCACTTGCG
>NZ_JBWLKL010000155.1:0-474 GCF_059026065.1 Streptomyces sp. A18 | reverse complement strand
TGCTTGTCGGTCAAGCGTTTGGGGCGCCGCTCGCTGTAGCTCGTTCGCGTGATGCGTTCACTCAAGTGGCGGGAGCCTCCCGTCCGGCTTCGTTCGTTATGCGGACGTGAAAGGGGCAGACGAGTTCGGGGAAAGGCTTCTTCCGTCGGTCGGCGCGGTGCATGGGCTGACCAGTGGCGGAAGCGTCTTCGGGCTGTCGGATGATTTTTTGAACGAGATCAGGACGATGAGAACCACACCTTGCGGGCGACATGCGAGGGGCATGCCGGTGATTGGTCTGCCCCGGCGCGGCCGGCCGGGTTACACGTTCCAACAGAACGCTTCACGCAACGGCACGAAGGAACCCGGATGAACGACGGGTACGGCGATGGGGAGAGCGCTTACAGCCCGGGGTATTCGGTGGTCGGAGACCGGCGCACTTGACCCGTACGGCAGCGTCGCTTTCCCCGTCCAGCAGTCCTGGGACGGATCCGG
>NZ_JBWLKL010000154.1:0-518 GCF_059026065.1 Streptomyces sp. A18 | reverse complement strand
CCGTGTTCGAGGCGGATGACGGCTTCCTCGGCCTGCTGTTTGTCCTTCAGCACCTCGAAGGCGCCGTCGTTGAAGATGTTGCAGTTCTGGTAGATCTCCACCAGTGCGGTGCCCTGGTGCTCGGCGGCCTCGCGCAGCACCGAGGTGAGGTGCTTGCGGTCGGAGTCCACGGTGCGGGCCACGAAGCTCGCTTCCGCGCCGATCGCGAGGGAGACGGGGTTGAAGGGGGCGTCCAGGGAGCCCATCGGCGTGGACTTGGTGATCTTGCCGACCTCGGAGGTCGGGGAGTACTGGCCCTTGGTCAGGCCGTAGATCCGGTTGTTGAACAGCAGGATCTTCAGGTTCACGTTGCGGCGCAGGGCGTGGATGAGGTGGTTGCCGCCGATGGACAGCGCATCACCGTCGCCGGTGACCACCCACACACTCAAGTCGCGGCGTGAGGACGCGAGTCCGGTGGCGATGGCGGGGGCGCGGCCGTGGATGGAGTGCATCCCGTAGGTGTTCATGTAGTACGGGAA
>NZ_JBWLKL010000153.1:0-519 GCF_059026065.1 Streptomyces sp. A18 | reverse complement strand
TGTTGCGCTTCTTGTAGCGGTCCTCATCGAAGCCGGGCGGCCGTCCACCGCGTGACCCCTTGCGTATGCGGGCCGCCAGGCGGGCGACCAAACTCTGCCACGGTGTCTCGTCCTGGTGTTCCATCTCTTCGGCCCCCTTTGTTCCCGGGGCCGGAGGCGGATCGGTGCGGGCGCCAGCCGCATGCTGATGCGCGCGGACGATGGTGGAGTCGACCGAGATGTCCCAGTCGATCTCGCCTGCGGCGTCAGCCGCAGCCTGGACCTGCTGGAACAAGTGTTCCCAGGTGTCGTCGGCCGACCACAGGCGGTGGCGTTCGTAGACGGTCTTCCGCGGCCCGAACCGTTCGGGAAGATCACGCCACTGCACCCCGGTCCGCACCCGGTGCAGAATCCCATCGATCACCTGCCGGTGATCCCGCCACCTACCACAACGCCCGTTGTTCACGGGCAGGAACGGCCGCAGCCGTTCCCACTCGGCATCGCTCAGATCTCCCCGCCCCATGCCCACAGGAACGACTC
>NZ_JBWLKL010000152.1:0-549 GCF_059026065.1 Streptomyces sp. A18 | reverse complement strand
GGATGATTTTTGAACGAGATCAGGACGATGAGAACCACACCTTGCGGGCGGCATGCGAGGGGCATGCCGGTGATTGGCCCGCCCCGGCGCGGCCAGCCGGGTTACACGCTCCAGCAGAACGCTTCACGCAACGGCACGAAGGAACCCGGATGAAGGACTGGTACGGCGATGGGGAGAGCGCTTACAGCCCGGGATATTCCCGGTGGTCGGAGACCGGCGCACTTGACCCGTACGGCAGCGTCGCTTTCCCCGTCCAGCAGTCTTGGGACGGATCCGGCCCGGACGCCACGCTGAGCCGCCAGGGCCTGGAAGAGGGACTGGCCGAGATGCTGGCCGCGGCATCCGGACCCAAGCCTCCTCCCCGGCGGGCGGAACAGCCGCTGTCCCGAGAGGAATTGGCCGAGCTGCTGGCCGCCTTGGAGCCCAAGCCGACGCCGCCACCCGAGCCCGCCGAACAGCCACGGCCTCAGATCGACCGCAGGCGTACGCGGCCAAAGCCGAAGCTCCTTGTGGCCGGGCGGCGCATCAGCCAGGTGACGGTCCTGTTCG
>NZ_JBWLKL010000151.1:0-553 GCF_059026065.1 Streptomyces sp. A18 | reverse complement strand
GTACGAACCTCGCCGCCCGAGCGGTGGAACTGCTGGCCGATCGGCGCGGTCGCTCGCCCGACGTTCACATCCATATCGCCAAGGCCATCCCGGTCGCCGGAGGAATGGCCGGCGGCAGCGCCGATGCTGCAGGGGCGCTACTCGCCTGCGACACACTATGGCGGACACGCACCTCTCGTTCCGAGTTGCTCTTCATTTGCGGCCAACTGGGGAGCGACGTCCCGTTCAGCCTGGCCGGCGGCGCGGCGATCGGCACCGGCCGAGGCGAACAGCTGACACCGCTAGAGGTGACGGGCACCTTCCACTGGGTGTTTGCCATGGCTGACGGCGGACTGTCGACACCAGCGGTGTACAGAGAACATGACCGTCTCAAGACAGGCAGCGTTGGCGCCCCTGCCGCATCGGCGGCGCTCCTCAACGCTCTCCGCCGTGGCGATCCCCATACGTTGGCCTCCTGTCTCACCAATGACCTCCAGCGCGCAGCCCTTTCCCTGCACCCCCCTCTGATGGACACTCTGGCTGCGGGCAAGGCGGCTGGGGCCCTGTCGGGCAT
>NZ_JBWLKL010000150.1:0-576 GCF_059026065.1 Streptomyces sp. A18 | reverse complement strand
CCGAGCGGGTGGGCATCGAGCCGGGCTCGCGTGTCCTCGCGGGCACCTCGGTGAACTTCGACGTGTCCGTCTTCGAGATCTTCGCCACGCTGTGCGCGGGCGGCACCGTCGAAGTGGTCCGCGACGTGCTGGTGATGGGCGAACGGAACGGTTGGAGCGGAGGCGTGATCAGCACCGTGCCGTCCGTCTTCGCCGAGCTCCTCGACCAGATGGACGGAAAGGTAGGCGCGGACACGGTGGTGTTCGCGGGCGAGGCGCTGCCCGCCTCACTGGTGCAGCGGGTACGTGACGACATCCCGGGCGTGCGGGTGGTCAACGCCTATGGGCAGACGGAGAGTTTCTACGCCGCGACGTTTTCACTGCCGCCGGGCGAGGAGTGGGCCGGGGCGGGCAGTGCGCCGATCGGTTCGCCGCTGGGGAACATGCGGGCGTACGTGCTGGGCCCTGGCTTGCTCCCGGCAGCGCCAGGGATCGTCGGGGAGTTGTACGTCGCGGGGAATGTGGCGCGTGGCTATCACGGCCGTGCGAGTTTGACGGCCGAGCGGTTCGTCGCGGATCCCTTCGGCGGGTCCGGGG
>NZ_JBWLKL010000149.1:0-576 GCF_059026065.1 Streptomyces sp. A18 | reverse complement strand
CCCCGGACCCGCCGAAGGGATCCGCGACGAACCGCTCGGCCGTCAAACTCGCACGGCCGTGATAGCCACGCGCCACACTCCCCGCGACGTACAACTCCCCGACGACCCCCGGCGGCACCGGAACGAGCCCTGGACCCAGCACGTACGCCCGCATGTTCCCCAGCGGCGACCCGATCGGCGCACTGCCCGCCCCGGCCCACTCCTCACCCGACGACAATGCGAACGCCGTGGCGTAGAAACTCTCCGTCTGCCCATAGGCGTTGACCACCCGCACGCCCGGGAAGGCCTCACGCACCCGGTCGGCCAGGGATGCGGGCAGGGCTTCTCCGGCGAAGACGACGGTGTCGACGTCGACGCTGCCGGCGATGTCGTCGACCATCTCGGCGAAGACAGAGGGCACGGTGCTGATGACACCACCCTGCCAGTCCTCCCGCTCCGCCAACTCCAGTACGTCACGGACGAGTTCGACGCAGCCGCCGCGAGTCAGCGTCGTGAATACCTCGAAGACGGACACGTCGAAGTTCACCGAGGTGCCCGCGAGGACACGCGAGCCCGGCTCGATGCCCACCCGCTCGG
>NZ_JBWLKL010000148.1:0-616 GCF_059026065.1 Streptomyces sp. A18 | reverse complement strand
GGGCGCATGGCCTGCTTGGTCTCGACGTCGACGATCAGCTTGTCGAAGTCGGTGCGCTGCTCGACACGCGTGGCCTCGACCTTGTACGTCACCTTGAGGACCGGCGAGTAGATCGAGTCGACCGGGATGCGCCCGATCTCCTGACCGACCTGCTTGTTCTGGACGGCGGAGACGTAGCCGCGACCGCGCTCGACGGTCAGCTCCATCTCCAGCTTGCCCTTGCCGTTCAGCGTGGCCAGGACCAGGTCGGGGTTGTGCACCTCGACACCGGCCGGCGGCGCGATGTCGGCGGCGGTGACCAGACCGGGACCCTGCTTGCGCAGGTACATCACGACAGGCTCATCGTGCTCACTGCTCACGACGAGCTGCTTGATGTTGAGGATGAGGTCGGTGACGTCTTCCTTGACGCCCGGCACGGTGGTGAACTCGTGCAGGACACCGTCGATGCGGATGGACGTGACGGCCGCACCCGGGATCGAGGAGAGAAGGGTCCGACGCAGAGAGTTGCCGAGGGTGTAACCAAAGCCCGGCTCCAGCGGCTCGATCACGAACCGGGAGCGGAATTCGTCGACGACCTCTTCGGTCAACGAGGGACGCTGAGCGATCAGCATGAAGT
>NZ_JBWLKL010000147.1:0-623 GCF_059026065.1 Streptomyces sp. A18 | reverse complement strand
TGTTGCGCTTCTTGTAGCGGTCCTCATCGAAGCCGGGCGGCCGTCCACCGCGTGACCCCTTGCGTATGCGGGCCGCCTGGCTGTCGGCCTTCGCCGGGATGGCGTGACGGATGCCCCCTCTTCGCAGGTACTCGCGGATGGGGCCGTTGCTGTAAGCCTTGTCGGCCGCGAGGCTGTCCGGCTTCTTGCGCGGCCGGCCCGGGCCAGGTCTGGGCACTCGGATCTTCTCCAGGACCGGCTTGAACTGGGTGCAGTCCGCCCGCTGACCTGGAGTGACGACCAGGGACAGCGGGCGGCAACGGCCGTCCGCGCTCAGGTGGAGCTAGCTGGTGAACCCGCCGCGCGAGCGGCCCAGGCCCTCGCCTCCCGCACACCTCCACCAGGCGGGCGACCAAACTCTGCCACGGTGTCTCGTCCTGGTGTTCCATCTCTTCGGCCCCCGTTGTTCCAGGGCCGGAGGCGGATCGGTGCGGGCGCCAGCCGCATGCTGATGCGCGCGGACGACGGTGGAGTCGACCGAGATGTCCCGGTCGATCTCGCCTGCGGCACGGGCAGGAACGGCCGCAGCCGTTCCCACTCGGCATCGCTCAGATCTCCCCGCCCCATGCCCACAGGAACGACTC
>NZ_JBWLKL010000146.1:0-633 GCF_059026065.1 Streptomyces sp. A18 | reverse complement strand
ATCTTCAACGACGGCGCCTTCGAGGTGCTGAAGGACAAACAGCAGGCCGAGGAAGCCGTCATCCGCCTCGAACACGGGCAGCCGATCCGCTTCGGGGCCCCGCTGGAGAGCGGGCTCGGCTCCAAGGGCGTCGTACGCGACCCGGCGACCGGCGATCTCAAGGTTGACCCGGTCACCTCTGAGACCGAGTCTCAGATTCTGGTCCATGACGCGCACTCGACCTCGCCGACGCCGGCCTTCGCGCTCTCCCGCCTCGCCGACCCCGACACCCTGCACCACACCCCGATCGGCGTCTTCCGCAACGTGGAACGCCCGGTCTACGACACCCTGATGTCCGACCAGCTCGACAGCGCCATAGAGCAGAACGGCAAGGGCGACCTGGCCGCACTGCTCGCGGGCGGCGATACCTGGACCGTGCCTCGTGGCGCCGTAGCGCCGGTCTCGGACTAGGAGACCGTGATGAGCGCAGATAGGCCTCAAGAGGCAAGTCGCAGACAGGACATGGGCGCGGGAAGGGCTCGGTTAGCCAGTCCAGCCCCCCTCGCCGATCCGCATTTCGTCTTCGACCCCGTCGTCACGGACGGCCCGCGGGACATCGTCATCCTCGGCTCGACCGGGTCGATCGGCACCCAG
>NZ_JBWLKL010000145.1:0-635 GCF_059026065.1 Streptomyces sp. A18 | reverse complement strand
GGGCGCAGCAAGAACATGTTCGCCCTTGGTCTGTTGTCGTGGATGTATCACCGGCCGACGGAGGGCACGGAGAAGTTTCTGCGGACGAAGTTCGCCAAGAAGCCGGACATCGCCGAGGCCAACATCGCCGCCTTCCACGCCGGTTGGAACTTCGGCGAGACGACCGAGGACTTCGCGGTCTCCTACGAGGTCGCGCCCGCCACCCAGGCCTTCCCGACCGGCACCTACCGCAACATCTCGGGGAACCTGGCGCTGTCCTATGGGTTGATCGCGGCGGCCCGGCAGGCGGATCTGCCGTTGTATCTGGGTTCGTATCCGATCACTCCGGCCTCTGACATCCTGCATGAGCTGTCGAAGCACAAGAATTTCGGTGTGCGGACGTTCCAGGCGGAGGATGAGATCGCGGGGATCGGTGCGGCGCTGGGGGCGGCGTTCGGTGGCTCGCTGGCGGTGACGACGACCTCGGGGCCGGGTGTGGCGCTGAAGTCGGAGACGATCGGGCTCGCGGTGTCGCTGGAGTTGCCGTTGCTGGTGGTGGACATTCAGCGTGGTGGTCCGTCGACGGGGTTGCCGACCAAGACCGAGCAGGCCGATCTGCTGCAGGCGATGTTCGGGCGTAATGGTGAGGCGCCGGT
>NZ_JBWLKL010000144.1:0-644 GCF_059026065.1 Streptomyces sp. A18 | reverse complement strand
ACCGATGCAAGGCTTGTTCAGCGAACCCTGGACGAGGGAGAGCTGCGGGCTCATGTTGCCGTGCGTCGCAGAGTTGCCGTACGCCTGCTTGGCCCCGTTGCCACTCAGGGAGGTGGTGCCGTGGTCGTCACCGATGGCCAGCGCCGAAGGCGCCGCGGCAGCGGACATACCGACGACGGAAACGGCAACTGCCGCCGTGGCCATAGCCTTCTTCATCATTTTGTGTATTCCTTTTCTGGCAGAAGCTCGAGTCACTGCACGCTGACCAACCGGCCCGCAGGAGTTTGAGTTTCGGGGCTTCACCCGGTTGGGTTCCGTGTCAGCCACCCGTTGGGCCAACAGAGTGAAGCGGAGCAACTATGCGCAGGGCGCGGAGTTAATCAGAGCGCTCCGGCGAACGGGGTTTCTCCAGAAGGGAATTACTTGTGATCAAGAAGGGTATGGCTGCAGCCGCGGTTGCTGTCTCCGTCGTCGGCATGTCGGCCGCCGCAGCTCCGTCGGCCATGGCGATCGGTGACGACCACGGCACCACCTCGCTCAGCGGCAACGGCGCCCAGCAGGCGTACGGCAACTCCGCCACGTACGGCAACATGAGCCCGCAGATGGCGCTGATCCAGGGTTCGCTGAACAAGCCCTGCATCGGC
>NZ_JBWLKL010000143.1:0-705 GCF_059026065.1 Streptomyces sp. A18 | reverse complement strand
TTCGTGGAGTTCTCGCGGCAGCGGGGTCTTTCGGTGGATGGGCGGTGCAGGTCGTTCTCGGCGGATGCGAGTGGTACGGGGTGGGCCGAGGGTGTGGGTCTGCTGTTGGTGGAGCGGTTGTCGGAGGCTCGGCGTCTGGGGCATCGGGTGCTTGCGGTGGTGCGGGGCTCGGCGGTGAACCAGGACGGTGCGAGTAATGGGCTGACGGCGCCGAACGGTCCTTCGCAGGAGCGGGTGATCCGTGAGGCGCTGGCCGCGGCGGGTGTGGGTGCGGGTGAGGTGGATGCGGTGGAGGCGCATGGCACCGGCACGACGTTGGGTGATCCGATCGAGGCGAATGCTCTGCTGGCCACGTATGGGCGGGAGCGGGAGTCGCGGCGGCCGTTGTTCTTGGGGTCGTTGAAGTCGAATATCGGGCATGCGCAGGCGGCTGCCGGTGTCGGCGGGATCATCAAGATGGTGCAGGCGATGCGGCATGGCACGCTGCCCAGGACGTTGCATGCCGAGCGGCCCTCGTCGCACGTCGAGTGGGATTCCGGTGCTCTGGAGCTGCTGACCGAGGCACGTTCCTGGCCCGAGGCCGAGGGGCGTCCGCGCCGTGCGGCTGTGTCCTCGTTCGGGATCAGCGGCACCAACGCCCATGTCGTACTCGAACAAGCCCCCGACACGACAGCCACCGCACCGGCACACAACCCCACCCCCGAG
>NZ_JBWLKL010000142.1:0-711 GCF_059026065.1 Streptomyces sp. A18 | reverse complement strand
CGCGAGGGCGCGCCGCCCAAGTCAGGCACCTTGCGCACCGCCGCCGAGCGGCTGCCCGCCATCGCGGCGATGGGGTTCGACGTCGTCTATCTGCCGCCGATCCACCCGATCGGAACCACCTTCCGCAAGGGCGCGAACAACTCGCTGTCCCCCACCCCGCACGACGTCGGCGTGCCCTGGGCGATCGGTTCCCCCGAGGGCGGCCACGACGCGGTCCACCCCGACCTGGGCACCCTGGAGGACTTCGACGCCTTCGTGCGCCGCGCCGCCGGACTGGACCTCGAAGTCGCCCTGGACTTCGCCCTGCAGTGCTCCCCCGACCACCCCTGGGTGGACAAGCACCCCGAGTGGTTCGCCCACCGCGCCGACGGCTCCATCGCCTACGCCGAGAACCCGCCCAAGAAGTACCAGGACATCTACCCCCTGGCCTTCGACCGCGACCTGCCCGGCCTGATCGCCGAGACCCTACGTCTGCTGCGGTTCTGGATGGACCACGGCGTACGTATCTTCCGCGTCGACAACCCGCACACCAAACCCGTCACCTTCTGGGAAGAAGTCCTCGGCGACATCAACCGCACCGACCCCGACGTCATCTTCCTGGCGGAGGCCTTCACCCGCCCGGCCATGATGCGCACCCTCGCGGCGATCGGCTTCCAGCAGTCCTACACATACTTCACCTGGCGAAACACGAAGGACGAACTCACCGCTTAC
>NZ_JBWLKL010000141.1:0-731 GCF_059026065.1 Streptomyces sp. A18 | reverse complement strand
GCGTCGGCGAGCAGGGCGTGGAAGAGCAGCCCGGACTGCAACGCGGTCAGCGGCCACACGTCTGCCAGACCGGGGTACTTCTTCTCCCACTCCTCCAGCTTGCGTTGGTCCACGGACACCAGCGGTACGTCGGATGGCGTGAGGCCTCCGGCGTCGGGCTGTGTCACGTGCCGGGCAAGGCCCTCCAGCGCCGTGCACCACAGGTCGGCCAGTTCCTGGACGTCCTCGCGGGAGAGCACGCCGGTGGGGAATCCCACGCGGGCGTTCAGGCACGGGCCCTGCTCGGTGTCACTGACGTGAGCGTTGATCTCCAGCGTCGACATCAGTGGCATGTCAGCGTCCGGCGCGGCGACCAGATCGTCGATGCCAGGGGCCTCGTTCCAGCCGAGGCCGCGCAGGTTCTCCGGCATGTCGGCGGCGGAGAACCTGCCCAGGTAGTTGAAGGCGATCTGCCCGTCCGAGTGACCGTCCAGAACGGTGGCCGTGTCCGGGTTCAGATGGCGCAGCAGGCCGTAGCCGATGCCCTTGTCGGGGATGGCAAGGAGCTGCTCCTTGACCGCCTTCACCACCTTCCCTGCCGCGGGGCCACCGGCGATGGCCTCATCGAGATGGGCACCCATGGTGTCGAGGCGTACGGGGAACATGCTGGTGAACCAGCCCACGGTGCGGGACAGGTCGGCTCCCGGTACGACGCCTTCCTCACGGCCGTGTCCTTCGAGCCGGATCAGCGT
>NZ_JBWLKL010000140.1:0-777 GCF_059026065.1 Streptomyces sp. A18 | reverse complement strand
CGTGATGGATATTGATGTTCTGGGTCCGTTGGGTGTGCGGGTGGGTGGGGTTGCGGTGATGCCGACGGCGCCGAAGCCTCGGAAGGTGTTGGCGTTGTTGGCGTTGCATGTGGATCGTGTGGTGCCGGTGGGGTTGTTGGTTGAGGAGTTGTGGGGTGAGTGTCCGCCGCGGTCGGCGCGGACGACGTTGCAGACGTACATCCTGCAGTTGCGTGAGTTGATTGGTGCGGCGCTGGAGCAGGGTGTTGAGGGTGAGGGTGTTGGGGGTGTGTCGGCGAAGGATGTGTTGGTGACGGCGCCTGGTGGTTATGTGTTGCGGGGTGGTGGCGGTTCGAGTGATGTGGTGGAGTTCGAGCGCCTTGCGGGGATGGGGTATCGGGCGATGGACGGGGAGGATTTCGCGGGCGCTGCGCGGTTGCTGCGTCAGGCGTTGGCGTTGTGGAGTGGTTCGGCGCTGGCGGATGTGCGGGCGGGTGTGCAGTTGGAGATGGAGGTGCGCCGTCTGGAGGAGACGCGGCTGTGTGCGCTGTATCAGCGCATTGAGGCGGATCTGCGGCTGGGCCGGCATCGGGAGTTGCTGGGTGAGTTGACGGTGTTGGTGAGCCGGTATCGCACGCATGAGAATCTGCACGGTCAGTTCATGCTGGCTCTCTATCGTTCTGGGCGTCGGGGTGAGGCGCTGAGTGTGTACCAGCGGCTGCGTCAGGCTCTGGTCAACGACCTGGGTCTTGAGCCCTCGCCCGAACTGCGCCGCCTGCAGCAGGCCATCCTCAAGAC
>NZ_JBWLKL010000139.1:0-833 GCF_059026065.1 Streptomyces sp. A18 | reverse complement strand
ATGGCGGGGAATCGTCCGGCGGATTGGCATGTCCTGGACTTGGACAAGGATCCGACGCCCGGTGATCCGGACCGGGTTCGGAACTTGGCCAAGAACCTGCACGATTTCGCCGACGACGTGTCGAAGGTGCTCCGCGACATCAAGGGGATGGCGGGCGAGGACGCGATCCTCACCTGGGCGGGCAAGACCGCGGAGTCCTTCACGGCGGAGTTCGAGGACGCGCCGGGCAAGCTGAAGAAGCTCAAGAAGAGCTACGAGATGGCCGGCGACGCCCTGTCGACGTACTGGCCCGAGCTGGAGCGCGCCCAGGCCCTCGCCGACAAGGCGCTGGTCAAGGGCCGTGAAGCACAAGGGGACTTGAGCAGCGCCCAGACCCGTCTCACCTCCGCCGACTCATGGATGGACAAGGCGGGCAAGGAAGCCGACAAGTACAAGGACGACGACGGCGGCACCAAGGCCGGCAAGGACGTACCCAAGCCGGACCCCGACAAGGTCAAGGCCGCCACCCGCAACGCCAACTCCGCCGAGAAGGCCCAGACGGCCGCCAAGTCCGACGTCTCCGCCGCCAAGAGCAACCTCGACGCCGCGAAGAAGATGGCCGAGGACGCCCGCAAGATGCGCGAGGACGCGGCGGGCACGGCGAAGAAGAAACTCGAAGACGCCTCCGACGCGGGTATTCAGAACCGCAAGTGGTGGGAGGAGGTCGGGGACTGGGTCACCGACAACTGGGACACCATCGTCGCCGTCTGCAAGGTCGTCGTCGCCGTCCTTGGCGTCATCGCGATGATCATCGGCGGTCCGATCCTCGGCGCGATCGTCCTCATCGCCGCCCT
>NZ_JBWLKL010000138.1:0-844 GCF_059026065.1 Streptomyces sp. A18 | reverse complement strand
ACTGCCGCCCAGTTCCCGCAGGTACCGGCTCACCGGCAGTACGGGCAGCCGACCCACACCTCCGCCCTGGAACTCCTCCAGGACCACGCCGGTATCGGAGCCGTCGGTCACTGCGACCTGCGCCAGTTCGGCCACCGTGCGGCATTCGAAGATCTGCCGCGGCGTCACCTCCACGCCCAACCCCCGGGCGCGTGAGACCACTTGGATCGACCGGATGCTGTCCCCGCCCACGGCGAAGAAGTCGTCGTCGACACCCACCCGCTCCTGGCCCAGGACCTCTGCATAGACCGCGGCCAGGACCCGTTCCGCGGCCGAGCCCGGCGCCCGGTACTCGCCACCGCCGAACTCCGGTTCCGGCAACGCCGACCGGTCAAGCTTCCCGTTGGGTGCCAACGGCAGCCGGTCCAGCATCACCAATACCGACGGCACCATGAACTCCGGCAACCGCCCCGCCACAAAGCGCCGCAGTTCCCGTACCGACACACCAGTGGTGAGGTCGAGGGCGTCATCGCTCAGGCCCTCGATGTCGCCGGTGGTGTCATCCGCTCCTGTCGGGACGACATAGCCCACCAGCTGCTTGGCGCCGCGGCCCGTGTGAGTGACGACCACGGCCTGGGACACGCCGGGGTGCGCGGTCAGGGCTGACTCCACCTCACCGGGCTCGATACGGAAGCCGCGCACCTTCATCTGCGCGTCATCACGCCCCGCGTACTCCAACTGGCCTTCGGTGTTCCACCGCGCCAGGTCACCTGTGCGATACATACGCGCCCCGGACCCGCCGAAGGGATCCGCGACGAACCGCTCGGCCGTCAAACTCGCACGGCCGTGATAGCCACGCGCCACA
>NZ_JBWLKL010000137.1:0-853 GCF_059026065.1 Streptomyces sp. A18 | reverse complement strand
GGGCCGGGCACGGCCGCCCGGGTGCACGACCTGCGGGAGATCGTCAACGCCATCCTCTACGTCAACCGCACCGGCATCCCATGGGAGTACCTGCCCCACGACTTCCCGCCGTGCAAGACCGTCTACGACTACTACGCCAAGTGGGAAGCCGACGGCACCACGCAGCAGGTGCACGACCTGCTGCGGGACAAGACCCGCCGTGCCCACGGCCGCGACCCGCAGCCGACTGCGGCGTTGATCGACGCGCAGAGTGTGAAGACCTCGACGAACGTCGCCGAAAGCAGTCAGGGCATCGACGCCGGCAAGAAGATCAAAGGCCGCAAGCGGCACGTCATCACGGACACTCTGGGGCTTGTGCTGGCCGTGCTGGTCACGGCCGCGAATGTGCACGACACCGTCGGCGGCAAAATCCTCCTCGACGAGCTGGCCGCAGCCCACCCCCGCGTGTCCAAGGTCTGGGCCGACGGCGGCTACCAGAGCAGCATCTTCAACCACGGTGCAAGACACCGCATCGACGTGGAGGTCGTACAACGGACGCGGGCCAAAGGCTTCGAACCGCTCCCGAAACGATGGGTGATCGAGCGGACCTTCGGCTGGCTGATGCAGCACCGCCGCCTGGCACGGGACTACGAAGCACTGCCGCGGAGATCCCGCACGATGATCCATTGGACCATGGCTAACAAAATGGCCCGCGAACTGACGGGAGAATCCATACCAACCTGGCGAATCGAAACGGGTATACCGGCCACAATGGCCTGAACGGTGATCAGATGCCCTCTTACTGTTTCTAACAAAAGCGGTTGATCATGTGACTGTTGGCGTGTCGGCTCGTTGGTCTGGTTGTGGCGAAACG
>NZ_JBWLKL010000136.1:0-900 GCF_059026065.1 Streptomyces sp. A18 | reverse complement strand
GAGCAGGCCGATCTGCTGCAGGCGATGTTCGGGCGTAATGGTGAGGCGCCGGTGCCGATCGTGGCGCCGAAGACGCCGGCCGACTGCTTCGACGCCGCGATCGAGGCGGCGCGGATCGCGGTCACCTACCGCACCCCGGTCTTCCTGCTGAGCGACGGTTATCTGGCCAACGGCTCGGAGCCGTGGCGGATCCCGGGCACCGAGGAACTACCTGATCTGCGCGTGCAGTTCGCGTCGGGGACCAATCACACCGAGGACGACGGCACCGAAGTCTTCTGGCCCTACAAGCGTGACCCGCACACGCTGGCCCGTCCGTGGGCCATCCCGGGTACGCCGGGTCTTGAGCACCGCATCGGTGGGATCGAGAAGCAGGACGGCACGGGCAACATCTCCTACGACCCGGCCAACCATGACTTCATGGTCCGCACCCGCCAGGCCAAGATCGACGGGATCACCGTGCTCGATCTGGAGGTCGACGACCCCTCCGGTACCGCGAGCCTCCTGGTCCTCGGCTGGGGCTCGACGTACGGCCCCATCACCGCCGCCGTCCGCCGGGTCAGGCAAGAAGGCACCGACGTGGCCCAGGCCCACCTGCGCCACCTCAACCCCTTCCCGGCCAACCTCGGCGATGTCCTGCGCCGCTACGAGCACGTCCTGATACCGGAGATGAACCTGGGCCAGCTCGCCACCCTCATCCGCGCCAAGTACCTGGTGGATGCCTGCACGTACGACCAGGTCAATGGCATGCCCTTCAAAGTGGGGCGGCTCGCCACCGCGATCCGGGAGGTACTCAATGTCTTCTGAAGCCCTGTCTCTCGTGCCGAAGGCCGAGGCCAAGCAGTCCATGAAGGACTTCAAGTCCGATCAGGAGGTGCGTTGGTGCCCCGGCTGTGGTGACTA
>NZ_JBWLKL010000135.1:0-909 GCF_059026065.1 Streptomyces sp. A18 | reverse complement strand
TAGTCACCACAGCCGGGGCACCAACGCACCTCCTGATCGGACTTGAAGTCCTTCATGGACTGCTTGGCCTCGGCCTTGGGCACCAGCGAAAGCGCTTCGATCGTGCTCCCGGTGCCTTCGGTCTTCGTGTCAGCCATGGATGGCCTCCTTGAGAGCCGTGGCCAGCTGTTCCGCCTTGAACGGCATGCCGTTGACCTGGTTGTACGAGTGCGCGTCCACCAGATACCTGGCCCGGATGAGGGTGGCGAGCTGCCCGAGGTTCATCTCCGGGATCACCACCTTGTCGTAACGCTTGAGGACCTCGCCCAGGTTGGACGGGAAGGGGTTGATGTGGCGCAGATGGGCCTGCGCCACGCTCTCGCCGACCGCCCGCAGCCGGCGTACCGCCGCGGTGATCGGCCCGTAGGTGGAACCCCAGCCCAGCACGAGCAGCTCCGCGTCGCCGTCGGCGTCGTCGACTTCCAGGTCGGGGACCTGGATGCCGTCGATCTTGGCCTGACGGGTGCGGACCATGAAGTCGTGATTGGCGGGATCGTAGGAGATGTTGCCCGTGCCGTCCTGCTTCTCGATCCCACCGATCCGGTGCTCAAGACCCGGCGTACCCGGGATGGCCCACGGACGGGCCAGCGTCTGCGGATCACGCTTATAGGGCCAGAACACCTCGGTGCCATCCGCCTCGGCGTGATTGGGCCCCGAGGCGAACTGAGTGCGCAGATCCGGCAGTTCATCCACTTCCGGGATCCGCCACGGCTCCGAACCATTGGCCAGATAGCCGTCCGACAACAGGAAGACCGGAGTGCGGTAGGTGACCGCGATCCGCGCCGCCTCCAACGCCGCATCAAAACAGTCCGCGGGCGTCTTCGGCGCCACGATCGGCACCGGCGCCTCACCATTACGCCCGAACATCGC
>NZ_JBWLKL010000134.1:0-916 GCF_059026065.1 Streptomyces sp. A18 | reverse complement strand
GCCTCACAACTCACCCAACCCGTGCGGCCCTTCTCACGTCACGCACCCGCTGCCGCCATCGCTCGCCCCCCAAGGCCCTTACTGCTCCTCCTGGGGCAGGTGCGTCCTGGCCTCCTCGTAGCCGGCGTCGGAGGGCGCATCGGCCGGGGCGTAGACCAGGTTCAGCACGCCGGTCTCGAAGGTCTCGGACTTGAGCAGCTTCAGCGGGACTGAGGGCTCACCCTCGTCGAACAGCCGCTCGCCCTTGCGGACCGCGATCGGGTGCACGAGCAGGTGCAGCTCGTCCAGGAGACCGGCGGCCAGCAGCTGGCGGACGATCGAAGGCGAGCCGCTCATAGCGATGGTCCCGCCCGGCTCGTTCTTCAGCGCCGTCACGGCCTCGACGAAGTCGCCCTGGAGCTGCTCGGAGTTCCTCCAGGTGAACGCGAGCCGCTGCCTCGACACGACGACCTTGCGGGCGTCGCCGAGCTTCTTGGCGAAACCCGCGTCCTCGTCCCCGGCCGCCTCCCGCTCCGGCCATGCCCCGGCAAAGCTGTCGTAGGTCTTGCGCCCGATGAGAAGCGTGTCGGCCTGGCCGAGGGTCGCGTCGACGGCGGCGCCCATCTCGTCGTTGAAGTACGGGAAGTGCCACTGATCGGGCGCCTCGATGACGCCGTCGAGCGAGATGAACAGACCGGCAGTGATCTTCCGCATGATGATCCTCCGAGAGGGGTGGACGTGCACTCTATGACCGGTGAGACTGCGGACGGCGGAGAAACTCACCGGTGTCCGCCCCCGGACCGGCCGACGGTGCCGCGGCTACTTCAGGAGCCGTGCGCGGGAGACCCCAGACAAGGCAGGATGGGAGCAGGCCGCACGGGCCCAGGTAAGCCTCACAACTCACCCAACCCGTGCGGCCCTTCTCACGTCACGCACC
>NZ_JBWLKL010000133.1:0-925 GCF_059026065.1 Streptomyces sp. A18 | reverse complement strand
AGGAGTTCCAGGGCGGAGGTGTGGGTCGGCTGCCCGTACTGCCGGTGAGCCGGTACCTGCGGGAACTGGGCGGCAGTACGGGCCGGTTCTCGATGTCGGCCGTGCTCGACTTGCCGGTCGGCATCGATCAGGAGGGCCTGTCGGCGACCTTGACAGCGGTATTCGACCGCCACGACGCGCTGCGCTCCCGACTCGTCGTGGGCGACGAGTGGAACCTGGAGATCACCGATCCGGGTTCGGTGGACGTGACCGGCCTGGTCCACCGGGTGGAATGCGATGGCCAGTGGGATGAGCCGCGCTGGCGGGAGCTGGCAGAAGCCGAGCTGGACGAAGCCACCGGACGGCTGGATCCGCGAGGCGGGGTGATGGGCCAGTTCGTATGGTTCGACGCAGGCGCACAGGTTCCCGGCCGCCTGCTCGTGATGCTGCACCACCTGGTCGTCGACGGCGTGTCCTGGCGGATCCTCCTGCCCGACCTCGCCACCGCCTGGGAGCACGTACGTGAGGGGCGGACGCCTGAGCTCGCGCCGGTGGCGACATCGGTGCGGCGTTGGACCCACGCCCTCCTGGACGAGGCCGTCAGCGAGAACCGGCTCGCCGAACTCCCCTTGTGGCGAGGCATTCTGGAGACAGCAGATCCCGTGATCGGCTCGCGTCCCCTGGACCCTGCCGTGGACGTGGCGTCCACGGCGGAGTACCTGTCTCTGCGGCTGCCGGTGCGGGCGACAGAGGCGTTGCTGACGTCGGTGCCGACGGCGTTCCGCGGCCAGGTGAACGACGGCCTGCTGGCCGGCCTCGCCCTCGCCGTGGCCAAGTGGCGGCAGAAACGCGGCATCACCGAATCCTCTACGCTGATCCGGCTCGAAGGACACGGCCGTGAGGAAGGCGTCGTACCGGGAGCCGACCTGTCCCGCACCGTGGGCTG
>NZ_JBWLKL010000132.1:0-925 GCF_059026065.1 Streptomyces sp. A18 | reverse complement strand
CAGCCCACGGTGCGGGACAGGTCGGCTCCCGGTACGACGCCTTCCTCACGGCCGTGTCCTTCGAGCCGGATCAGCGTGGAGGATTCGGTGATGCCGCGTTTCTGCCGCCACTTGGCCACGGCGAGAGCGAGGCTGGCCAGCAGGCCGTCGTTCACCTGGCCGCGGAACGCCGTCGGCACCGACGTCAGCAACGCCTTGGTCACCCGCGCCGGCAGTTGGACCCAAATGTGGTCGACGGTGTCGGACACGTCGAGGGTCGGGTCCAGGGGGCGGTGGCCGAGCAGGGGGTCCGGGCCGTCCACCATCGCACGCCACAGAGGGAGTTCGGCGACGCGTTCGGCGCTGACGGCCTCGTCCTGCAGTGCATGCGTCCAACGCCGTACCGACGTGCCCACCTCGGGCAGTACCGGATCATCGCCGGAGCTCACGTGTTGCCAGGCGGTGGCGAGGTCGGGCAGGAGGATCCGCCAGGACACGCCGTCCACGACCAGGTGGTGCAGCACCACCAGCAGGCGGCCGGGAACCTGTGTGCCCGCGTCGAACCATACGAACTGGCCCATCACCCCGCCTCGCGGATCCAGCCGTCCGGTGGCCTCGTCCAGCTCGGCCTCCGCCAGCTCCCGCCAGCGCGGCTCACCCCACTGGCCATCGCATTCCACCCGGTGGACCAGGCCGGCCACGTCCACCGAGCCCGGATCGGTGACCTCCAGGCTCCACTCGTCGCCCACGACGAGTCGGGAGCGCAGCACGTCGTGACGGTCGAATACGGCTGTCAGGGTCGCCGACAGGCCCTCCTGATCGATGCCGACCGGCAAGTCGAGCACGGCCGACATCGAGAACCGGCCCGAACTGCCGCCCAGTTCCCGCAGGTACCGGCTCACCGGCAGTACGGGCAGCCGACCCACACCTCCGCCCTGGAACTCCT
>NZ_JBWLKL010000131.1:0-929 GCF_059026065.1 Streptomyces sp. A18 | reverse complement strand
TCCACGCCGAGCCACTGCAGATAGTCCAGCTTGGCGGTGATGCCCTTGAGATCGCCGATGCCGTCGCCGTTGCTGTCGTGGAAGGAGCGGACCAGGACCTCGTAGAAGACGGCGCGCTTGAACCACTCGGGGTCCCGGTCCTTCGCGGGTGTGTCCTCGAACAGGTCGGATACCGGCTCGTTGACGGTCATGGGTCCTCCATTTCTGCCGCACGGATGGGGAGCGGGTGCTGCTGCCTCACTCGACCGCGCATACGTGCGCGGGGGACACGCCCGGTGTCAGACGGACGTAGTTGGCCTCGCCCCACGTGTAGGTCGCGTCGCCCAGTTCGTCGTGCACGCGGAAGGAAGAACCGTGCGCGATGTCCAGACGTGTGCAGTCGAGGCGTACGGTCGCTTCCTGGGTGTGGTGCGGGTCGAGGTTCACCACCACCAGGACCGTGTCACCGGGCTCATGACGGCTGTACGCGATCACGTGTTCGTTGTCCGTGGGGTGGAAGTGCACGTTGCGCAGCCGGTGAAGCGCCGGATGACGTCGACGGATCGCGTTGAGCGTGGCGATCAGGGGCGCGATGGTGCGTTCCTCGTGCTGCGCCGATTCCCAGTCGCGCGGGCGCAGTTGGTACTTCTCCGAGTCCAAGTAGTCCTCGCTGCCGGGCCGCACGGGCGTGGCCTCGCAGAGTTCGTAGCCGCTGTACATGCCCCAGGTCGGCGAGAGGGTCGCGGCAAGTACGGCGCGCAGTTCGAAGGCGGGGCGGCCGCCGTGCTGGAGGAACTCGGGCAGGATGTCCGGGGTGTTGACGAAGAAGTTGGGCCGAAGATAGTCGGCGGTCTCTCCGGTCAACTCCTCTACGTAAGCGGTGAGTTCGTCCTTCGTGTTTCGCCAGGTGAAGTATGTGTAGGACTGCTGGAAGCCGATCGCCGCGAGGG
>NZ_JBWLKL010000130.1:0-930 GCF_059026065.1 Streptomyces sp. A18 | reverse complement strand
CCCTCGCGGCGATCGGCTTCCAGCAGTCCTACACATACTTCACCTGGCGAAACACGAAGGACGAACTCACCGCTTACTTGCGGGAGTTGTCCACCGAGACCGCTCACTACCTCCGGCCCAACTTCTTCGTCAACACCCCGGACATCCTGCACGCCTACCTCCAGAAGGGCGGACGTCCCGCCTTCGAGGTCCGTGCCGTACTCGCCGCAACCCTCGCGCCGACGTGGGGCGTCTACAGCGGATACGAACTGTGCGAGAACGTCCCCGTGCGGCCCGGCAGCGAGGAATATCTGGACTCGGAGAAGTACCAACTGCGCCCGCGCGACTGGGAGTCCGCAGAGCGCACCGGCACCACCATCGCGCCCCTCATCACCACGCTGAACCGCGTGCGACGCGCCAATCCCGCCCTGCGGCAACTGCGTGAACTGCACTTCCACCCCACGGACCAGGAAGCGGTGATCGCGTACTCGAAGACGGTCACGGACGCGGAAGGCTCGAACACGGTCCTGGTGGTCGTGAACCTCGACGCCCACCACACCCAGGAGGCCACGGTCTCGTTGGACATGCCGAAACTCGGCCTCCACTGGCACGAGACCGTGCCGGTGCGCGACGAGCTCACCGGCGACACCTACCACTGGGGCAGGGCCAACTATGTGCGCCTCGAGCCGGGCCACGCGCCCGCGCACATCTTCAGGGTCCTGCGACCGTCCTCACCGTTGATCGGAGGGTCACCCACACCATGATCATCAATGAGCCCGTCCAGGACACCTTCGAGGACACGCCCGCGAAGGACCGGGATCCCGAGTGGTTCAAGCGCGCCGTCTTCTACGAGGTCCTGGTCCGCTCCTTCCAGGACAGCAACGGCGACGGCATCGGCGATCTCAAGGGCATCACCGCCAAGCTGGACTATCTGCAGTGGCTCGGCGTGGA
>NZ_JBWLKL010000129.1:0-959 GCF_059026065.1 Streptomyces sp. A18 | reverse complement strand
GAAGCCCGGTAACGGGTGGAGGTGACTGGTACTAATAGGCCGAGGGCTTGTCCTCAGTTGCTCGCGTCCACTGTGTTAGTTCTGAAACAACGAACAGTTGTGTCGGCTGAACAGCTACACCACTTAATTGAAGAGTGTGCTTGTTCGCTGCCCTGTTTGAGATCCCGTTTTGCGGCGGGATATTTCATAGGGTTTCGGTGGTCATAGCGTGAGGGAAACGCCCGGTTACATTCCGAACCCGGAAGCTAAGCCTCAAAGCGCCGATGGTACTGCAGGGGGGACCCTGTGGGAGAGTAGGACGCCGCCGAACAATCTTTGGAGGACCCCTGGTCCCAGCGTCCACGCTGGGACCAGGGGTCCTTTTTGTTTTGTCGAAGCGCGCCGGCTACCCGGCTGCGCGAGAATGACTGCGGTACCGAAGACTAGGAGTCACCGATGTCCACCAACTCTCCCGACGAGCGACCGGAGCGCGAGCAGCGCGGCCGGGACGGTGGCGACCGGGGCGGGAACCGTGGCGGCGCACCGCGTCGCGACAACGACCGTAGTGGCGGTGGGCGTCCTCCGTTCCGCCGTGACGACCGCTCCACCTCCGGCGGCCCGCGCCGCGACGACCGCGATCGGGGTGCGCCCCGTCGCGACGACCGTGGCGGCGAGCGCGGTGGCTTCCGTCGCGATGACAACCGTGGTGGCGGCGGTGACCGTGGTGGTTTCCGGCGTGACGACAACCGTGGTGGCGGCGGTGACCGTGGTGGTTTCCGGCGTGACGACAACCGTGGTGGCGGCGGTGACCGTCTCCCGTTCCGTCGTGACGACCGCTCGACGTCCGGTGGCCCGCGTCGTGACGATCGGCGTGATGGTGACCGTCCTCCCTTCCGTCGCGATGACCGCTCGACCTCCGGTGCTCCGCGTCGCGATGACCGGCGTGACGACCGGGGCGGCGACCGTGGCGGCTTCCGTCG
>NZ_JBWLKL010000128.1:0-1050 GCF_059026065.1 Streptomyces sp. A18 | reverse complement strand
GACGCGAGTCCGGTGGCGATGGCGGGGGCGCGGCCGTGGATGGAGTGCATCCCGTAGGTGTTCATGTAGTACGGGAAACGCGAGGAGCAGCCGATCCCGGAGACGAAGACGATGTTCTCCTTGGCCAGGCCGAGTTCGGGCATGAAGCCCTGCACCGCGGCCAGGACCGCATAATCACCGCAACCGGGACACCAACGCACCTCCTGATCGGACTTGAAGTCCCGTGCGGTCTGCGGCACTTCGGTCTTGGGAATGAGAGTGAGTGCCTCAGCGGACATAGAGTGCCTCCTGGAGGACGGTGGCGAGCTGCTCGGCCTTGAACGGCATCCCGTTGACCTGCGTGAAGGACTGGGCATCGACCAGGTATCGGGCGCGGAGGAGCGTCGCCAGCTGGCCCAGGTTCATCTCGGGAATCACCACGCGGTGGTAGGCCCGCAGGACCTCGCCCAGATTTCGCGGGAAGGGGTTGAGGTGGCGCAGATGGGCATGGGCCACGCTCTGGCCGACCGCGCGCAGGCGACGTACCGCCGCGGTGATGGGGCCGTAGGTCGAACCCCAGCCCAGGACGAGCAACTTGGCGTCGCCACTCGCGTCGTCGACTTCGAGGTCGGGCACCTGGATGCCGTCGATCTTGGCCTGGCGGGTGCGGACCATGAAGTCGTGGTTGGCGGGGTCGTAGGAGATGTTGCCGGTGCCGTCCTGCTTCTCGATGCCACCGATGCGGTGTTCGAGACCGGGCGTCCCCGGGATCGCCCACGGACGCGCCAGCGTCTGCGCATCACGCTTGTACGGCCAGAAGACTTCCGCGCCGTCCTCGGTCGTGTGGTTCGGTCCCTGGGCGAACTGCACCCGCAGGTCCGGTAGCTCATCAACCTGCGGGATGCGCCAGGGCTCGGACCCGTTGGCCAGATAGCCGTCGCTCAACAAGAACACCGGCGTGCGGTAGGTGACCGCGATCCGCGCCGCCTCCAGGGCCGCATCAAAACAGTCCGCGGGCGTCTTCGGCGCCACGATCGGCACCGGCGCCTCACCATTACGCCCGAACATCGC
>NZ_JBWLKL010000127.1:0-1083 GCF_059026065.1 Streptomyces sp. A18 | reverse complement strand
CGATGCGTACAGCTCGACGACACCGTCGTAGGCCGTCCTAGTCTCGTCCTGATGATTCGCCACGGGCAGGACTCTATAGCCGGTCCGATAATTGATCTTGTGGCAGGTCGAGGTGAGTTGACGGATGCGGCATGGAGGCGGATAGAGCCCCTTTTGCCTCAGGTGGACGGACGGGGCCGTCCGTGGCGTGATCACCGGCAGGTGGTCAACGGGGTGCTGTGGCGGCTGCGGACCGGGGCTCCGTGGCGGGATCTTCCCGACCGGTTCGGGCCGTGGCAGACCGTCTACGAGCGGTTCGCCCGCTGGGAGGCGGACGGCACCTGGGCACGGTTGCTGGAGCACGTTCAGGTCCGCGATGACGCGGTGGGCCGGGTGGAATGGACCGTCTCCGTCGACTCCACCATCAACCGAGCCCACCAGCACGCAGTCGGCGCCCGCAAAAGGGGGATGTGAACGGGGACGAACTGGAAGATCCGGGCCGCTCGCAGGCGCGCCAGGCCCTCGGCCGCTCCCGAGGCGGACTGACCACCAAAGTCCATCTCGCCGTCGATGGCCGGGGCCTGCCCCTGTCGATTGTGCTCACGCCCGGCAACGTCAACGACGCGACGGCGTTCGGCCAGGTCCTCGACGGCATCCGCACCCCGCGCCTCGGCACGGGCCGCCCGCGCACGACACCGGACCGTGTGCTGGGTGACAAGGCGTATTCCAGCAGGGCCATCCGCCATCTGCTGAGGCGCCGGGGCATCGCTGCCACGATCCCCGAGCGCCGCGACCAGGCGGCGAACCGCCACCGACGCGGAGCCCTCGGCGGCCGGCCGCCGACCTTCGACAAGGCCACCTACCGCGACCGCAACGTCGTCGAACGATGCTTCGCCCGCCTCAAGCAGTTCCGCACGATCGCGACCCGGTTCGACAGCTCGGCGACCGCTACCGTGCCGGAGTTGTCCTGGCTTCCTTAATCCTCTGGCTCCGCGAGTCCACGGGGTAATCATTTGTCAGACAGGCCCTAGTAGGACTCCGTTACGTCTTCCGGATGTTCCTGATCAGGAGCATGTTGGATGGGTGGACGCGCATGAAGTGAAC
>NZ_JBWLKL010000126.1:0-1107 GCF_059026065.1 Streptomyces sp. A18 | reverse complement strand
TCGTCTTCGACCCCGTCGTCACGGACGGCCCGCGGGACATCGTCATCCTCGGCTCGACCGGGTCGATCGGCACCCAGGCCATCGATCTCGTCCTGCGCAACCCCGGCCGCTTCCGCGTCACCGGGCTCTCCGCCGCCGGCGGTCGCGTCGGACTGCTCGCCGAGCAGGCCAGGCAGCTGCGGGTGCGGACCGTGGCCGTGGCCCGCGAGGAGGTCGTACCGGCGTTGCGCGAGGCGCTGAAGGGGCAGTACGGCAGTGAGCCGCTGCCCGAGGTCCTCGCCGGGCCCGACGCGGCCACGCAGCTCGCCGCCTCCGACTGCCACACCGTCCTGAACGGCATCACCGGGTCCATCGGGCTCGCGCCCACCCTCGCCGCGCTGGAGGCGGGCCGCACCCTCGCGCTCGCGAACAAGGAGTCGCTGATCGTCGGCGGGCCCCTGGTGAAGGCGCTCGCCAAGCCGGGGCAGATCATCCCCGTCGACTCCGAGCACGCCGCCCTCTTCCAGGCGCTCGCCGCGGGCACCCGCGCCGACGTGCGCAAGCTGGTCGTCACGGCTTCCGGGGGCCCGTTCCGGGGACGTACGAAGGCCGATCTGGCGGACGTCACCCCGCAGGACGCTCTCGCGCACCCGACCTGGGCCATGGGTCCCGTCATCACGGTCAACTCAGCGACGCTCGTCAACAAGGGCCTGGAAGTCATCGAGGCGCACCTCCTCTACGACATCCCCTTCGAGCGCATCGAGGTGGTGGTCCACCCGCAGTCCTACGTGCACTCCATGGTCGAGTTCACCGACGGATCGACGCTGGCCCAGGCCACGCCGCCCGACATGGGCGGACCGATCGCCATCGGCATCGGCTGGCCCGAGCGCGTGCCGGACGCGGCGCCCGCCTTCGACTGGACGAAGGCCTCCAGCTGGGAGTTCTTCCCCCTCGACAACGACGCCTTCCCGTCGGTCGGGCTCGCCCGGCACGTGGGGAAGCTCGCGGGCACGGCCCCGGCAGTGTTCAATGCGGCCAACGAGGAGTGCGTGGACGCGTTCTTGAACGGCGCCCTGCCCTTCAACGGGATCATGGAGACTGTGACGAAGGTCGTCGCCGAACACGGCA
>NZ_JBWLKL010000125.1:0-1137 GCF_059026065.1 Streptomyces sp. A18 | reverse complement strand
CGCCTCATCTACCAGGCCCGCCTCCAGGCCCGCTTCGGCCGCTCCTGGCGCCGCAAGGCCCCCGTCGAGTCCCTGATACCACTGCGCCTGGCGCGGTTCGGCGTACCGCTGGCGGAGACGGCCCCCGCGGGCCTCGCCGCGGCGGGCATCGGTGCTCCGGGGCAGCAGCAAGAGGCACCTGCGGCCGAGGTGCACCGGGTGCCGGTCCAGAATCCGCCAGTGGTGGGGGAGGAGCGGATCCCTGCCGGTCCGCCGCAGCAACCCGAAGTGTTGCTCCCCGCAGATGGAGAAAGCCAAGGGCCAGAACTGGCACTCCTGTTGGACGACGGCACGTATCCGGAGGGCTACTTCGAGGCCTACGTCGAGTTCGTGAGGCAGCACGGCGTCTGCCCCACGGCTCACCAGTTCAGCTTCTTCCTCATGGACGCCTACGGCGTCGCGCAGCCAGACGGCCAGCCGCTGCCACACGACCAGCTGAGCTTGATGACACAGCACTTCGAGCAGCGCGATGCGGGCCAGTCCCTGCCGCAGTCCCCACCCGCTGACGAGGCTCCGGACGAGGAGACTGGGGCGGAGTCGGGGGAGGAATGGGCGTCGTTTCTCCAGGACGCGGCACGCCTGTACATCACCGAGTTCGGCATCTCCCCGCGCCCGCGACCTTCAGCTCGTTCTTGGCGTCGCGGTACATGCTCAGCAGCCCCGACGGCTCCCCACTGGACGAGGACATGCTGACGGTGCACCTGGCAGCCATCGCAGCCGAAGGGGAAGCCGCCCCTGCGGACGATCGGGAGCCTGCCCCTGAGCCCCGTGCCCAGGACGACCGCAGGGCGCCGGTGCCCGAGCAGCAGAAACGCTCCCCGCGTATCGACGCACAAGTCCCCGACGATGATGAGGTCACCACGGCACCGACGGAATCGCCTGCGGCGCAGTTCACCACGGTCGACCGCTACTACCTGGCCTGGCTCGACTACCAGAGCGCCCACGGCACTGAGCCGTCGGACAAGGAGCTCTCAGCCTTCCTGGCCGAGCACGGCGTCACGGGACGCAGCGGCGCCCCGGCCGACCCCAGCACCCTGCGCCGCTACCTGCCTCAATTCCGTGTCTACGAAGTCTGGGCCGCCGAGCGGCAGCACACCG
>NZ_JBWLKL010000124.1:0-1151 GCF_059026065.1 Streptomyces sp. A18 | reverse complement strand
CGCCTCATCTACCAGGCCCGCCTCCAGGCCCGCTTCGGCCGCTCCTGGCGCCGCAAGGCCCCCGTCGAGTCCCTGATGCCGCTGCGCCTGGCGCGCTTCGGCGTACCGCTGGCGGAGACGGCCCCCGCGGGCCTCGCCGCGGCAGGCATCGGTGCACCGGGGCAGCAGTACGAGCCCGCTGCTCCCGAGGTGCGCCGAGTACCGGCCCAGCAAGCCCCGGCGGTGGGGGAGGAGCGGATACCGGCGGGCCTGCCGCAGCAACCCGAAGCGCTCAATCCCGCAACCGGAGCCGAACACAGTCCGGACCCGGAACTGCTGACGGAGGACGGGACGTACCCGGAGGGATACTTCGAGGCGTACCTCGCGTTCGTGACGCAGCACGGCGGCTACCCCACAGCTCACCAGTTCAGCTACTTCCTCATGGACGCCTACGGCATCGCGCAGCACGACGGTCGACCGTTGCCACGCAACCAGCTCGGTTTGATGACCCAGCACTTCGAGCAGCGGGATGCGGGCCAGTCCCTGCCGCAGGCTCCGCGCCCTGACGAGGCTCAGGAGGGGGAGACCGGGGAGGCGACGGAAGAGGAATGGGCCGCGTTCATCCAGGACGCGGCGCGCCTGTTCGTCTCCGAGTTCGGGCACCTCCCCGATCTCGCGACCTTCAGCGCGTTCCTGGCGTCGCGATACCTGCTCAGTGGACCCGACGGCTACCCGCTGGGCGAGGACGTGTTGGCGGAGTACCTGACAGTTATCGAAGCCGAAGGACGGCACGCCGCCCCTCCGGAGGAGCGGGAGCCTGACCCCGTGGCACTTGAGGAGGGGACAGAGGAGCAGGGGGTCCGCAGGGCCCCGGTGCCCGAGCAGCGGAAGCGCTCTCCGCGTATCGATGCCCAGCTCCCGGCCGACGATGAGGTCTCACCGGCGCCGACGGATCCGGCTGGGCCGCAGTTCACCACGGTCGACCGCTACTACCTGGCCTGGCTCGACTATCAGAGCGCCCACCGAGCCCTCCGACAAGGAGCTCTCGGCCTTCTTGGCCAAGCACGGCATCACGGGACGTAGCGGAGCACCGGTCGACCCCAGCACCCTGCGCCGCTACCTGCCTCAATTCCGTGTCTACGAAGTCTGGGCCGCCGAGCGGCAGCACACCG
>NZ_JBWLKL010000123.1:0-1180 GCF_059026065.1 Streptomyces sp. A18 | reverse complement strand
CGGCTGCTGGTACGGATTGGGATTCTGGTCCTGCGGGTTCTGCTCGCCCCCGGGCGGCTGCTGTCCTGGCCACATGGGCAGTAACCATAGAGGGGCCGGTGGCCTGATGTCATCGCTGCCCCCGCAGGAGGGTCGGCATATCAGGCCACAAGCCCCGTCGGCGTACGAAACGAATCAGGACTCCGTCGGGTCCCCGTGCAGACGCACCGTATTGAGGATCTTCATGATCGTCGCTTCGGGGATCTCGTCCTTGACGCCCTTCGCGCCGTAGAGACTCCAGGCGACGTACTCACCCTCGGAATTCTTGAAGCCGAAGGTGATCGCCTTGCCGTCCGAGGCGCACTTGCCGTTCTGCGGCGTGTTCGTCGAGTGGGCGCGCGCGATGCTCCCCTTGATGCCGGTCTTCGTGGTGAACGGCTTCGCCTTCTTGTCCATGGTGAGGCTCTTCTTGTCCGGCTGGGTGTACCCGCCGAAGACCCACCACGGCACCTGGTTGACCGCGACCTCGTCGGTGCTCTTCGCGCCGTTCGCGCCCTTGGTGCCGACGGCGCCGAGGGCGGTGTCGTCCTTCGTGCCGTCCTTGTCGTCGTCCGAGGAGCACCACTTGGACTTGTAGTACGCGGGTGCCGACATGCCGATGAGGGTGCTGCCGTCACCCTTCTTGGTGTCCTCGAAGCCGATGAAGGTGCCGGGGGTCTGCACCTCCCAGTCGGCCGGGACGTCGAACGCCGTGCCCCACTTGGGGTTCACCACGACCTGCCAGCCCTTGACCACCGGCTTCGGCCCCTTGTCCGTGCCGCGCTCGTCCTCGCCGCCACCCGTGCCCGGTTCCGAACCCGGCTTCTGGGGCGCGGACTTGGCGGGGGACTTCGACGGCTCGGCGTCCGCCTCGTGGTCCTTGTCGCCGCCGAGCACCAGGAAACCGGTGACACCAGCGGCCACGACGACCGCCGTCGCCGCGACGACGGCGATCAGCTTGGTCCTGTTGCCGCCGCTACCGCCCCCGCCCGGCTGCTGTGTCACGCCCACGGGCGCGGTCGGCGCGCTCCACTGGCCCTGCTGGTGGCCCGGCTGCCCCGGCCCCTGCTGCTGATAGGGATTGGGCTGCTGGTATCCCGGCTGCTGATACGGGTTCGGCTGCTGGTACCCCGGCTGCTGGTACGGATTGGGATTCTGGTCC
>NZ_JBWLKL010000122.1:0-1192 GCF_059026065.1 Streptomyces sp. A18 | reverse complement strand
GGCGCTGGAAGGCGTAGGTGGGGAGGTCGACCTGGCGGCGCTTACCGAAGAGGGCGTCCCAGTCCACGGCGGCGCCCCGCACATGCAGTTGGGCCAGCGCACCGACCAGCGCCTCCGGTGCCGGGCGATCCCGGCGGGAGGCCGACACCACCAGGGCATCGGTCACACCCTCACCCGCGAACGCCTCCGTGGTGATGCTCGCCAGCGTCGCGCCCGGCCCCACCTCCAGGAACACACTCGCGCCCGCCGCACGAGCCGACTCCACCGCATCGAAGAAGCGCACCGGCTCACGAACGTGGTCCACCCAGTACCCGGGCGACGTCAGCTCCTGGAGCGTGGCCTCACGCCCCAGCCGCGCCGAGACGATCGGAATCGACAGCCGCCCGCCGGACAGGTCCCCCAGCGACACCCGGAAGTCCTCCAGGATCGGATCCATCAGCGGCGAGTGGAAGGCATGGTCGACGTCGAGGAGCTTCGCCGACCGGCCCTCCGCCCTGAGGCGATCCCGCAGCGCATGGACCCCCTCACGCAGACCCGACACCACCACCGACTCCGGCCCGTTGACCGCGGCGATACCCACCCGGTCATACTCGGCCAGCAGCCCGCTCACCTCAGCCTCCGAGGCCCGCACCGCCAGCATCGCCCCACGCTCGGACACCGACTGCATCACCCGGCCACGCGCAGCCACCAGACGCGTCGCCGCCTCCAGGCTCAGCACACCGGACACATGCGCGGCAGCAATCTCACCGACCGAATGACCGATCAGATGGTTCGGCTGCGGAACATACTGCGCCACCAGCCGGTACAGACTCACCTGAAGCGCGAACAACGCCGCCTGAGCAACATCCGTCCGCTCACGCCCCTCCGGCTCCCCCGCCAACAACACCGGCTTCAAAGCAAACGGCAGATGCGCGTCAAAGCCCTCACAGACCTCATCGATACTGCGGGCGAACACCGGGAAGGTGTCATACAACTCCCGGCCCAGGCCCGCCCACCGCGAGCCCTGCCCCGGGAACATGAAGACGGAATCTCCGAGCTCTGCGGCGACCCCGCGCACCACAGCAACGCTCTCCGCGCCCTCACCCAGCGACGACAAGGCACCCAGCAGCTCATCCCGACCACGCCCCAGCACCACCGCACGATGCTCGAGCGCCGCACGGCCAGACACCAACGACGCACCCACATCAGCGAC
>NZ_JBWLKL010000121.1:0-1217 GCF_059026065.1 Streptomyces sp. A18 | reverse complement strand
TGCTGGATTCCTCAAACGGTGTACGTATATCGGCGCCGTAGTTGGCGGGTTGGTGGTGCGGGTCTGCCCCAGACCCAGGGGCTGGCACGGGAATTGAGCTGGCTGGTTGCGAGGGCTGTGGCGTATGCAATGTCGTCGGGGTTGGCGAACGACCGGCCGGCGAGGGCGGCCTTGCGGAAGATGCGCCACCAGCCTTCTTGCAGGTTGAGCCAGCACGCGCCGACGGGGATGAAGGCATGGTGGATGCGGAGATGGTCTTCGAGCCAGGTCCGGGTGGACACACTGTTATGACTGGACAGGTTGTCGGTGACGACCCAGATTTCGCCGGTCGGGTTGGTGTCCTCGAGCAGTTGCAGGAACTGCTGGTAGAAGACGCTGTTGCGGGAGGACGCGGTCATCGTGACGGCCTGGCCGTCGGCTGGCCGCAGACCGCCGTAGACCCAGGTCTTCTCCGGTCCGCGGCTGTAGTCGAGTTCCGCTTTGATCCGGTGCCCGTCCGGTGACCAGCCCGGTGCGGGCGGGAAGGTCCGTGGGATCACCGGCCCCAGCTCGTCAGCGCAGATCACCGTCGCACCGTCGGGCGGGTGGGTGTAGAGGCCGATGATCCGTGTCCTTTTGGGACGAAGTCCGGGTCCTTCGAACGTGTCCAGGACCGGGTTTGGCGCCAGCGCACACCCTCGGCGAGCAGGATACGGCGGACCTGCGAGCGGCCCACCCCGATCCCCTCGGCCCGCGCTGCCGCAGCCAGAGAATCCAGTGTCCACTCGGATGGTCCGGACTCATCGAAGGCCCACAGTTCCCCGACGGGCTCCCACCGCAGCCGCCCCGGCGGCACGCCTTTGACCAGGGCGATGATCCGAGATCGTTCCCACTCGGTGATCCGCCGCTTGCGGCCCTGCCCGCCCAGATCATCCAGCCCTTGCAGGCCCGAGCGGTTGAAGCGATGCAGCCAGCAGCGGACCGTCTTCTGACTGCAGCCCAGCTCCACGGCGATGGCAGGCACCCGCAGTCCCGACCAGCTCAGCTCAATCATCCGGGCCCGCATGACTGCATCACGCGGAGCCTTCCGTGCCCGCGACAACCGGCGAACGACGGCCCGCTCATCCTCGTCACGCCCCGGTCGCGCCCGCAAAACCATCGTCCAGCACCCGCCCCCGAGTACCACCACCGTCCCCGCCACCAGGACATATACCCAGCGAAAGAGGAATCCAGCACTA
>NZ_JBWLKL010000120.1:0-1227 GCF_059026065.1 Streptomyces sp. A18 | reverse complement strand
TCCATGAAGCTTTCCTCGGCATCGCCGTCTGCCTGATCACTCACCGACACGTACAACGCCTTTGTTAGGGCCAGTTACAGCTGACCACCAACTCCAGGGCGACGTCGATAGCACGTATCCGCAGACCGGCCCGGGGGCTTCTGCCTACGGTGGTTTAGCGCCTGGTGCGCAGAACCTCGCGGCGGGTGGTGACGAGGTGGTTCCACCGCGCGCGGGTGGCCTGTTCGCCGTCCATCCCCGCCGCCGGTGATTTCGTGCAGGCGGGAGATGGTGGCGTTCAGTCCGTCGTGGTCGTCAAGGACGGCTTGGTGGAAGACAGGGCCCGTTCGAGGGTGGGGGTCATGGAGGTGAGACCGGCGGTGTCGAGCTCGGTGCGCACGGCGAGGGCGCGGTCTTCGAGCATGGGGTTGCCGGCGTCGCGGATGAGGGCGGCGATGACCGCGTTCATCGTGGATGCGCGAAGGTTGAGGCGGGCGAGGAGCTGTTCGGCCAGGTCGAGTCCGTCGTCGGCTTGGTGGGGGGCGAGGAACGCGCGCGCTGCCTCCGCCAAAGGAGCGCAAGCGCCTGCGGGAGGCCCACGGCCTGACCCTGGATGAGGTCGCCCTGGGAGTACGCCGCGCGACCGTCAGCGGTTGGGAGTCCAGTACGAATAGGACGGTCGCGCGAGGGCCTGTCCGTGAGGCGTACGTGCGGCTCCTGGACCAACTCGCCAAGCTCTACCCCGCCCCCGTCAACGCAGCTGAGCCCGGACCGGACACGAGGGACGGCACCGTCACCGACCAGGTCGACGGGGAGTAGACGTTGAGCATGTTCGGGGACGGCCTCGACAAGGCGGTGCAGAGGGCGTTCACCCGCCCCGCCCCGAAGTCGGCCGGCGCCCAGATGCGGTAACTGGTCCGGCAGCTCAAGGGCACCAAGGCGGTCGCCCAGATGCTGCGGATCTCCCAGCGCACCGTGGAGCGGTACGTGAAGGAGCAGATCAAAAGGTCCCGCACGGATCTCGCGGCCCGGCTGGAGCGCGCGGTGAAGGCCAGGTGGCAACCGCAGATCAGGGCAAGAGCCCGTGAGGAGGCGGCGACCAGCGACGGCATCGCTCGACGGGGTGTGGCCAAGTCCAGCCTCTCTGCGGCACGCATCTTTGGTGCTGCGTCTAACGTCGGGTGGCGGAAGTCTCTAGAGTGCATGATCGTCAGGTGGTGCGTGCAGGAGTACCGCAAGTGGGCGAGG
>NZ_JBWLKL010000119.1:0-1298 GCF_059026065.1 Streptomyces sp. A18 | reverse complement strand
TGCTGGATTCCTCAAAGGGTGTACACATATTGGCGCCGCCGTTGCCGAGTTGGCGGTGCTGGTCTGCCCCAGATCCAGGGCTTTGCACGAGCGTTGAGTTGGTTGGTCGCCAGGGTTGTGGCCTGGTCAATGTCGTGGTGATTGGCGAAGGACTGCCCGGTGAGGGCAGCTTTGCGGAAGATGCGCCACCAGCCTTCCTGCAGGTTGAGCCAGCATGCACCGACGGGGATGAAGGCGTGGTGGATGCGGGGATGGTCCTCCAGCCAGGTGCGTGTGGACACGCTGTTGTGGGAGGACAGGTTGTCGGTGACGACCCAGATCTCCCTGCCGGGGTTGGCGTCTTCGACCTGTTGCAGAAACTGCTGGTAGAAGACGCTGTTGCGGGAGGACGCGGTCATGGTGATCTGTTGTCCGTCCCGGATCCGTAGGCCTCCGTAGACCCAGGTTTTCTCCGGTCCGCGGCTGTAGTCGAGTTCCGCTTTGATCCGGTGTCCGTTCGGTGACCAGCCGGGTGCGGGCGGGAAGGTCCGCGGGATCACCGGCCCCAGCTCGTCGGCGCAGATCACCGTGGCGCCGTCGGGCGGGTGGGTGTAGAGGTCGATGATCCGTGTCCTTTTGGGACGAAGTCCGGGTCCTTGGACCGCATCCATGACCGGGTACGGCGCCAGCGCACGCCCTCGGCGAGCAGGATGCGGCGGACCTGCGAGCGACCTACCTCGATCCCCGCCGCCCGCGCTGCCGCGGCCAGGGAATCCAGGGTCCACTCCACCGGACCGGACTCGTCAAAAGCCCACAACTCCCCGACGGGCTCCCAGCGCAGCCGCCCCGGCGGCACGGACTTGACCAGGGCGATGATTTGGGAGGAGCGTTCCTCCTCGGTGACCCGCCGCTTGCGGCCCTGCCCACCCAGATCATCCAGTCCTTGCAACCCAGACCGGTTGAACCGGTGCAGCCAGCAGCGGACCGTCTTCTGACTGCAGCCCAGCTCAACGGCGATCGCCGGCACCCGCAGCCCCGACCAGCTCAGCTCGATCATCCGGGCCCGCATCACCGCATCACGCGGGGCCTTCCGCGCCCGCGCCAACCGGCGAACCACACTCCGTTCGCCCTCATCACACCCCGGCCGTGCCCGCAAAACCATCGTCCAACACCCGCCCCCGAGCAGCGTCAACTACCCCTCCACCAAGGTATCCACCCAACGAAAGAGGAATCCAGCACTAATAGGACTCCGTTAGGTCTGTCTCTGTCTCGGTCTTGGTGTTCGCGTGGCCAGGGGCTGATGGCAGGTGGTGCAGATG
>NZ_JBWLKL010000118.1:0-1364 GCF_059026065.1 Streptomyces sp. A18 | reverse complement strand
CCATGAAGCTTTCCTCGGCATCGCCGTCTGCCTGATCACTCACCGACACGTACAACGCCTTTGTTAGGGCCAGTAATTCCAGACCTCTGACGGGTCGACATCGCACTAGCCGTTTCGTGGCACCAGCGCACCCCGCGGGCCTCGGTCTTGCCCAGAACTCAAGGCTCAGGACTTGCGAGAGGTCACCGTGGAATGGGCTCGCACCACCAACACCAACGAGCGTCCGTGGCACAGGTATTGACGGCCGCAGCGGCGCGGCGGCGTGCCGGTCTGGATAGAGACATCGCAGGTCCGGACGGCTCCAGGCATCCCCTTTGTCACCCCGGGCCGTCAACACCAGGCGTGCCGGCCGCTTGCCGCTCTTGCGTAAGGCATCGCTGCCAGGAGCCTCGGAGGCATCGCAAGCCTGCACTCGAACAGCGCAGATGCCATCAACACAGCGTCTGCAACCGCTACATACGAATTAGGACGGCTCTGACGCCGTGATCACACCAGCCACGCGGTGATCATTTCAGTTGCGGCCTCGCCCTCCCGCGGACGATGCTGTGTGCTCGGCGAATGAGGAGTACATGGTGGGACTCGTTCTGTTCCCGGGAGACGACAACACCGCCAGCCCGGACCTCTCCTGGTCCTACACAGGCTTCGCAGCGTTCCGGAAGTGGCTGGCACGGATCGAGGGGTTCGCCCTTGACGAGATGCGCGGTTGTGGCGGAGAGCGTCCCTGGAGCGAAGTCTTCACCTCGCTGACACCGCTTCTCGACCACCCGGACGACGACGGCCCCGACCTCACGGCAACGCAATGCGCTGCGATCTTGCCCCGCCTCACCGAGATCGCTGGGCAACCGCAGGATCACCAACTCGATCCGGTCCGGCAACGCCACTTCCAGGACGTTCGCCAGTTGGTGGTCGTCCTGCAGGTCTGCATCGAAAGGGACGTCGACTTGCTCTTGGGCTGACATCCGAACGGCGTTATCCACCCACTCCCACCAACAGATGCGGGACAGCCGTGTCCTGAGGAGTCGGCACGAGCAGTGCGTCACCGATCAGTGCGGCATGGGAACGCACATGCGCTGCTTCATGCCCTCGAACGTCGTGCTTGTCGGTCAAGCGTTTGAGGCGCCGCTCGCTGTAGCTCGTTCGCGTGATGCACTCACTCAAGTGGCGGAAGCCCTCCCGTCCGGCTTCGTTCGTTATGCGGACGTGAAAGGGGCAGACGAGTTCGGAGAAAGGTTTCTTCCGCCGATCAGCGCGGTGCGTGGGCTGACCAGCGCCGGAAGCGTCTCCGGACTGTCGGATGATTTTTGAACGAGATCAGGACGATGAGAACCACACCTTGCGGGCGGCATGCGAGGGGCATGCCGGTG
>NZ_JBWLKL010000117.1:0-1409 GCF_059026065.1 Streptomyces sp. A18 | reverse complement strand
TCTGTCTCTGTCTCGGTCTTGGTGTTCGCGTGGCCAGGGGCTGATGGCAGGTGGTGCAGATGCCGTTCCAACACCTCAGGGTGTTCTGGAGGGCGTCGAGGATTTGGTAGAGGGTGAGTCCGGCCCGGGCGCTTTTGGGGACAGGCGTCGTTCGGTGAGGAAGGCATGGGCGGCGGTCACGAGGGTGACGTGGTGGTGCCAGCCGGGCCAGGATCGGCCTTCGAAGTGGTCCAGGCCCAGACCGTGCTTGAGTTCGCGGTAGTCGTGTTCGATGCGCCAGCGGACCTTGGCCAGCCGGCCATATCGGCCATCGGGGTTTCCGTCGCCAGGTTCGACAGCCAGTATTCGGTGGGTGCCTCGGCGTCTTGGGGCCATTCGACCAGTAACCAGCAGTCGGGCAGGGCCCCGTCCCACCAGCCCTGATCGGCAGAGGCAGCGGCTTTGATCGGACGCTCGACAGCTTTGCCGGCTGGCCGGACACGGACAGCCGCGAAGCGGGAACGTAACTCCCCTCGCGAGCCATGTCGCCAGGTGAGCGTGGTGAAGGCCCCTGCCTCGAGTCCTGCGGCAAGGGCCGCCACTGAGGGTGCGGGGTCCCGGTAGCGGGGCTGGGGCCAGCAGCCGACCGTCCCCTTGCGAGCCGGGGCTTGAGGCTTGGCATCGAACGGGTGGACCGTCACATCGGCGCGGATGGCAAGCACGTAGGCGAGTTGCCGGTCGTCCAGTGCGGCCCGCAGGTGTGCGTTGGTGCCGTAGGCGGCATCGGCCACCACTGCCGGCGGCGTCATGCCCATTCGGCGAGGGTGTCGAGCATGTCCAGCGCCAGACGCCACTTCTCCCGGTGTGTGACCTCGGGCGGAACGAGGGTCTTGGCCCGACGGTCGCTGTCCCGGGCCCACTCCTCGGGAAGGAACAGCTGCCATTGCAGCGGACAGGAGGCGGTGTCGCTCGCCGCGTGGACGCTGACGGCGACCTGGCAGTTGGCGCGTTTGCCCAGGGCTCCGCAGTATTGCGGAGCCGTCGCGACCGACATCCGGCCGTCCTTGGGCACCGACACGTCGTCGATCACCCACGCCACCGGGCTGACCAGCGGCAACAGACGTTCATTGATCCGCCGCTGGACCAGCACCGGATCCCACGTCGACTGGTTCACGAACTGCTGCAGGTTTTGCTCGTTGCCGTCCGGCAGCCGCGACGCCATCGCCTGGATCGACTTACGGCGGCCATCCAGCATCAGGCCCCGCAGATAACAGTCACCCTTGGCCCGCTGGTCCTTACGCGGCACCGAGGCGAACACATCTGCCACGAACAGCGCCAACGTCGCCCGAACACGGTTCACTTCATGCGCGTCCACCCATCCAACATGCTCCTGATCAGGAACATCCGGAAGACGTAACGGAGTCCTACTA
>NZ_JBWLKL010000116.1:0-1472 GCF_059026065.1 Streptomyces sp. A18 | reverse complement strand
GACAGCAACGGCGACGGCATCGGCGATCTCAAGGGCATCACCGCCAAGCTGGACTATCTGCAGTGGCTCGGCGTGGACTGCCTCTGGCTGCCGCCGTTCTTCAAGTCGCCGTTGCGGGACGGCGGTTACGACGTCTCGGACTACACGGCTGTCCTGCCCGAGTTCGGTGATCTCGCCGACTTCGTGGAATTCGTGGACTCCGCGCACCAGCGCGGCATGCGCGTGATCATCGACTTCGTGATGAACCACACCAGCGATCAGCACCCGTGGTTCGAGCAGTCACGCACCGACCCCGACGGCCCCTACGGCGACTACTACGTCTGGGCCGACGACGACAAGCAGTACCAGGACGCCCGCATCATCTTCGTCGACACCGAAGCCTCCAACTGGACCTTCGACCCGGTACGCAAGCAGTACTTCTGGCACCGCTTCTTCTCCCACCAGCCCGACCTCAACTACGAGAACCCCGCCGTCCAGGAAGAGATCATCTCCGCCCTGCGATTCTGGCTCGACCTGGGCATCGACGGCTTCCGCCTGGACGCCGTGCCCTACCTCTTCGCCGAAGAGGGCACCAACTGCGAAAACCTCCCCCGCTCCCACGGCCTGCTCAAACGCGTCCGTGCCGAGATCGACGCCCACTACCCCGACACCGTCCTGCTCGCCGAAGCCAACCAATGGCCCGAAGACGTCGTCGACTACTTCGGCGACTTCAAGGACGGCGGCGACGAATGCCACATGGCCTTCCACTTCCCCGTCATGCCCCGCATCTTCATGGCCGTCCGCCGCGAATCGCGCTACCCCGTCTCCGAAATCCTCGCCAAAACCCCCGCCATCCCCTCCGGCTGCCAATGGGGCATCTTCCTGCGCAACCACGACGAGCTCACCCTCGAAATGGTCACCGACGAAGAACGCGACTACATGTACGCGGAATACGCCAAAGACCCCCGCATGCGCGCCAACATCGGCATCCGCCGCCGCCTGGCCACCCTCCTGGACAACGACCGCAACCAGATCGAACTCTTCACCGCACTCCTGCTCTCCCTGCCCGGCTCACCGATCCTCTACTACGGCGACGAGATCGGCATGGGCGACAACATCTGGCTCGGCGACCGCGACGCCGTGCGCACCCCCATGCAATGGACACCCGACCGCAACGCCGGCTTCTCCTCCTGCGACCCCGGCCGCCTCTACCTCCCCACCATCATGGACCCCGTCTACGGCTACCAGGTCACCAACGTCGAAGCCTCCATGTCATCCCCCTCCTCACTCCTGCACTGGACACGCCGGATGATCGAAATCCGCAAGCAGAACCCCGCCTTCGGCCTCGGCTCCTACACCGAACTCGCATCCTCCAACCCCGCCGTCCTGGCCTTCCTGCGGGAGCACAAAGACGACCTCGTACTGTGCGTGCACAACTTCTCGCGGTTCGCACAACCCACCGAACTCGACCTCCGGGCCTTCAACGGCCGGCA
>NZ_JBWLKL010000115.1:0-1556 GCF_059026065.1 Streptomyces sp. A18 | reverse complement strand
GGTGCGTGACGTGAGAAGGGCCGCACGGGTTGGGTGAGTTGTGAGGCTTACCTGGGCCCGTGCGGCCTGCTCCCATCGTTCCCTGTCTGGGGTCTCCCGCGCACACTTCGGTGAGTTGTTCGAGGAACTCGCTCCCAAGTGGCAGGCCGCCCGCGAGTGGTCCCTGCGCGAGCGGCGCGGCGGGGAACGGTACACCGAGACCCACCTCGCCATCGTCGGGCTGGTCTCCGATCGCTCCGCCCGGCGACCGACCCGCCGCAAGCCCAGCACCGAACTGGTGCCCGCCCGGCCGGCCACCCGCTGATCATCCACCAGCCAACCCGCCAGGCCAGCCTGCCCCGACGTCAATCGCTCCCAAGGCCGGAAGCCGGGCACGGCTTCCGCCGGCCCTGACCAACTACACGCGCCAGTCCCGCCGGCCGCGGCATGCGGCAGCCGCGCTGCCCAACGCAGTGCCTACCCGCAGCCACATCGAGGGCGGGACTGTAAGGCCGGAGCCCTGGCCGGATACCGGCACGCTTGTTCCGGAGCGGAACGAGCGGCGAGATCGAGCCGGCATTCATCCGGGTGGACGACTACCGGGCTCCGCAGTGGCCCGACAGCGAGCACCCCAAGCAGTTCCACCACGACTTCGAAGTGGACGAGACCGAGTCCGAGCAGCGCTGCGTCCTCGACCTCGGCGCGATGCTGAGGCAGGACTTCATCGGCCCCAACGGCTACGGCTGGCAGGTCTACACAGACCCGATCGGCCACCCCTTCTGATGTGCCGCAACAAGGGCGTCATCCGGACCGACCAGGGCCCGATGTGACCCAAGCGCGACTCAGCGGCTTGGTTGAGGTTCGTTGCTGACTGTCGGATCCGGTCGCGTTGATGGTTCATAGCTTGGCCGACAGCCTTTGCCGATGGCGACGGCGCTGGTCTGGGTGCGTTGCGGGTAATCCTGGTACTTCGCCTGGCGCCAGACCGAGTCGCCCTGCTGTCCATGTCGTTCGATTCGCCTGCCGGTAGTGAGCCCTGCCTCCAGACGGGTGCCGGGCTCACTCATCCCTTGGCGACGGTTGAGGTGGCCTACGAGCGGGAGTGCAAAGGGCAGCTGCGTCGCGCGGCCGAGCAGCAGAAGGCCGAGCGGGAAGCGCGCCGCCCGGTGTGCGCCGGCTGCGGCACGAAGTTCACCGACGACCGGTGGAAGACGACCGAGGCAGCCGGGTGGGGCGCTCCCCGAGACAGCCACGCGCACCTGTTCGACGCCTGCACGCAGGGGGCCGTCACCGTCGAACGCCAAGCCCAGCAGACCGTGTCGGAGCACCAGGAGCAGGAGGACCAGGAGGACCAGGACCAGGTGGTGCACAAGCCGCGGGCTGAGGGCGGTTGGCTCTCAGAGGGCGGTTCGTGAGGTGATGTCCGGTTCCAGGTGAGGTTGGGGACAGCGGTGCCGGCGGCCGCGGGGTTGTGTCGGCTAGGACTTGTCCGGCCGATCATGGTTGTGGGTCGGGCATGATGTCCCGGTGAGCATCATCGTGAAGTTCTTCGTGGCGCCGGACGACACGTCAGCGGC
>NZ_JBWLKL010000114.1:0-1790 GCF_059026065.1 Streptomyces sp. A18 | reverse complement strand
CTAATGGGAAGCGAAGAGGCGGTTCGCCAGCCCTGTTCCCACCCGGCGCCGTGAGCGCTAGCAATAGAGCGGGCGGGCCTGGATCGTCGCCTTCCGGTTGCGGGACCGAGGCCTAGGTAGCAGCCGGGCCGTGAGCCCTAGTGGTAGACGGTTCCGGTCCTGTGACTGTCAGTTGTCACCGAGATGGTCAGGGGGCCGACGAAATCATGTCTCCTGGAGTCGCAACGAGGGGGCCTTCAACACTCGGCGGGCGTCTCCCGTCATCTCCTCCGGCGCCCCGTGCCCGTCCGGTTTGCTGTCCGTGACCTGAGCTGGCTGTGTGGATCACCTTTCCCTAAGGCGCGAGCGATCGAGCTCTGAAGAAGACTGAGGGCCACGCGGTTCGCTGGGGCTGCGGACGGCTGGTGGGATGTCGTGCCTTGAGCACTTCCATTAGGGAGCACGCGCGCCCCGCACAGGCTCTGGCCTGCATAAAACGCCTGAATGCAAGGGGTAGCACCATGGAGATCACAGAGTTACCAGTGCCGGTGTTCTGCGGGATTGACTGGGCAGAAGCGCATCATGATGTTGCCCTGGTCGACATCGGCGGCAAGCAGCTCGCCAAGCAGCGAATCAGCGACGATGCAGCCGGATTCGCCCAGCTCACGGCGCTGCTGACGGAGCACGGCGACAGCAAGGAGAATCCGATCCCGGTTGCGATCGAGACCTCCCGGGGGCTGCTGGTCGCCGCTCTGCGGGTAACGGGACGCCCGGTCTACTCGATCAATCCGCTGGCGGTGGCCCGCTATCGCGACCGGCACTCCGTCGCCCGAAAGAAGTCCGACGCCATCGACGCGGCAGCCCTGGCAAACATCCTGCGCGTCGACATGGCAGCCCACCGACAACTGCCCGCCGACACCGAACTCACGCAGGCCATCGCGGTGTTGGCCCGGGCTCAGCAGGACGCAATCTGGGACCGCACCCAGGCCCACAACAAACTCCGCTCACAGCTGCGCGAGTTCTACCCCTCGATCCTGTCGGCCTTCGCTGATCACCGGTTCGGGCTGTTTGCTCCCGAGGCCCGAACCATCCTCGCCGCAGCCTCAACACCCACCGCCGCGGCCCGACTCACCCGCCGTCAACTGCGGGCACTACTCAAGCGTGCGGGCCGCAGCCGCGGCATCGAGGCGGAGGCCGACCGCCTCCACGAGGTCTTCCACCGCGATCACCTGCACCATCCGGCACAGGTTGAAGAGGCCCTCGGTCACCAGACAGCGGCACTGCAGCGACAGCTCGACACCGCCTGCACCAACGCCGAGCAGCTGGAAGCGGCGACCGTCGAGGCCTTCGATCAGCACCCGGACGCTCCGGTGATCACCAGCTTCCCCGGCCTCGGATCGTTGAGCGGCGCCCGGATCCTGGCCGAGATCGGAGACGACCGGACCCGCTTTGCGAACGCCGGCTCGCTAAAGGCCTACGCAGGCAGCGCACCGGTCACACGCGCCAGTGGCAAGAGCTGCGTAGTGATCAGCCGCCGGGTCAAGAACCAGAGGCTGGCCTCCACGGGCTACTTGTGGGCCTTCGCCTCCCTGAGAGCCTCAGCAGGGGCCCGGGCCCATTACGACCGCCGTCGGGAAGCAGGAGACCGACACACCGCAGCCCTCCGTAACCTCTTCAACCGGTTCCTTGGAATGCTGTTTTTCTGTCTCCAGCACAGAATGCCCTACGACCCAGTGAAGGCCTTTCCCAACCAGTCGGAGCCAGAGATCCTTCCGGCCGTCGCTTGACGCCTTAAAGCCGTGGGATGTCTA
>NZ_JBWLKL010000113.1:0-1934 GCF_059026065.1 Streptomyces sp. A18 | reverse complement strand
GACGTTTCGCCACAACCAGACCAACGAGCCGACACGCCAACAGTCACATGATCAACCGCTTTTGTTAGAAACAGTAAAAGGCATCCTTGAAGAACGCGTAAGAGGCTCCTACGGAAGCGATCGTAGTGCCGCCCGCGATGAGGGTGGGCGCGCAGCCCACGAGGGTCACGCATGCAGGGGCAGTGCTGACAGTAACGATCCCGGATCCGACAGCGACTACCGCCGAACCGAGTCCCCCCCATGAAATTGCCAAAGTCAAACAACCCCGCGGGGTCGATCCGGTTGGTCGGGTCACCCGAAGCGTAGAGGTACGGGTTGGCTTCCAGGCCCGAGGGGTCAGGCTGGGTGAAGCGGCCGACGTTCGGGTCGTAAAAGCGGGCCTTGTAGTGATACAGCCGGGTCGGGTCCTGATAGCCGCCAGCGAACCGGTAGGGCTGGGCGACCTTCTACTTGAAGTTGGTGACACCGCGCGGGCTGTAGGTGTAGGTGTTGACCTTCTCACCGTCCGAGTTGACCACTGCCTCGACCGTCTGACCGGCTGGGCCTTCGTCAAAGACCTCGCCGCTCGCACTGGCGCGTCCCTGGCCACCACCCGCTGGGACACCGGTTCCGTCTTCTCCGCCGTCGCCGCCTACGCCGCACCCGACCTGACCACCCGCATCCTGCACCAGCTCGCCACCGGGTACGCCCTACTGTTCGGCCGCGCTGAACTCACCTCGGCCGCGTAGACGGAGATGTGGACTTGCGAGGCCAGCTGGAGCCGCATCGCCGACAATGCAGCTCCAGCCCCTGCCCTCCAGGCGTGATGGAGTGGGCAACTCCCGCAGCCTCGCCCCGCCGCCGGGAGGGCACCTCGCGCGAGGACCGATGGAGGGGAGCCTCGGCCTCGCGCCCCGGCCGCGCACTAGAACCCTTCCAGCCCACACGCGACATGTCTGCAAATCAGCGCAATCTTTGCCTGCACAGAAGAAGGATGTCTGCTTTCACACGGTCACCCACGGCCGAGCCCCTCTGGGATGGCCTCTTCGGTAGCGGGTGCTCATCGCACAAGTGTGTTGCACAAGGCTGTGAACTGGGCATCTTCGTTGTATGGCTGGGGGTGTTGATTCCTAATGCCGATTGTCAAGCCGCCAGAACGGGGGCGGCGTGAACCCAATGTGCTGGCAGGTGAGTGATTCAGTCTGCGGAGCCTCTCACTCGGATGGCCTGCGGGGAGCCGCTGGTGACTGGCGCATCCAGGTTGTACCGGCGCTGGCCAGGGGCGTTCATCGGTGGCGCCCGTCAGCTCCAGTAGTCACGGTGGTCCTGGCTGCGCCAGCGGTCGTAGTCGCTGTACGGCGTGGGTAGTCCCAACTTCAACCAGATGAGGCGGCCGGTTCCATAGGCCACCGGGAGCGCCGCACCGACGATCACGCTCTGCTGCTCGGACAGGTCGAAAACCAGGCGGCTGCCGAAGAAGCCGACAGCGAAGAGAATCCCGGCCCCAACGAGGCACAGCAGGAAGCTGATCACTCCAACTGCCTGGCCCATCACGGTCCCCAACAACGCGAGGAATAAGAACGTACCGAAGACAGCGCCGACGATGACCCCGAGCAACACCATGGTGCACAAGCCTACTCACGGGCCGTGGCCTCGTCTGCTGTCAGATGGGAGCGTCCGATCGGAGCCTTCTTCGGCATAGCCTCTACCGATCACCGATCACCGATCACCGATCACCGATCACCGATCACCGATCACCGATCACCGATCACCGACCCCAAAAAAGAGCCCGGACCAGCGGAACTCCTGGGCTGGTCCCCCTCGACGGGGTGTGGCCCCAGTCCAGCCTCTCTGCGGCACGCATCTTTGGTGCTGCGCCTAACGTCGGGTGGCGGAAGTCTCTAGAGTGCATGATCGTCAGGTGGTGCGTGCAGGAGTACCGCAAGTGGGCGAGG
>NZ_JBWLKL010000112.1:0-2302 GCF_059026065.1 Streptomyces sp. A18 | reverse complement strand
ATTCGCGACCCGGTCGGCATCACCAGGAATCGGATCGTTGTCCGCGACCGGGTGCCAATCACGTGGACGTCCGGCCACGAGTCAGCCCTTCTTCTTCCACAAGCGCTTCGGCTCAGTCCCAGTGCAACGTCCCGGCCACCACATCGAACAACTCCACCATCTGGTCCGCCAGCGGGTCTATCGGCGTGGAGAAGTTCAGGAGCAGCCAGCTCTTCGTCGCCGGGATCGGGACGTAGTACGTGACGAGGGTGTTCGGGAGCGTGTTGCCCAGTTGCGACGACGGGTCCGGGGCGTCCCTGCGGCGTTGGCGGACTGCTCGGCCCGCTGCTGCCAGGGTCACCACGCCCACCTCGGCCTCGGTCTCGCCCTCGTCGGAGCCGTCCTTCGTGGCCAGGTGCTCCGCCAAGTCCTCCGGGTCCGAGATCTTCGGCCACTCGTCCGGGCCCGGGATGCTGATCAGGAGGGAGGAGGAGAGGGGGAGCGGGCCGACCGTCAGGGTTGAGATGTAGAGCTCCGTGCCGCCTACGTTGTACGCGTCCTTCGCCTTGCGCTGCAGTTCCCGCATGAACTGCTTCTTGATGTGCGGGGCGTTGTCCACGCCGCGGAACTGCTGGTCCGCGAGCGCGATGATGCCGCGGTCACGGTCCTCGGGGGCCAGCGGGAGCTGGAACCAGCCGTCGGGGACGATGACGTTGTAGTCGGAGGGCGGCGAAGTGAATTCGCTGGCGTTCTTCATCAGGTTCTCGAATTCGCTCAGGTTTTTCGGATTCCGGCTCGCTCAGGACTGTCCGGATTCCGGCTTCGGGGTGAGTTCGTTTCCGTCCTCGTCCACCAGGTCCAGCCTCAGCGTCGGGACGATCTCGTCCACCCGCTGCGCGTTCTCCTCCGTCAGCTGGATCTTCTCCCAGGTCGCCGTGACGACGACCAGGCTCTGCATACCGGGCGGAAACACCGCGTACTTCACGAACTCGGTGATGCGGCGGCCCAGACCGAACATCCGCTTGATCTTCAGGGTCGACTGGACCCGCATCGCCGGGCCCGCCGGCAGATCCAGGCGGGTCACCTCCGGCTCCCCGACCACCTCGCCGTTCTCCCACTCCAAGAGCAGAGGGAGGACCTCGTCCGGCGTCGGGCGCGGGACGCCCTCGTCGCCGTACGAGTCGATCATCAAGCTGATCAGACCCTCGCCGCTCTCCGAGTAGTACGCCGCCGCCAGCGCCGGAGCGTCCTCGTTGAGGTTGAGTGCCCGCTCGGCCATGTCGTCGAAGACCGCGCTCTTCTCGATCTCCAGGGAGAGCGGGTTGAGCTCGTTGACGGTCTTCGTGGCCAGCGCCTTCGCCTCGGCCTTCGAGCCTTCGCGCAGCGTCAGGTCGACCCAGCCGGGCTGGAGGTCGAGGCGGACCGCGAAATCCTCTGACAGCGCCGGGACATCATCGTCAGGTGGTGTGTTCATTCGCTGCGTTCCTTCTTGGAGGGGGCTGCTCAGGCACGAGTGGGCCGCTCAGGCCACGAGCGGGTTGAGGTTACCGTCAAGGCCGAGGCCGGCCAGCGTAATGCCCGCTCCGGTGACCCCCAGACGCGTGGCCGTCTTCGAGATCTGGCTCACGGCATTCACGTCGAAGTTGCCGAGTCCGGCCGCCCCCGACTTGATCGACTTCAGGTCGGACGCGACACCGGGGTCGGCCATGGAGAACGACTTCCCGATGCCCTTGAAGGCACTTCCGCCGCCCCGCTCGGCCAGTTCGTTCCTGGCGGCCGCGAAGTTCCCTTCGCCCGGTTTGAGGGTCTTGAGATTCTTGCCCCAGGCCGCCTTCGAGAACGGTTCGGTGAACGGCTCCTTGAGGGACTTCCAGCCCTCGCCCTGCTCCAGCTTGAACTTCTTGCCGGAAAGCTTTCGCAGGTTCTTGTTCGCCCTGGTGATCTGCTTGGTGGTCCTGGCCTTTCCGGCCCGGCCCATCTTGCTGAGCGCCGTCTTCGCGAACTTCCCCGCCACCTTCGAGAAGGCCTTGCCCACGCCCATCAGCAGGAATCCGACCGCCGCCAGACCCACGTCCATCCAGTCGGCATTGCCCTGGAACACCTGGATGATGGTGCAGATGGTGGTGATCAGCGTGGCGATCATGGCGATCGCGCCCAGTACGCCCGCCAATGCCTGTCCGATGACGGGGATCCAGCCCACCACCAGGGAGAGGATTCCGCAGACGGTCGAGATCAACTCCGTGATGGACTTGATGTCGTCGACGAGGGATTCCCAGAAGCCGTCCTTCAGGGAGTCGTCGGCGATGACGTCCTCGATCGCGTC
>NZ_JBWLKL010000111.1:0-2349 GCF_059026065.1 Streptomyces sp. A18 | reverse complement strand
CGTGGGCGGCGGCCCGCCCCGAGCGCTCGGACGTCGCGCTCTGGGCGGTCGAACTCTCCCTGCTGCTGCCCGCGCACCCGGCGCGGCTGCGCTACGAGAGGGCCCAACTCCTCGTCCAGCGCGGCGACTTCCTCGCGGGAGCGGCGGAGCTGGAGACGTACGCGGACGTGGTGACGACGGTGGAGCCGACCACGGCGGACCGGGTGCGGGACCAGGCGCGGGCGGCGCGCGCCATGCTCAACTGACGGCTCGGTCAACGGCCCGGTGGGCGGCCCGTGTGCGGGCGTAGCGCCCCGGAGCGACGCCCACCACGCGCTTGAAGTGGCGGGTGAGGTGCGACTGGTCGTAGAAACCGGCGGCGGCCGCCACCTCGCCGGCCGGCTGGCCCGACAGGAGGAGCCGACGGGCGCGGTCGACGCGGCGCGACATCACGTACTGGTGCGGCGCGATGCCGTAGGCCCCGCTGAAGGCGCGTACGAGGTGGCTGGGGTGGGCGTGGACCAGACGCGCGGCCTCGTCGAGGGTCACGCCGTCGAGCAGCCGCTCGTCGAGGAGGTCACGGAGGTCGTGGGCGATGCCTCGTGCGGTGCCGCCCGGGGCGTCGGCGGCGATCCTGGGACGCAGGTGTCCACGCAGCCGCTCGCCGATCAGCGCAAGGCGGCTCTCGGCCTCCAGCTCGTCGCCCCGGCGCTCCAGGGCCGCGTGCAGCTGGCCCACGCGCCTGCGCAGGACGGGGTCGACGAGGTCGGGGCCGTCCACCGCCGGGCCGATGTAGCTCGCGTCCAGCTGCGTCATGTCCAGGTAGAGCACGCGCTTGCGGAAGCCGTCGGGGGTCGCGGGCGAGCCGTTGTGCGGGACGTGCGGCGGGAGCAGCGAGACGGTGTCGGCGGGGGTGCCGTGCACGCGCCGGTCCAGGTCGTAGCGGACGGCTCCGTCGTCCACGATCAGCAGGGTCCACGCGTCGTGGACGTGCATCGGGTACGCGTGCTCGGTGAAGTGGGCGTGGAAGACCTCCACGACACCCGCGACCGGCGGGCGCCATGCGGAAATCTCCTGCTGGGCCACCATGCAAAGAACGTACAAGACGCGGCTGTGGTCCACCCGCCAGTCTCGAGGCATGAGAACCACCGCTGAGACAGACACCACCACGACGGAGAACGCCGAGGTCACGGACGCGGCGCCGGTCCGCTTCGACACGAAGATCGCCGTCCTGCTCCGTGCCGACCTGGAGTCCTGGCAGCGACTGAACGTGACCGCGTTCCTGGTGAGCGGGCTCGGCACGGCGGTGCCCGATGTGGTCGGCGAGCCGTACGAGGACGCCGACGGCACCCCCTATCTGCCGATGTTCCGCCAGCCCGTCCTGGTCTTCGAGGGGTCCAAGGAGACACTGACCGCCGCGCACCGTCGCGTGCTGTCCCGATCGCTGCCGAGCGCGGTGTTCACGTCGGACCTGTTCGCCACCGGCCACGACCGCGCCAACCGGGCGGCCGTGCGGGCCGTGCCCGCCGATCAGCTCGATCTGGTGGGGCTCCTCGTCCACGGTCCGCGCAACGCGGTCGACAAGGTCCTCAAAGGGGCCCGGATGCATCCCTGAAGGGGCCCGGCTGCCTCCCTGACCGACGGAGGCGGCAGCGCGGGGAGAGAGATCGGAGCGCTAGCGATCGGCCCGGCCGGGCACGAAGCACCTATGCACCCCCAATCCCCGGAGCGGCGACGCCTCTTCGCCGATCAGGCGCGGTCCGCGCGGCCCGATCTCGCGCAGCTGTGCCTGCTGATCGGCGCGGAGGCGGACCCGGATCTCGACGAAGCGGGCATGCGTACGGCGCGGGACATCCTCGACCGCCTTGCCGACCAGCTGACCGAGCGGCTGCCCGACCCGACGTGCGGCCCTCGGTCCCTGGCACTGGCGGTGGCGGAACTGCTCGGCACGCGCCACGGGTTCAGGGGCAGGCCCGGCGACTACCAGCACCTCCGGTCCGCGCTCCTGCACGAAGTGCTGCGGCGGCGCAGAGGTCTGCCCATCCTCCTGTCGGTGGTGTGGATCGAGGTCGCCCGCCGCGCGGGCCTGCCCGTCCACGGGGTGGCCCTGCCCGGCCACTTCGTGGTCGGCTTCGGCGCGCGCGACGAGCAGGTGCTCGCCAACCCCTTCGCGGGAGGGCACGTACTCTCCGCCACGGACGCGGAGTTGCTGGTGGCGGGTGCCACGGGCGCGCCACTCGTGCCGTCGATGCTGTGCCCGGCGGGGCCCCTCGACATCGTCCTGCGCGTCCTGAACAACATCCGCGCGTGGGCGGCGGCCCGCCCCGAGCGCTCGGACGTCGCGCTCTGGGCGGTCGAACTCTCCCTGCT
>NZ_JBWLKL010000110.1:0-2411 GCF_059026065.1 Streptomyces sp. A18 | reverse complement strand
CGGGGTGGAGCAGCTCGGTAGCTCGCTGGGCTCATAACCCAGAGGTCGCAGGTTCAAATCCTGTCCCCGCTACTAAAAGGTGAAGGCCCGGATCCTTATCGGATCCGGGCCTTCGTCGTGTGTGCGTGGGGCCCGTGGCGGCGTGCGCTGGTCTGTGCGAACCGTGCTCCGCCCGAGGGGAGTTGGGAAATCTGTGTTTGACTTATCTCTCTGTGGGCATGTCGACAAAACGCTGAAGTGACCTCACTGGCTGCGGTATACCAGGTGTACCCAGGTTGCAGGTGGTGCGACGATGGACGTTATGGGGGACAAGGCAACTCTGTTGGAGACAGGGCGGTTTGTGCAGCCGGCCGACCGGGAGGATCCCGGGGCGGCCGCCGAGGAGATGCGCCATCGGCTGGCCGCCGAGGCCGGAGACGTCGACGCGATGAGCGTCCTCGGAAGCCTTCTGCTGCGCCGCGGTGATCTCGACGGGGCCGAATCCCTGCTGCGCGCTGCCACCGCCGAGGGCGATCGCGCCGCAGCCAACAACCTCGGGGTCCTCCTCCACCAGCGCGGGTACGCCGACGAGGCGGCCGGATGGTGGCGGGTCGCCGCCGTCGCCGGTTCCGCCGCGGCCGCGCACGCGCTCGGACGCCACCACCGCGAGCGCGGCGACGAGCCCGCCGCGGAGTACTGGCTGCGGCAGTCCGCCGAGCAGGGCCACGCCCTGGGCGCGTACGCCCTGGCCGATCTTCTCGAGCACCGCGGTGACGCCGGTGCCGAGCGCTGGATGCGGGCCTCGGCCGAGCGCGGCCACCGCGAGGCCGCGTACCGGATCGCGCGCGCCCTGGACCGGCGGGCCTCGGCCGAGCGTGTCGATGCCAAGGCTCCCGCGAAAACTCCCGCCGAGGCTCCCGCGAAGGCTCCGGCCAAGGCCCACGCCAAGGGAGCACGTTCCGCCGCCGCGGAGGCCGAGCAGTGGTACCGCCAGGCCGCAGCGCGCGGGCACCGGCGTGCCGCGCTGCACCTCGGCGCGATCCTGGAGCAGCGCGGCGAGCTGAAGGAGGCGGGACGGTGGTACCTGAACTCCGCGAAGGACGGGGAGGCGCGCGCCGCCTGCGCCCTCGGCTTCCTGCTGCGTGACGCGGGCGACGAGGAGAGCGCCGCCGTCTGGTGGCTGAAAGCGGCCCAGGACGGCGACGGCAATGCCGCGAACGCCCTGGGCGCGCTGCACGCCGAGCGGGGCGAGACCCAGACCGCCGAGCGCTGGTACCGCGCAGCGATGGACGCGGGGGACGTGAACGGCGCGTACAACCTCGGCCTGCTCTGCGCCGAGCAGGGCCGGACCGCGCAGGCCGACCAGTGGTACAGGCGTGCCGCGTACGCCGGTCACCGCGAGGCAGCCAACGCGCTCGCCGTGCTGCTGCTCCAGGGCGGCGACGCCGCGGGCGCCGAGCCGTGGTTCTCCAAGGCAGCGGAGGCGGGCAGCGTGGACGCGGCCTTCAACCTCGGGATTCTCTACGCGTCCCGTGACGACGAGGGCTCCGCCCTGCCCTGGTACGAGCGTGCGGCGGCCGCCGGGCACACCGAGGCCGCGCTCCAGGTCGGAACCGCGCGGCTGCGGGAGGGGGACGAGCAGGACGCCGAGCGGCATCTGCGGTGCGCGGCGGGTGGTGGCAGCGCGGAGGCGGCGTACCGGCTCGGCACCGTGCTCGACGCGCGGCGGCCTCCCGCGGGCCCGCCCGCGCTCGGTGAGCCCGCCGCCGAGAAGACCGAGTGCGAGGAGTGGTACGAGCGGGCCGCCGAGCAGGGCCACCGGCGTGCGCAGGTCCGGGTCGGGATGCTGGCCGCGGGGCGCGGCGACGTGGTCGAGGCGGCTCGGTGGTACCGCCTCGCGGCGGACGCGGGCAGCCGGAACGGGGCTTTCAACCTGGGGCTTCTCCTTGCGCGTGAGGGGAGCGAGCCCGAGGCGGCGCTCTGGTGGACGCGGGCCGCTGACGCGGGGCACGGACGGGCCGCTCTGCGCCTTGCGCTGCTCTACGCTCGGCGCGGGCAGCTGGTCGAGGGGCAGCGGTGGGCTTCCCGTGCGGTGGAGCTTGGGCCCGCTGAGGTCTCCGAGCGGGCGGCTCGGCTGCGGGAAGCGTTGCAGCAGGAGCTGACCGCGTAACGCCTCAGCTTTTCGTGACGTGCGGTCGTCGGGCGGGTGCAGGCCGGTGGGTGGGCTGTGCCCACCCTTCCCCAAGCTCTCGGCTTCGCTCGAGCAGGGGAGACCCCAATCGCCCTGCGCAAGGCCTGCCCGCAGCGGGGCACCGGAACGGATTTGCGCTGGTCGTCGCGGTTGACGTACGGTTACAACACAACGGCGCGGGGTGGAGCAGCTCGGTAGCTCGCTGGGCTCATAACCCAGAGGTCGCAGGTTCAAATCCTGT
>NZ_JBWLKL010000109.1:0-2584 GCF_059026065.1 Streptomyces sp. A18 | reverse complement strand
GGTCTCCTCCAAGCACCGCATCCGAAAGGGGGCCCATGCGCAGCAGCGCACGAAGGCGTAGGAGATTCCGCAGAGTCCCGGGAGGCTGACGCCTGTCGTCGCCGATCGGCTCAGCAGCCGAAAGGATTCTGCGGTAGACCCGTGCCCGGTTCTGAGCCGGGCACGGCCTCCGCCGCCCTGACCAACTACACCCGCCAGTCCCGCCGGCCGCGGCACGCGGCAGCGCCGGTCGGCCCGCCCGGAGGCTCCGTCGGGCCGAAGCGAACTCTCTCAGGGCATGTGGGCCTCCTCGTGGGCAAGAGCGAGCCCGGCGAGCCGATCACCGGCACGCCGTGCGCGAGTTGTACGAGGAGACCGCTCTGTCCGTGAAGCCGGAGTCGCTGGAGGCCGCCACTCCCTGCGACGTCGACTCGTCCATCCTGGCCGGACACGGCTTCATCGACCCGCCGTTCGCCCTCGGCCACGAGTGTGTCGCCAGGGTCGTCGAGACCGGCACCGCCGTTGGCCGGTGGACCTGACGATGATGCCCGAGCACCGGCGTGGGCACGGCGCGCTGTACGGAGCTCCTCTGGGGGCATGTCGGGCATGCTTCCAATAGATCTCCACCGTTGGGCGCCGACTCTGTTGAAGGCGACGCCCTTGCACCGGCCTGTGCCTGCGGGGACACTTGTCCAATGTTCCGAAAGCAGAAAGTGGTTGGAGACCCGCATGTCGCGCGGTCTATGAGGAAGGCACTTCGTGAATCCGAACTGAGGGGCAAGGATGCGATCGATTTTGCAGGATGGTACGCATACAGTCTTTTCGATCCGCGTCGGCAGAGGATCATCGGCGAAGAGCGATTTCGTCGCGGCGGATACGATATCGGTCTAACGGTGGATGTCGGCGACTTCGAGACTCTCACGAAACGCGCAACTCTCATTTCGAACACACTTCTTTTATCGCATGGTTGGGAATCGCCATTTACCGAGGTGGCGGTATATGAAGCGAGCAGGAATAGCTATACGTCGATTAATCCGGGAAGTTCCGGCATGCGGCCCTTGAATTGGGAGGACAGACGGGGCGATGCGCGGAGAATCTATTGTGGAATTCACTGCCCAAACTTTGAGGCCCTAGGAAGCTGGCTTATAAGCGCGCAACCCTTGATGAAGGCTGGACTCGTCTGGTATCTGCCCAGTTACTCTATGCAAGAGGAAGGAACCGCCTCGGGGGAGAGGCAGCCGAGGGAGCAATTGCGCCAACATGACGCCGTTGACTACATCATCAGGAATGGAAGGCTGATCGACCCTTCCGAGACGGCGCCCGGAACTTCTGTGCTGCGGGATCGAGTGAGAGACCGTTTGGTTCGGCCCATTGTCCACATTGACCTTCCGTTCCTTGAGGGTGTATCCCTTGACGAGTTCTCCAAAATCACTGTGGACGAGTTCGAATCTTATAAAGGTTTCCGCAATTTTCTTCGAGCCAGCCTGTTAGGCGTAGAAGATGCCCTAAACGCTGAGCAAACACAGGTAGAGCTAGCTAAGATCACGCTCCAAATAGAAGATCAAGTACGGTCGGTTAGGGCCGAATATCTTTCTACTCAACGAAAGCAAACTTTGGCAGCGTCAGGAGCAGTAGCGTCGACCGTTTCGGCATTCCTTATTGCCGTGAACGGCGGGATCCTGGAAAAACTACTCCCGATCCTTGGCCTGACTGCCGCAGGAACCTTCTGGGGAGCCATATCCGCGAGGATCGAGAACGGTAACCGGATCATTAGGAGCGGCAACTGGTACTACGTGTGGGTGCTATCAAAAAGGAGTGAAGCAATGTGGTAGAAGCCTGATACCCCCTGGCCCCGCATTCGAATCCGTTGCCCGACTGCGCGCGCCGCCGTCCGATCGCGAGCTCGACGCGCAGGTCAGCCTGTGCGTTACCTGAGTATGGGAAGAAAGAGTCAGACCCGGAGGTCAGTCAGGGGTAAGAAGCCGAAGGGCCGGAGCTGGCGGGACGTGCCGATCACGTCAGGGCCCGTGCATCCCCTGGTCCTGCGTGAGGAAGCGGAAGCGATCAACGGTCGCCTCTACCCTCCCACCCTGCGGATCCGCATGGAGGAGACCGGAGCTCGTGGCCCTCGATGCCATCGCGACCATGTGCGCTGTCGCAGAGGGACGAATCACTGGTACCGACGCCCGCCATCTATCAGCATTGATCGCCAGCGCCGAGGAAGTCGCCGGCCTGCTGTCTCGTGACGAGATGGATCTGGACGAGTACATGGCCTCGCATGCCCGGCTGTTCCGCGGCGGGTTCATCGGATACGACGAACAGGGCGGGTTCCTCTCCGAGCGAGCAGCGGATCCTTCCGCGCTCTCCACGCTCGCTTAGAGGGCATCTGATCTGGATTACTGGTATTTAGAGATGATTGTGTGACTGTCGGCGTTGGTCTTCGTTATCCGAGACGTGAGTGTTCGTCGCCCGTATCGCAGTGATGTGTCCGACGCCCGCTGGGCCTTGATCGAACCGGTCTTCACCGACTGGCGGATGAGACGGACCGGGCCGGGCACGGCCGCCCGGGTGCACGACCTGCGGGAGATCGTCAACGCCATCCTCT
>NZ_JBWLKL010000108.1:0-2741 GCF_059026065.1 Streptomyces sp. A18 | reverse complement strand
TCGATGAGGGTCTCCACGATCTTCGACTCGGGGACGGTCTTGATGACCTCGCCCTTGACGAAGATCTGCCCCTTGCCGTTGCCGGACGCGACGCCGAGGTCGGCCTCGCGGGCCTCGCCGGGGCCGTTCACGACGCAGCCCATGACGGCGACGCGGAGAGGGACCTCCATGCCGTCCAGACCCGCGGTGACCTCTTCGGCCAGCTTGTAGACGTCGACCTGGGCGCGGCCGCAGGACGGGCAGGAGACGATCTCCAGGCGGCGCTGCTTGAGGTTCAGGGACTCCAGGATCTGCATGCCGACCTTGACCTCCTCCGCCGGAGGGGCCGAAAGGGAGACGCGGATCGTGTCGCCGATGCCCTCGGAGAGCAGCGCGCCGAAGGCCACCGCCGACTTGATCGTGCCCTGGAAGGCCGGACCGGCCTCCGTCACGCCGAGGTGCAGGGGGTAGTCGCACGCCGCGGCCAGCTGGCGGTAGGCGTTGACCATGACCACCGGGTCGTTGTGCTTGACCGAGATCTTGATGTCCCGGAAGCCGTGCTCCTCGAAGAGCGACGCCTCCCAGAGGGCGGATTCGACCAGGGCCTCAGGAGTGGCCTTGCCGTACTTCTGGAGGAGGCGCGCGTCCAGGGAGCCCGCGTTGACGCCGATCCGGATCGGGGTGCCCGCGTCGTTCGCGGCCCGCGCGATCTCCTTGACCTTGTCGTCGAACTGCTTGATGTTGCCGGGGTTCACGCGGACGGCGGCGCATCCGGCGTCGATCGCGGCGAAGACGTACTTCGGCTGGAAGTGGATGTCGGCGATGACCGGGATCTGCGACTTGCGCGCGATCGTGGCCAGCGCGTCCGCGTCGTCCTGCGTGGGACAGGCGACCCGCACGATCTGGCAGCCGGACGCGGTCAGCTCCGCGATCTGCTGCAGCGTCGCCCCGATGTCGGACGTACGCGTCGTGGTCATCGACTGCACCGACACAGGTGCGTCCCCGCCGACGGCGACCGTACCGACCTGGATCTTGCGGCTGACACGGCGGTCGGCGAGCTTGGTCGGTACGGACGGGATTCCGAGAGAAACGGCAGTCATCTGGCGTGCATCCCCAAGGTGTGGATCAAGGTCCCGAGATCGGCGGGCTCCAGGCTTCGAGATTACGGCACCCCACAGGGCCCCAGCACATCCCGCCCCCTCAAGTCCACCCAATGGTGGGCGACCGGACACATAGAGTGCCCGGCCGCCGCGAACTTCTCGTTGTCAGGAGATTCTCACCGGGTTAACAACATCCGCGATCAGCACGAGGATCGTGAAGCAGATGAAGATTCCGGCCACCACATAGGCGACGGGCATCAGCTTCGCGACGTCGAAGGGTCCCGGGTCGGGCCGCTTCAGGAGCCTGGCCGCCTTGCGCCGCACCGACTCCCACAGCGCTCCCGCGATGTGCCCGCCGTCCAGCGGCAGCAGCGGCAGCATGTTGAACAGGAAGAGGGAGAGGTTGAAGCCGGCCACCAGGAACAGCATCATCGCGATCTGGTTCTCCGGCGGGATGTCGAGCGTGAAGACCTCGCCGCCCACGCGTGCCGCGCCGACGACGCCCATCGGGGAGTCCTGCTTGCGGTCGCCGTCGCCGAAGGTCGCGTCCCACAGGTCGGGGACCTTGGAGGGGAGGGCGACGAGAGACTCGACGCCGTTCTCCATCATGTCGCCCATGCGGTTCACGGAGTCGCCGAAGCCCTGCTGGACGATGCCGGTGGCGGGCGTGAAGCCGAGGAAGCCCGCGGAGACGTACTTGCCCTCCACATAGCCGCCCTCACCGTCGGTCTTGCTGACCTGGTTCTTGATGAGGTCGGCGTGCAGGTCGACCCGCTTGCCGTCGCGCTCGACCGTGATGGTGGCAGGGCCGATCGTCTCGCGGATCTTGCCCTGGAGCGCGGACCAGTCGTCGATGGGCTGCCCCTGGAAGCCGACGATCTTGTCGCCGAGCTTCAGGCCGGCCGCCTTGGCGGGCGCGGCCGTGTCGCCCTTCTCACACTTGGTGCGGTTCTCGCTCTGCTGGATGACGCAGTCGGAGACCTTGCCGACCGTCGTCGTCTGCGTGCTGATGCCGAACGTCATCATCACGCCGAGGAAGATCGCCACGGCGAGGATCAGGTTCATGAACGGACCCGCGAACATCACGATCACGCGCTTCCACGGCTTGCGCGTGTAGAAGAGCCGGGTCTCGTCGCCGGGCTTGAGCTCCTCGAAGGCGGCCGAGCGCGCGTCCTCGATCATGCCGCGCCACGGGGACGTCGAGCGTGCCTCTATGCGGCCGTCCGCGCCGGGCGGGAACATGCCGATCATGCGGATGTAGCCGCCGAGGGGGATGGCCTTGATGCCGTACTCGGTGTCGCCCTTCTTGCGCGAGAAGATCGTCGGGCCGAAGCCGACCATGTACTGCGGCACGCGGATGCCGAACAGCTTGGCGGTCGACAGGTGGCCCAGCTCGTGCCAGGCGATCGAGAACAGCAGCCCGACCGCGAAGACGACTATGCCGAGGATCATCATCAAGGTCGTCATGCGCGGGCCTCCGCGGTCGCCTTCGCCGTCAGTTCACGGGACCGGGCTCGTGCCCAGGTCTCCGCTTCGAGGACGTCCGCGACGGTCAGGGAAGTTCCCGACGCTGTGATGTCGGGGCTGCCGTGTTCGGCGACGACCTTCGTCACAGTCTCCATGATCCCGTTGAAGGGCAGGGCGCCGTTCAAGAACGCGTCC
>NZ_JBWLKL010000107.1:0-2835 GCF_059026065.1 Streptomyces sp. A18 | reverse complement strand
TCGATGTGGAACTCCTCGCACCAGTAAGTGGCGTTGGCGACAAGGAAGTTGCGGACCTCCTTGCGGCCGTAGTCGAAGACGAGAGTGCCCCAGTCGGGGTGCTCGGCCTGCCGGGGATCCTGCGGTTCGTACAGCGGGCGGCCGTCGAACGCGGCCAGCGCCCAGTCGTCGCGCGGGAAATGGCCGGGGACCCAGTCCAGGAGGACGCCGATTCCGGCCTGGTGCAGGGTATCGATCAGATACTTGAAGTCGTCGGGAGATCCGAAGCGCGCCGTGGGTGCGTAGAAGCCGGTGACCTGATAGCCCCAGGAGCCGCCGAAGGGATGCTCGGCGACCGGCATCAGCTCCACATGGGTGAAGCCCAACTTCCGTACATACGCGGTCAGTTCTGACGCCAGCTCGCGGTACGTGGCTCCCGGTCTCCACGAGCCGAGGTGGACTTCGTAGACCGACATGGGAGCCGCGTGGGCCGGGTGGTCGGCCCGGTGCGCCATCCATCGGGCGTCGCCCCAGTCGTGGTGGCTGCGCGTCACGACCGAGGCCGTCGCGGGCGGGGTCTGCGTGCCGCGCGCCATGGGATCCGCGCGCTGGGTACGGGAGCTGTCGCCTCGGGTGATCTCGAACTTGTACATCGCCCCTTCGCCCAGGCCGGGCACGAAGAGCTCCCACACGCCCGATGAGCCCAGGGACCGCATGGGCAGCGCGGTTCCGTCCCAGTGGCAGAAGTCGCCGCAGACCCGCACGCCGACCGCGTTCGGGGCCCAGACAGTGAAGCGGGTGCCCTGGACCCCTTGGTACGTTCCTACGTGTGCCCCCAGCGCCGTCCAGAGTTCCTCGTGGCGGCCTTCGGCGATGAGATGCAGATCCAATTCGCCCAGCGTGGGCAGGAACCGGTAGGGGTCGTCCACCTCCACTACGGCCTCGGGGTAGTGCACCAGCAGTCTGTAGGGCGTGGGCCCCTCCGCCGCAGGGATGCCGCCCGCGAACAGGCCGTCTCCCTCGTCGTGCAACTCCCACACGAGGCCGTCCAGCACGACGGACACCGCCTCCGCTCCGGGACGCAGGCAACGCAGGCGTACGCCATGAGGCAGGGGATGCGCACCGAGGACGGCGTGCGGGTCGTGATGCCTGCCGTGCAGCAGCCGGTCCCGGCCGGTGGCGCCCAGCGGAGGCACCGCGCAGGCGCCGCGGACGGCTGTGGCGGGTGTGGTGACGTCGGTGACGGCCATGTGCGCTGCTCCTCGAACCGGGCGGACGGTCAGTGCTGGCGGGAAAGGCGTGCGACGGCCCGCAGGGGGACGGTGATCCAGTCGGGGCGGTGCGTCGCCTCGTAGAGGACCTCGTAGACGGCCCGGTCCGCTTCGTGCGCGTGCAGCAGCTCCGGGATGCCGTGGGGATCGAAGAGGCCCGCCGCGCTGTATCCGGCGCAGAAGGCGGTGCGGCAGGCCGCGGCCCACTCCGGCCGTGCCGCCTTCTTCTCCACGTGGGCGGCGTAGTCGAAGGAGCGGAGCATGCCCGCGATGTCGTGGACCGGAGAGCGATCGGCACGGCGTTCCGCCAGGGGTTTGGCGGGCTCTCCCTCGAAGTCGACGACGTGCCACTGGCCGTCGGCCCGCAGCACCTGCCCCAGATGGAGATCGCCGTGAATGCGCTGCAGGCGCAGGCCGCCATCGGTGGTGGCGAGCTTGATGAAGACCTCCCGCAGGCCCGATACGTGCGGCCGCAGGGCGGGCACGGAGGCCGCCGCGTTCATCAGCCGGTGTGTCATCTCGTCGGCCAGGCGTGTGTGGTGGTCCACGGTCGGCTCGCCCACGGGGAACGATTCGGCGAGCGCCACGTGCAACTCACCTGTCGCCCGGCCCAGTTCCCGTGCCTGATCGGAGAAGTCCCCTTGTACGAGGGCCGAATCCAGGGCCAGGGTCCAGCCGTCCGTCGCTCCGGAGAGGAACCGCTGCACGACGCCCAACGTGCCCCAGAACGGCTGGGAGGTGTGGAACCAGGCGACGGGTTCCGGCACGCGCGTGTATCCGTGCCGGGCCAGGACGCCGGGAATCTCCAGGTCGGGGTTGATGCCGGGCTGGACTCGGCGGAACAGCTTCAGGATGATCTCGTCGCCGTACACGATGGACGTGTTCGACTGCTCGACCTCCAGGACGCGCGGCATGAGCCCCGCGGGGACCGAGGAGCGGGGGAAGGACTCGAAGCGGAGCGCGCCCATCACACCACCCCGCCGTATCCGGTCGAGGAGCAGGATCGTTGCCCGCGGGTCGTGCACCGCGTCGTAGACGAAGAGGTCCTGGCCGCGGGCGCCTTCCATCCGGCCCAGGAGACAGTCGCGCAGGCGGGGCGGCAGATCGGTGACGGCGCCCAGCAACAGTTGGTAACAGGCGTCGTCCTGGGGCAGCCCGGCCTGTTCGACCCGCACCAACAGGTGAAAGCAGTCGGGAGCCAGCTCCGTCGCGGCCATCACGGAGACGGCGGTGACGGCACGCTCCCGGTGGGCGAACCATCGCTGCCGCGGCAGCCAGCGGCTCAACAGGGCCGCCAGCGTGGGGCTGGCGATGGGGTGAGGCTCGGGGTCGTACGACAGCAGCAGAGGCGAAGACATGACGTCACGTCCGATCACGTTGTGGAACGCACGGTCCGAGGCGCTCTTTCGCAGAGTCGGAACCAGTAGGAGCCGTGTCCGGCGAGGGTGAGGAGATAGGGGAGCTCGCCGATGTCGGGGAAGCGCACTCCGCCGATGAGTTCGACGGGGTGCCGGCCGTTGAAGGCCCGGAGGTCGAGTTCGGTGGGTTGTGCGAACCGCGAGAAGTTGTGCACGCACAGTACGAG
>NZ_JBWLKL010000106.1:0-2861 GCF_059026065.1 Streptomyces sp. A18 | reverse complement strand
CGCGCAGCCCTTTCCCTGCACCCCCCTCTGATGGACACTCTGGCTGCGGGCAAGGCGGCTGGGGCCCTGTCGGGCATCGTCTCGGGCTCCGGGCCTACCATCGCGTTCCTGGTGAAGGACGCGGCATCAGCAAAGCGAGTGGCCCAGTCCCTTCTGGACTCGGGCTCATGCCGAATCGCTCGGATCGCCACCTCTCCCACGCAGGGAGCGACGATCACACGGTGGCAAGGAAGAGCTCCGGGTTGATGGACTTGTGGTCGCCTGCCGTGTCAAACAGCCACCGGAGGAAGGCATCCATGGTGTGACGCAAGCGGGCAGCACGGTTCTTCTGTAGCTCCTTCAGCCGGTGCACCTCGACCAGACCCTCATCGCTGAGGTGGATGGCGTAGAGGCCGGACGCAGCCCGCAAGGCCCTCACCAGGCCTCGCTGTTCCAATTGAAGAGCGAGAGGGGGCCAGGTTCTCCTGAAATTCTTGCTCGATCTGTTCCATGCTGGCGCCACGCCCGGTCCGGTCACCGGTGCTTGGGCGACACGGTACGGGTGGGCACTGACAGTCCGACCGTGAGTGGGTGCCGCGTTCACCGGCTGAACGCCGTGGCCTCCACGCCTGTCCAGGCGTCCGTAGAGGGCGCGGACGAGGCGGGCGCGGTTCTGGACGCAGCGCACGGTGCCCTCCAGCGTTGCGGACAGTCGGCCTTCCGCCTCGCGCAGGACGACGTCGGCGAGCGCCCGGGGGCCGCTGTCCTTCGGCAGCTCAGAAGAGCTTTTCGATCAAAGATGCTGCGCTTGGCCATGGGGATTGCCCGCCGCTTTCCCTGAACCTGCGTACCTGAGCTTCGTACATCGTCTCGAAGGTTGTGAACGCACGCTGCATCTGTTCCGGCGTCACCTCTTCATCGCGCATGAGCAAGCACGTGGCGATCCTGAGCTCGTTCCTGCCGGATGACAGACCAGCACTCGCCAACAGGCCGGGCGCCGCCTCCTGCGCCTCCGCCCGAGAGCGTCGGCGGGGGTACCTGTCAGGGTTCTGGAGCCGGTCCTCCAATTCCTGACGCCATTCCTGGTGCCTCCTCTCGCTTTCCGCTTCCCGCGCTCGCTCCTGCTCCGCCTTCCGTGCTTCTTCCTTCGCCCACGCCTGGTCCCGCGCCCGCGCCCGTGCACGCGCTTTACGCTGTTCCACCTTGGCCGGGCGCTCACCAGTAGGGGAGATCATGCGGTCAGACGGCGTCCGCGGCACGTCGACGCGGGTGATGCCGCCGACGTCGGAGATGACGTCGTTGACAAGTTGGCGAATCGCTGCCGGCATCACCGCGGAATAGCGGTAATCCACCGGCCCGGGATCTTTGGCAGCCCTGGCGAGCGCCTCCCGCAGGACTTTTGCCGCCTGCAACGGCGAGAGTCGGCCCGTTGCCTGGCGCCGGTCCACTTCTTCCGTGATGGCGTCACACTTAGCGCGCCGCTTCTGCTCCCGTGCCACTGCCGCGGCCTCTCGCTGGGCCTGTTGCTGCTGCTGTCGTACCAACGGGGCTACCCACGGGCCGTTGACCTGCCGCGTCTTTGGCAACTGCCGCTGCTCGCGTTCGCCCCACCAGCGGCTCATCCATCCCATGCCAACATTAGACAGCGGGCAGGTCCTGCGTTCCAGACCGCGGTGGTGATGTTCCCTGCCGACCTCGACCCCACTGCTCCCGCCTTGGGGGTCACCGTGGCCGGTCGGGAGCAGGCACGTTCCCCTGGTAGAGGTGCCCGGTATCTGGGGTGTCCTGACCAGAACAGCAGATCGAGTCTGGGGGGCAGGACACTTCGACCGGCTCGACACCCGCGCGGTCCTGCAACCGCACTGCCACCAGGAGTCCACCGCCGGCACCGCCGCCGACCAGGCACTTCTCGCCCGACTCGGCGTAGAGCGCGACACGGTCACGTCGGGCTGCTGCGGGCTCGCCGGCAACTTCGGCTTCGAGAAGGGGCACTTTGACGTCTCCCAGAGCTGCGCCGAACGCAAGCTCTACCCCAAGATCCACGCTGCCGCCGACGACGACCTGGTCATCGCCGACGGCTTCTCCTGCCGCACCCAGATCACCCAGGGAACCGACCGTCACGGTCTCCACGTTGCCGAGGTCCTCTGCCAGGCCATGAACGTCCAGCGACCTGACGCCGGCGGATCCCACGAGCCTCCCTGCACTCGCCCTGCCTGACGCGCGGTCAGCGCGAGGGCGGCGGTGCGGTGCGCTGCCGCTGGACGAGTCGGGTGGGCAAGGACGTCGCCCCGCTCCAGAAGGACCACACGTACTGCTGACTGGTGCCCAGAGCGGCAAGGAACTCACCGTCGCCGACAACGGCACCAGCTTCGTCATCAAAGACATCCGATGACACGGGGCGGCCAGCGGTGGCGGCTGCACCAAATCAGCGGCGACGCCGACAACCGGTGGCGGTACGTGGTCACCGACCCGACGGAAGGCAGGCGGCTGGGCGTCCGTGACGGCGCCCGGGGTCGAGCCTGACACCGGCCCCTGCGACAAGGCCGTCCAGCGGATCATGTCCAAGACCGGCGACTGCGCATGGACCGTCGCGTTGTCGGTCAGTACATACGTCGGTGCCCCGCCGATCCGCCTGAGCGTGGTGTCCAGGCAGGCCACCAAAGTGCCCAACGTGCAGTCCCAGACCGGGATCACCACCCGGAACCGCGACCAGGCCAGCCACGCGCGGAACAGCCACGTCCGTCGACCACTGATGCGCGGGCCCTCGCCCCAGTCGAACTGCAATCACCTCCCCGGCTCGGGAGTCTTCTCTGAACTATCAGCTTGCGCTGGTTTGTTGGGGTTCATCGGAGTCGGGCGGGGTGCGCTGGATGGTGATGTGG
>NZ_JBWLKL010000105.1:0-3101 GCF_059026065.1 Streptomyces sp. A18 | reverse complement strand
TCGATGTGGAACTCCTCGCACCAGTAAGTGGCGTTGGCGACAAGGAAGTTGCGGACCTCCTTGCGGCCGTAGTCGAACTCCAGGGTGCCCCAGTCGGGGTGTGCCGCCCGGCCCGGATCCTCGTGCTCGTACAGCGTCCGTCCGTCGAACTCCGCGAGCGCCCAGTCGTCGCGCGGGAAGTGCGCGGGCACCCAGTCCATCAGGACGCCGATGCCCGCCCTGTGCAGGGCGTCGACGAGGTACTTGAAGTCGTCGGGCGTGCCGAGGCGAGCCGTGGGTGCGTAGAAGCCGGTGACCTGATAGCCCCAGGAGCCGCCGAAGGGGTGCTCGGCGACGGGCATCAGCTCGACGTGCGTGAAACCCAAGTCGGCGACATACGCGGGGAGTTGTTCGGCAAGTTGACGATAGGTGAGCCCCGGGCGCCAGGACGCCAGATGCACCTCGTACACGGAGAACGGTGCCTGGTGGACGGGCAGCTCCGCTCGGCGCGCGAGCCACGCCTGGTCGTGCCACTCGTGGTGCGACTCGTGCACGACCGAGGAGTTCGCGGGCGGCGTCTCCGTACGGAGCGCCAGCGGGTCGGCGCGCAGCGTCTTGGAGCCGTCGGGCCGGGTGATCTCGTACTTGTAGAGCTCGCCCTCGCCGACCGAGGGCACGAACAGCTCCCAGATGCCGCTGCCGCCGAGCGAGCGCAGCGGGAACCCCGTGCCGTCCCAGAAGTTGAAGTTCCCCACCACCCGCACGCCCAGGGCGTTCGGCGCCCACACCGTGAAGCGCGTGCCGGTCGCCCCCTCGTGCACCATCGGACGCGAGCCGAGTGCGTGCCACAGTTGCTCGTGCCGGCCCTCGCCGATCAGGTGCAGGTCGAACTCGCCGAGCGCGGGCAGGAAGCGGTACGCGTCGTGGATCTCCAGCTCCGCGTCCTCGTACGTGATGTGGAGCCGGTAGTCGTCGGGGATCTCCCGCAGCGCAAGCACCCCGGAGAAGAAACCCTCGCCGTCGTCCTGCAGCTCCGCCCGCAGATCCTTGGCGACGACGGCGACGGAGAGCGCGTACGGCCGCAGCGCGCGGAAAGCGATGCCCTCGCGCACGACGTGGGCGCCGAGCACCGCGTGCGGATCGTGGTGCGTGCCGCCCAGGAGGCGGCCTCGGTCGGCCTGGGGGACGGGTGACGTGGGGCGGCCGCTCTTCTTCTGCCTCTGTCGGGGCGGCCGGGGCGGCTCCGACGTCCTGCTGGGGGGCTCCGGCTTCCGCTTGCCCTTCTTGCTGGCCTCGTCGGACGGTTTGCGCGGCTGCGGGCGGGGGGTCACGGGGGAGCCTCCTCGGCGATGGCGGGTCAGTGGGCTTCGGTGGCGGGGCCGTTCGTGGACAGGCGCTTCACCGCGGCGAGGGGCACGGGGAGCCAGTCGGGGCGGTGGCGGGCCTCGTAGAGGACTTCGTAGACCGCCTTGTCCGTCTCGTAGGCGCGCAGCAGGACCGGGTCCATGCGCGGATCACGGCCGGAGACCTCCGCGTACCCCGCGCAGTACGCCGCCCGGCAGTCGCCCGCCCACTCCGGGGCCCAGGGCTCGTGCGAGCGCGCCGCGTAGTCGAAGGACCGGAGCATGCCCGCCACGTCGCGGACCGGCGGCTGCGGCATCCTGCGCTCGGTCAGCGGGCGGGACGGCTCACCCTCGAAGTCGATGAGCGACCACTCCCCGGCGGGCGAGCGCAGACACTGCCCCAGGTGCAGGTCCCCGTGGATGCGCTGGGCCGTCCAGTGCGCCTCGCCGCGGCCCAGGTCGGCGAGGGCCTCGAAGACCGTCCGCAGGGCGGGCGCGAACGGCAGCAGGGCGGGCACCGCCGAGGCCGCCGCGTCCAGACGGCCCGCCATGCCTTCGGCGATCACCTCCACCTGGGCGTGGCCCAGCGTGACGGTGGGCAGCGCGCGGGCGAGCGCCATGTGCACCTCGGCCGTCGCGCGGCCGAGCGCCCGCGCCTCGCCGCTGAAGTCCCGTCCCGCCGCGAGCTCCCGCAGGGCCAGCTCCCAGCCGTCCACCGTCCCCTTCAAGTAGGGCTGGAGCACGCCGAGTACGTTCACGGAGTCCGCGGAGTCCCCGGCGTCCCCGGAGCCCTCGGCATCCGCGGCGTCGGCCAGGAACCAGGCGGCTGGGGCCGGTACCTGCGCACAGTGCTCACGGGCCAGCATCAGGGGCAGTTCGAGGTCCGGATTGGTGCCGGGCACGATGCGCCGGAACAGCTTCAGGATGAACGTGTCGCCGTACACGAGTGAGGAGTTGGACTGCTCGGCTGCGAGCACGCGCGGCGCGAGATCGTCGCCGATGTCCTTGCGCGGATCCCGTTCGAAGCGGAGCCCCCCGACGCGCGCCTGCATGCGGAGTGCCTCGAGGAGGAAGCGCGCCAGGCGGGAGTCGTGCAGCGCCTCGTAGACCGTGAACCCGGCGAGCGGCCCCCGCGTCACATGGCCGATCAGCGCGGGCGCGAGAGGGGGCGGCAGCTCGCGCCGGATGCCGATGAGGAGTTGGTAGCAGTCGGCGGGCAGCGCTGCCGGACCGCCGACCACCTGCGTTGGAACCTTCGGCTGCCGAACCCGCACGAGCAGATGCAGGAGCCCCAACTCGGAGGTGGGAGGCAGCAGTTCGACCGCCGTGACCAGCGCGAAGCCGGTGATCGGGCGTCCCTTGCCCGCGAACCAGCGCTGCCGTGGCAGCCATGTGCGCAGCAGCGGATCGAGCGAGGCGAGCAGCGCGCTGGTGGTGATGCCCGAGCGGGTGACGGCTTCCGACATGGCGTCGCGTCCTTTCCGCGGTGCGGACAAGGGAGGAGTGCGGGAGTGCCGGTCGTGCGGGAGAGTGCCCAGGGCGGGGCGGTGGAAACACCGTCCCGCACCGGAGTGGCAGGGGTGGAGCCTACGCCGCGTCCCGGCGCAGCCGGAACCAGTAGAAGCCATGTCCGGCCAGAGTCAGCAGGTAGGGCAGCTCGCCGATGGCCGGGAAGCGCACCCCGCCGATCAGCTCCACCGGATGCCGGCCGTTGAAGGCCCGGAGGTCGAGTTCGGTGGGTTGTGCGAACCGCGAGAAGTTGTGCACGCACAGTACGAG
>NZ_JBWLKL010000104.1:0-3168 GCF_059026065.1 Streptomyces sp. A18 | reverse complement strand
GGCGGCCCGCATACGCAAGGGGTCACGCGGTGGACGGCCGCCCGGCTTCGATGAGGACCGCTACAAGAAGCGCAACACGGTCGAGCGGGCGATCAACCGCCTGAAGGTGCGACACGAAGTCGCACACGTTAAGTGGGAAAGCCACGAAGGAAGGAGACATGTGCTGACCCCGGATTAGTGTCCGCAATCCGTTCCCGCGCTCACATGCGTCGCCGGTAACAGCGGGGTGTGAAGCTGAGCGTTCAAGCCCAAGGGTTCCCTGGCCATCGGGGAACGACAGGTGAGGGAAAGGCTGGACGGGTGAACCGCGTGAACCCCCATTGATGTCTCGTAAGGTTGAAGCCGCCCGATGGTTCGCAATCAGTGGCTACAGAACCCGGCGTTGAAATACGCCAGGCGACTCCCAAGGACTTTAGATCGGGAGGAGGACACCGCCGGTTCCGGGATAGAGGGGGCACCCACCCCAGCCGCAACTTACGTGTGTGGAACGTGGAAACCCCGTTGGAGTCCGGGCTCAGCCCGGTAAGCCAACCGCAAGGAAGGCCCAACTCTCCAGCGGGAACAGGATGGCCCAAGAAGCGAATGCCGGTCGACCGAAAGGTCAGAGGAAAACCCTGGAGTCCTTCAACCCAGGCCATAACTCGCCGGATACAGGTCTGAATGACCTGGCCCGAAAGGGTGCCCACGTGGGCCGGGTGAGCTTTTGAAGCATCCCGAGTAATGACGCCAGAACCTGCCGGACAAGTTAGACGCGAAGGAGGAACATGCGACAGACAGTCCCTACTGCCAGCCGCACCTCCAAAGTGAACGGACCGCAGGGCGAACCACTGGACTGGCACGGCATCGACTGGGCCAGCACTGAGGGAAACGTACGGCGCCTGAGGCAACGGATCTTTAAAGCGACACAGGAAGGGGACCTCAAGAAGGTCCGCAATCTGCAAAAGCTCATGTTGCGGAGCCGCAGTAACACGCTTCTGAGCGTGAAACGGGTAACGCAGCAGAGCAAGGGCCGCAAGACGGCAGGCATCGACAGGGAACGAGCGCTCACCCCCCAGGCGCGAGCTCGTATGGCGGTCGACATTGACCTGCAAACCCAGCCCTGGAGAGCCAAGCCCGTCAAACGGGTCTACATCCCGAAGAGCAATGGAAAGCAACGCCCGCTCGGTATCCCGGTCATACGCGACCGAGTAATCCAGGCGCGCGTAAAGAACGCGCTGGAACCTGAGTGGGAAGCCCGGTTCGAATCACGATCCTACGGATTTCGACCAGGCCGCGGATGCCACGACGCCATCCAGGCGATCTTCAGCACCGCGAAGGGCAAGACGGCCAAACGTCAGTGGGTACTCGACGCCGACCTGGCCGCAGCGTTTGACCGCATCGACCACGACCGTCTGCTCGACGGCGTCGGCGGCTTCCCCGCCAGGGAACTCGTCCGCCAGTGGCTGAAGGCGGGCGTGGTCGACAACGGACGCTTCACTCGCACCGACGAGGGAACACCTCAAGGCGGAGTGATCAGCCCCTTGTTGCTCAACATTGCACTTCACGGAATGGAGGAAGCCGCAGGCGTTCGGTTCGCAACCCGCAAAGGAACAGTGATGTGGGCCGCGAAAGGGACGCCGATCCTGGTGCGTTACGCCGACGACTTTGCAGTGTTCTGCACGAGCAAGGAGGAAGCTGAGACGGTCAAGTCGCGGCTTGGCGACTGGCTTGAACCCCGAGGTCTTCGCTTCAACGAAGAGAAGACGCGAATCCTTCACCTTTCCGAAGGGTTCGACTTCCTCGGCTTCAACGTCCGACGCCATGGCGACAGCCTGATCATTACGCCCAGCAAGGATGCGGTGAAGAGGATCCGGAATCGACTGCGTTCCGAGATGCAAGCTCTCCTCGGACAGAGCATCACAGTCGTACTCCGCAGACTCTCCCCGATCGTCAGGGGCTGGTCTGCGTACTACCGGACGGTGGTATCCAGCAAGACGTTCTCAGCGCTGGACAGTTACGTGTGGACGCTCACCTACAAGTGGGCCAAGCGCACCCACCCGAAGAAGTCGAAGCACTGGATCGTCAATAAGTATTTCGGCAGACTCAACCGGTCCAAGAACAATAACTGGGTCTTCGGTGACCGCACCACAGGTGCACATCTTCCCAAGTTCGCCTGGACCAACATCAGAAGGCATCAGCTAGTCAAGGGAAAGTCGTCACCTGACGATCCCACGCTCCACGACTACTGGAATCAGCGTCGCAGGACGCGCACACCTCCGCCAATGGACAAGATCAGCCTTACTCTGGCAGCCCGTCAGAAAGGACTCTGTCCTCTCTGCGGTCAGGCGCTCATCGTTGGAGCAGAATACGAGCCGGAAAGCCCACGCGAGTGGATCGACTGGTTCGACGCGATGAAGAAGCGGTTACACAAACACCACTTCGCCTACCGGCGAGACGGCGGATCTGATGAAGTCAAGAATCTTCGACTCGTTCACTCCGAATGTCATCAGCAGCTTCATGCACGAGATGGCAGCAACAAATAGCAGATCTTGTGAAGCGTTTGGGCTTGCTTGAGCCGTGGTGCCTGGAAACAGGCATGCCCGGTTCTGAGGGGGCCGGGTCATGGCGACATGACCCGGCTACCCGACCAGTTCCGGGCGGTCGCCACGCGTTATGAAAAGCGTGGCTACATCTTCCTCGGCACCGCCACCGCGGCAGCGGTCGCCCTCTGGCTCCGCACCTGAGCTCCTACGCGACCCAGCAGTAGACACCCTGGTCCTGGCGCCGGGCACTGCTGACGAGGCCGGCCAGGTCAGCCACGATCGCCTCGGCGATCTCCCCCTCCTCCGCACGCAACTGAGCCCACGTGGCAACGACATCACGCAGCCTGGACTGGCCGGCGTTTGCGAGTGCAGTGGACAGGCGAGGTGAGAGCGCGAAGACGACGCACCCGTCCTGGCCGGCGACGATGCGAGGCTCACCAGCATCGACGAGTTCCTCGAAGCTGCCACCGGCCAGAAGGCATTCCCACTCGATCACCGCCCCTACGGGATCGAAGTTGCCGAAGGAGAGCGACTCGAATGCCCGTCCCGGCCCGGTCTTGAGGGCCAGAGCCGCTGACGTGTCGTCCGGCGCCACGAAGAACTTCACGATGATGCTCACCGGGACATCATGCCCGACCCACAACCA
>NZ_JBWLKL010000103.1:0-3217 GCF_059026065.1 Streptomyces sp. A18 | reverse complement strand
CTTCAGCCGGCCGATCCTGCTGTTTCGGCGGCATCGCGGTACCGGACGTTGATGCGCTGGGCTTCCTCGAGCTGGTCTTCGAGGATGACGATGCGGCAGGCGGCCTCGATGGGGGTGCCCTGGTCGACGAGTTCCCGGGCGCGGGCGGCGATGCGCAGTTGGTAGCGGGAGTAGCGGCGGTGCCCGCCCGCAGAGCGCAGCGGGGTGATCAGGCGGGCTTCGCCGATCGCACGGAGGAAGCCCTGGGTGGTGTTGAGCATCTCGGCGGCCCGGCCCATGGTGTAGGCGGGGTAGTCGTCGTCGAGACGCCCGAAGGAATCGTCTGCTGTCACTGTGCCTCTCTGTGGAACACGCTCAAGGGGCCCGGGTGCCGTACTGGCACCCGAGCCCCGAAGGAACTGCTACACCATCTGCCGGCCCTGATCCTGCGCCGACCTTCTGTTTCCGCAGACCCGACCTCGAAGTTGTCGGGACTGCAGGGATCGCGGTTGCTTGACCGGAGACCACCTCACTATCGATGTCCTGCGGTACCCGGACTCAACACTCCGTCCGGGCGATCCTCCTGATGGCGCTCGGCTCCTCCGCTCTTCCCTCTTGAATCACTTGCTTGCCTACGGGAACTGCGTACTGCTGGGTGATGCGAACTGTTGGTGACCTGATTGAGCGTCACGCTCCGGCAGCCAGCCCCGTCGCCTCTCCTGCGTCTGCTCTGGCTCAGAACCCCACTGCCGGACTTCCCGGTGCGCGCGCCCGCAGCCGACGCCTTCACCGAGGCACTGCTCACTGCACTGCTGGTCCTGCGAACTGCACTTTCCGTACTGCTCACGATGGCCCCTGATCACTGCGGGCCACCCGGTCCGGTCGTCAACCCCGTCGCCGTCCTGCAACCGCTCTGGCTTCGAAACTCCACCACCGCACCATCCTGCAACTGCACTTGCGGGTACTGCTGCCTGGCAGTTCGTCTCTGCCGGGCTTGCTCGATCTCCGTTACGAGAGAAACCATAACCACACCACTGCTCAATGTCTACTCCGGCCGACACAGCTTTTCGTGTGTTCGACGGTGGGGTAATCGATCGCGAACGGGGCAGGAGGGGGTGAGCGGGCCCGGGGCAAAGGAGCCCACTGACGGACCAGGCATTGACGATCAGACCCGGGGGGCCTGATGAACACGATGGACGTCCACGCCGCAGCCGACCGTTCCGCGCGCGCCGTCACCGACGCGCGCGGTGCCACCCGGGCCTTCCTGGAAGACGTCAAGCAGCCGCAGATCGCGCCCGAGGACGCCGACACCGTCGTCCTGGTGGTCTCCGAGCTCGTCACCAACGCGGTGCGCCACGATGTTCCTCGGGCAACTCTTCCAGAATGCGAGGCAGAAGGTCCCGGCCCTCAACACCAGGAGAGGCCAGGCTAGTTCCGGCTAGGGTCGTCAGGCCCTCCGCCCGTCACTTCCAGTCCAGTCCGCCTACAGCTATCGACAAGCGGACGGGCTGATAGTGGTCCTTGACCGCTACTTTCACTTCCAACTGGATCGGCATTGCGAACTCGCTCTTTTTGCGAGGGGCTACTTCCTCCTTCGCAGTCTGCCCTCCCGAGTCGATACGAACGATCTTCGGCTTCTCCTCGGGGTCGACCCACGCGGTCAAGATGACGGATCGGCCGTCCTTGCTCCATTTCGCCAACGTCTCTGCCTTGACCTCACCAACGGTCAAGTCTGTGGCTGATACGCCCTTGTACGCGGCGGCCTTCGCGGCTTACTCTTGGTCCTGCTTGTCGCCGGCCGCGTACTGCCACACGTCCGCACTCGCCGCCGCGAGTACGGCGCCTGCAACGACGTAGGGCGTCAACCGGCGCCGCGAACGGTCCCGTTCGGGCTCCCTCAAGGCAGACTCCGCGGGGCCCGGCTGCGGGCCGCCGTGCCACTCAGGCGCCGCAGGGTCCGACTGCTGCGCTCCCTAGTCCTGAGAACTTGCAGCAGTTCGTGAACCAGTCCACCTGGGACCCGGTGCCGGTGCAGCGCCGGATCAACGAACGCCCGCTGCCGCTGGTCAATCCGGCGGCCTGGGTGATCGACGACGTGTCGGTGCCCAAGGACGGCCAGATGTCGGTCGCCGTGGCTCCGCAGTACTGCGGAGCCCTGGGCAAACGAGCCAACTGCCAGGTCGCCGTCAGTGTTCACGCGGCGAGTGACACCGCCTCGTGTCCGCTGCAATGGCCGCTGTTCCTGCCCCAGGACTGGGCCTCGGACCGCGACCGCCGGGCCAAGACCAGGATTCCGCCCGACATCACACACCGGGAGAAGTGGCGCCTGGCCCTGGACATGCTCGACACCCTCACCGAATGGGGCATGAAGGCGCCGGCGGTGGTGGCCGACGCCGCCTACGGCACCAACGCCCACCTGCGGGCCGCCCTGCAGGAACGTCGGCTCGCCTACGTGTGGCCATCCGGGCCAACGTGACGGCCCATCCGTTCGACACCAAGCCTGAGGCCCCGGCCCGCAAGGGCACGGTCGGCTGCTGACCCCAGCCCCGCTACCGCCACAGGGCACCGTGGCAGCCCTCGTCACGGGACTCTAGCGAACGGATTTCACCACCCTCACCTGGCGGCAAGGCTCGCGCGGAGAGTTACGTTCCCGTTTCGCCGCCGTACGGGGGTCTGCCCGGCCGGCCCAGCCGTCGAGTGCCCGGTCAAAGCCACGGCCGCTGCTGAGCAGGGCTGGTGGGACGGCGTCCTGCCCGACTGCTGGCTGCTGACCGAATGGCCCGAAGACGCCAAGTCACCCACCGAGCACTGGCTGTCCAACCTGCCCGCCGACACCCCGATCACCGACCTGGTCCGGCTGGCGAAGGTCTGCTGGCGCATCGAGCACGACTACCGCGAACTCAAGCACGGCCTGGGACTTGACCACTTCGACGGCCGTTCCTGGCCAGGCTGGCACCACTACATCACCCTGGTGACCGCCGCCCAAGCCTTCCTGACCGAACAGCGCCTGTCCCCAAAAGTCCCCGGCCCAGCCTCACCCTCTACCAAGTCCTCGACACCCTCCAGAACACCCTGAGGTGCTGGACAGGCATCTGCACCGCCTGCCACCAGCCCCTGCCGAGCAGGCCTCCGAGACCGAGACAGACCTAACGGAGTCCCATTAGTGCTGGATTCCTCTTTCGCTGGGTATATGTCCTGGTGGCGGGGACGGTGGTGGTACTCGGGGGCGGGTGCTGGA
>NZ_JBWLKL010000102.1:0-3484 GCF_059026065.1 Streptomyces sp. A18 | reverse complement strand
TGCTGGTGCCCCGCCGCGGCGCCGACGTCGACGAGGCGGCACTGCCCGCCGACTACCAGCGCCCTCCCATCGCAGGTTCCCCTGTGGCCCAGGGGCAGGTCGTCGACCGGTCGCGAATCGGCTGAAACGGAGTCATAACTTCCTCCCCAATTTCCCCACCGAACCATCGGGGGTCCCTCACTCGCAGCTGTGTAGGCTGCTCCGTCAGACCGGTGAAGTGCCGTGAAACGGGGGCTACTTCGCGACGACAGGTAACTTTCCATACGTGGGAGGCACCATGTACAGACGCGTCACGATTCCACTCAGCGCCGTGTTATTTCTGCTCGGGACCGCAGTACCGTCGGCCATCGCCGACGGTGGCGGCTCACCTCCCGGGCAAACGCTCTACCGCGACACCGAGGTCAAAATCTCCTACCGGAAGCTCAACGCCGACGACCCGCAGCAGAGCAAGGTGCCGGCGGCGATCCGCGAGAAGACGCCCGAGGGCTCCTACCTCGCGCAGTTCCAGGTCGAGAACCTCTCCCAGCACGAGATCAACGACTGGTCCCTGACCTTCGAGCTCCCCGACCGGATCACCGCCACCGACGCGGTACGCCTGGACTCAGGGCAGGGCGACCGTGCCACCTTCCAGAGCACCCCAGCGAACAAGGTGATCGAGCCGGGCGAGACCTCCACGCTCTGGTACAGCGCCCGGCCCGACGGCAGCGCGCACACCCCGACCTGGGCGAACTTCGCCAAGGACGGCGCGAGCCCGACCAAGGACACGGACGGCGACGGTCTCACGGACGACATCGAGCAGCGCGCCAAGCTCGATCCGAAGGCAAAGGACACTGACCGCGACGGCCTGTCCGACTTCGTCGAGCTCGGCAACCGCAGCGACGCGCTCAAGCGCGACACCGACGGTGACGGCGTCCCCGACGGCCAGGAGGACCCCGACGGGGACAAGATCTCCAACCTGCGTGAGCTGCGGCTCAAGACCGCCGCAGGCAACCCGGACACCGACGCGGACGGCTTGGCGGACGGCAAGGAGCTCACCCGGCACACCGATCCGGTCAAGGCCGACACCGACGGCGACGGCGTGGAGGACGGCCAGGAGGACCGCATCGGCTCCGACCCGCGCACCGCCGAGTCCGCCTTCGACGTGACGCGCACGGCGGACGGCGGCGTCACCGAGGCCTCCGCCGCGGTCAAGGGCCTGCGTCCCGATCAGGTGCAGGCCTTCGACATCACCAAGCTCCCTGCCGACCAGAAGCAGTTCCCGAAGTCCGCGCCGGGCTATCTGGGCAACGGCTTCCAGCTCTCGGCCGACGGGGCATCCGGCCAGGCGAAGGTCTCCTTCGCGATCGACCCGAAGCGGACAGGGCCCGGTATCAAGCCGGCCGTCTATCGCTACGACGAAAAGTCCCAGCGTCTGGTCAAGGTGGCGGCCCAGCGGCTCGACGGAAACACCATCACGGCCACGGCCAGCGACCCGGCCAAGTACGTCGTGCTCGACAGCCGGGCCTTCGACAAGGCGGTCGAGCAGGGCTCCCGCATCTATGTCACCAAGGACGCCCAGCAGTCGAAGGACTCCGACAACGACGGGATCAGCGACTACGACGAGCAGCAGATCCGGGACGGAATCCTCCTGACGGGCAATGGGCTGCCCGTTGGAAAGCTGGACCCCGACAACCCGGACTCGGACGGCGACTCGGTCGTGGACGGCAAGGAGATCCAGGTTGTCACCGGAAAGCTGAACGGGGCGGCGGACCAGGTCTACGCGAAGCTCACCTCGAATCCGCTGAAGCGGGACACGGACGGCGACGGGAAGCGCGACGGCGCCGACAAGCAGCCCATGGTGGCCGTGCCGAAGGACATGCTGATCCACCAGTCCGCGAACCGGGAGGGGCACCGCAAGGAGGCCGACCCGAATGACGTCCAGGTGCCGCTGAACCCGCTGGTAGCGGACGACCTGACGTTCAACGACTACACCTACGACGAGCTGACGGATCTCAGCTGGCAGTTCTACGTCGCTTCGTTCACCCCGGAGTCCTGGATGTGGGGCGAGTTCAACAGCATCATGAACGCCGGAAAGGCGGGAGCGGACTACGACCACCAGCAGACGGTCGTCGACTTGTACAACCAGTTCCGCTACGGCCGCGACGGCCAGAGCGCGGGCACCGTCTCGGTGGACGACAACTTCGACCCGGCCCGCTTCCAGACAGTCGGCTCCGGCACCGCCCTGTCCCGGGCGGTCGCGTCATCGCCGCAAGAGAAGCAGTACATCGACAAGGCCGAGGGGATCATTACCCGGCTCCTCCAGGACAACCGCGGTGATACGGCGCAGTTCACGGTCGGGGACAAGCTCGACCAGAACCTGCTGTACCAGGAGTTCAACCGCACGGGCCTGAAGTACCCGGTGTACGACTTCTCCGTCAGCGACGACAACCAGCGGGCGCTGTCCATCGCCATCCACCAGTTCCACGGGCACACGATCCAGCTGAAGGACTACACGGTCAGCGGGAACACGTTCTCCGGGAAACTGGTCTTCCACTCCTACGACCACTTCGGTCTCGACCCGGACGACGAGATCACCACGTACGGCTTCATCGACTGGTTCACGCTGCAGCACTACGACCGGTTCGACGGGAAGTACACCCCGCCGATCGCCCAGGCAGACGTCGAGGTGCCCATCAGTGGGTCGTTCTGACGCCCTCGAGCTAGAGCGGCGCACCAGGCGGTGCTCGCCGGGCCGGATCCTGCTCGTCACGCTGATCGTCGTGGCGGCGGCAATCCTGGCCTGGCGGGTCGCCGTCTTCGGCATGCTGGGGTGGCACTTCGGCAGCGGCTTCGACGAGCGGCGCTTCGACAAGCTGGAGCAGCAGATCGACCAACGGCAGTCCGCGTTCGCCAAGGCCGACGCCCGCATGCGACAGCTGGCGGCCGCCCACCCGAAGGCCGAAGTGATCACCTGGATCCAGGCCCGCATCTGCGTCCGTGACCCCGGACGCCCCGAGGAGTGCGATCCGACGACTCCGAAGGACAAGGCCACGTACGAAGCCCTCTGGGGCACCGACGTGATCCTGCACCAGTCACACGACAAGAACCGCGTCTTCTTCCGCTTCTACGGAAACGACCCCCCGATCTACACCCTCATGCGCGCCCCCGCCGACACCGACGCCGAGTCGTACGCGGACGCCCGCGGCTTTCGCGCCACCCGCGCCCTCGACCCCGGCTGGACCCTCCTAGGCCCCATCCCCAACCTGGACCGCGAGAACGAGCAGTGGCAGTACGACTGAGCGGTGTCCGTCTGTCATCGCGCGCGTGGTGCACATGCGGAATCCCACCGCTGCGGGAAGGCAAGCGTGCCGCAACCACCCGCGAGGGCGTTGTCACGTTGTCGGTGGTGTGGTCGGCTCCGGGCATACGGGAGCCCTGGGCCGGTGTGCCGTGAGGGCGGGCAGTGCCGCTTTGTCGACGTCGGCGCCGCGGCGGGGCACCAGCG
>NZ_JBWLKL010000101.1:0-3862 GCF_059026065.1 Streptomyces sp. A18 | reverse complement strand
GGCGTGTTGACTGAACTACGGGAGGTCTCCTCGTTGTTCTGGAGACGGGGAGGTGGTGGGCTGTCTACCTTCACGTGCCATGGCCGAATATGAGGATGTCTCAAGGGACTTGGGTTCTCTTGTGGTGCCGCGGGTGGGGTCGCTGATGGAGACCAGGGATCCGTGGGAGCCGTACAGGCTGGTGAATCCGGCCGGGGTGCCGGTGGGTTCGGTAGCTGCATACTTGAAGGATCTGCAGGCGGCCGGGCGGCCGGCGACGACACAGCGTTCGTACGGCATGGATCTGCTCCGCTGGTACCGCTTCCTGTGGGCAATCGCGGTGCCGTGGAACGAGGCGACCCGGATCGAGGCCCGTGACTTCTCCCGATGGATCCAGATCACAGTCAAGCCGCCCCGGCCACGCCGCAGTTCGAGGTCGACTACGTCGGCGTCAGCCAATGCCCGAGGCACGAACCCGATCACTGGCAAGCGGCCGATCGGGAAGACGTACGCGTCCTCGACCGTCGCGCACAGCGAGACGGTGCTCCGCGGCTTCTACACCCACCACCTCGAAGCCGGGACCGGCCCGTTGGTGAACCCGTTTCCGCTGGCCAGGGCTCCTCGGGCGAACGCGCATCACAATCCGATGGAGCCGTGGCGTCCACAGCGGTCCGGGCTGTTCCGGCCGCGGCAGCCCCAGCGCATCCCACGTCAGATCCCCGACGAGGTCTTCAACGAGCTGTTCGCGAGGCTGTCCTCGGACCGGGACCGGGCCCTGGTCGCCTTCTGGATCTCCACCGGGGCCAGGGCCGCGGAACTGCTCGGCGTCTTGTGCTCGGGCACGGATCCGGGGCGGCAGCTGGTCACGGTGGTGCGCAAAGGCTCGCGCGCACTGCAGCAGCTGCCGGCCTCCCCGGATGCGTTCGTCTGGCTGCGGCTCTATCAGCAGAAGACGTACGGGCTGGTGTCCCACGGCCCGGACGCTCCCTTGTGGTGGACGCTGCGGCGGCCGTTTCGCGCTCTCAACTACCACGCCGCGCGGGCGATGTTCGTGCGTGCGAACAACATGCTCGGGTCCAACTGGTCCCTGCACGACCTGCGGCACACCGCCGCCTACCGGCTGGCCCGCGACCCGCTCATGCCGATTACGGACGTCCAATGGGTCCTCGGACACGCCCGTCTCTCCACTACACAACGTTATGTCACGCCCACCGCCGAGGACGTCATCGAAAGCGTCCTGGCCCATCACCGGCGCCAGACCGAGCAGTCGGCTGAGCCTGCGCCACCGACGCTGCACTACCGTCCGGAGAGTCTGGATGTTCTCTTCGGCCGGGGGCGGCCGTGACCACCAGTGCGATCACTGCGGCGGTGGCTGCACGGCCCTGGCAGCTCAGCGCGGAAGCCGCGGCTCTGTGGAGGAAGTTCCCGCCCCGCGTCAACCCGAAGAGTTGGCCGTCGACTCGGCAGTCCAGAGCCGCCGTGGTGGCCCGGATGTTCGCACCGCCGTTCCTGGCGAAGGACTCCAAGACGCGCTACAACCGCAAGCTGTCCCTGTTCAAGGTGCTCGACTGGCTGGAGATGCACCCCGGCAGCACCTGGGAGGAGCGGTGGGACGCCAGCGGCGTCGCCACCGACGGGCACGTGGATTGGCGGCTCCGCCTCATCAGCGATCTGAGGAGCGTCGACAACCTGGGCCCCCGCGGCGAGGGGATCTTCAACATCCTCGGCATGGGGTTGATCCAGCTGATCGGCGGTGACGTTCTGCGGCCCGACCTGGGCTGGTTGATGGCCACTGCGTCACCGCTGCGGATCACGAACGAGATGGAGCACGTTCGCGACGGCGAGGCTATCGCCAAGCTGAGGGCTCTACGGACGGCGAGCACAGTCGGCGACTCCACGGTGCTGCCCGCGATCGAGAAGATCGCGCTTGTCCTGGCGGCCAAGGGCGGCACGGTCGCCGACGTCACACCGGGTGATTGCCTGGAGCTGTTGAAGAAGAGCAGGGAGATCTTTCCTCCGCCGGCCAAGTCGCATCGCCACAGTCCGTTCTTCTACCAGTTGTTGCACTCCCTCGGTGTCTTCCCGTCGGATGCGCCGCCGTCGGTCCGCATGTTCAGCACGCGCTTCCCCGGCCAACTCACCGTCGAGCAGCTCGTCGACCGTTACGACCTGTCTTGTCAGCCCGTACGCAATCTGCTGGTCGACTACTTGAAGGAACGTCAGCCCTCGGTCGACTACAACACGCTGACCGGTCTGGCGACCGCGCTGGCCTTGTGGTTCTGGAAGGACCTGGAGAACCACCACCTGGGCATCGACTCACTCCGGCTCGCCCCCGACGTCGCCGCGGCCTGGAAGCGACGTCTGCAGACCCGCACCGTCCGCACCACCGACGACCACGGTGTGGTCACGGAGACCACGGTGGAGCGGGCCACCGCGTCCGGCACCCTGATGACGGTGCGAGCCTTCTATCTCGACCTCGCGCAGTGGGCGCTGGACGAGCCCTCCCGGTGGGGCCCGTGGGCAGTGCCCTGCCCGATCCGCGCCGCCGACGTCCAGAACCACAAGATGAAATCCCGGCAGAAGGCCCGGATGCACCAGCGCACCCGTGAACGACTCCCTGTCCTCCCGGCATTGATCGAAGCGGTTGACCGGAACCGCAAGGCCGCCGCCACCCGGCTGGAGGCCGCTGCACGAGTCCGCCCCGGCGAGCTGTTCACCGCGGGTGACCTCACACTGCGGCGCGCGATCCTCAGACGGCACTCACCACATCTCTGGGCCGAAGAGCCGGAGACCGGGAGGCGCCGGAACCTGGTCCGAGAAGAGAGCAACACCTTCTGGGGCTGGGCCGCGGTCGAGGTCCTGCGCATGACCGGAGTACGCATCGAGGAGTTGAGCGAGATCTCGCATCACAGCCTGGTCCAATACCGGCTGCCCAGCACGAGTGAGGTCGTGCCGCTGCTGCAGATCGCCCCCTCCAAGACCGATGAAGAACGCCTCCTGGTGGTCTCCCCGGAACTCGCCGACGTGCTCTCCGCGATCATCTGCCGCATCCGCTCCGCCGACGGCAGCGTTCCCCTCGTGATCGCCTACGACCACCACGAGAAGGTCTGGAACCCGCCCATGCCGCTGCTGTTCCAGCGCAAGATCGGCCTGGAGGACCGACCGATCCCGATCGACGGCATCCGCACCCTCCTGCAGGACGCACTCGCCGCCACCGGGTTCACGGACACCGCTGGCAAGCCGCTGCACTTCGCCCCGCACGACTTCCGGAGGATCTTCACGACCGACGCCGTCATGAACGGCATGCCGCCCCACATCGCCCAACTGGTGCTCGGACATCGGGATATCAATACGACCATGGGCTACAAGGCCGTCTATCCCGAGGAGGCCATCAACGGACACCGGGCGTTCATCGCCCGCCGCCGGGACCTGCGTCCCAGCGAGGAATACCGCAGCCCCACAGAGGAGGAATGGGAAGAGTTCCTCGGTCATTTCGAGCGCCGCAAGGTGGCACTCGGCGACTGCGGACGAGCCTACGGCACCAGCTGCATCCACGAGCACAGCTGCACACGATGCCCACTCCTGCGGGCCGACCCGGCCCAGCGATCACGGCTCGTGGACATCCGCGACAACCTCATCGCCCGCATCGCCGAAGCCGAACGAGAAGGATGGGGCGGCGAAGTCGAAGGGCTCAAGGTCAGCCTGGCCGCGGCGAACGCCAAACTCGCCCAGCTCGACAACCTGGTCTCCCGCCACGATGCCGCAGTCCACCTCGGCATGCCTTCCTTCCTCGACGTCGCGGGACGCCACATCACCATCCAGCGCACCCCGCCCGACTCCGATGAACCCCAACAAACCAGCGCAAGCTGATAGTTCAGAGAAG
>NZ_JBWLKL010000100.1:0-4522 GCF_059026065.1 Streptomyces sp. A18 | reverse complement strand
CGACCACGCCCCAGCACCACCGCACGATGCTCGAGCGCCGCACGGCCAGACACCAACGACGCACCCACATCAGCGACATCAGCACCAGACGCGACAGCGAACTCGCGCAGATTCTCCGCCTGCGCCCGCAGCGCCTGCTCGGACCGCGCCGACACGACCCAGGGCGCCAACTCGCCAAGGGCACTGGGTACTTGCTCGACACCTCCGGACGCCGTCTCCGCCTCACCAGACGCCTCACCAGACGCCTCCTCAGGCACCTCTTCGGGCGCCTCCTCAAGGATCAGGTGCGCATTGGTGCCGCTGACCCCGAAGCTGGACACGCCCGCACGCCGGGGGCGGCCCGGTGCGCTGCTCCACTCCCTGGCCTCGGTCAGCAGCTCCACCGCCCCCGCCGACCAGTCCACGTGCGACGACGGACGGTCCACGTGCAGCGTCTGCGGCAGCACCCCGGCACGCATCGCCATGATCATCTTAATGATGCCGCCGACACCCGCGGCCGCCTGCGTATGTCCGAGGTTCGACTTCAGCGACCCCAGCCAGAGCGGACTGCCGGGGTCCCGCTCCTGCCCGTAGGTGGCGAGGAGCGCCTGCGCCTCGATGGGGTCGCCCAGCGTCGTGCCGGTTCCGTGCGCCTCCACCACGTCGACTTCGTTCGCCTGCACCCGTGCGTTGGCCAGCGCCGCGCGGATCACGCGCTGCTGGGCGGGACCGTTCGGCGCGGTGAGCCCGTTGGACGCACCGTCCTGGTTGACCGCCGAGCCACGGACCACGGCCCAGATGCGCCGCCCGTTGCGCCGCGCGTCCGACAACCGCTCCAGTACGAGGACGCCCGCACCCTCGGCGAAGCCCGTACCGTCCGCCGCCTCCGCGAACGCCTTGCACCGCCCGTCCACCGACAGACCCCGCTGCCGCGAGAACTCACGGAACACCTGCGGCGTCGCCATGACGGTGACACCACCGGCCAGCGCCAGACCGCACTCACCCTGCCGCAGCGACTGCACGGCCTGATGCACCGTCACCAGCGAGGAGGAGCACGCGGTGTCGGTCGACACCGCGGGGCCCTCAAGACCCAGCGTGTACGCCACCCGGCCCGAGGCCACGCTCAGCAGCGAACCGGTCTGCGCGTAACCCGAGATGGCATCGGGGGTCGAGAAGTGGTTTCCGTAGCCGAAGTAGGCAAGGCCGGCGAAGACGCCGGTGTTGCTGCCGCGCAGGGTCTGCGGGTCGATGCCCGCCCGCTCCAAGGACTCCCACGAGGTCTCCAGGAGCAGCCGCTGCTGCGGGTCGGCGGCCAGCGCCTCGCGCGGGTTGATCCCGAAGAACTCGGCGTCGAATTCACCCGCGTCGTGCAGGAACCCGCCCGAGCGCGTGTAACTGGTGTCGGGCCGCTCCGGGTCCGGGTCGTAAAGAGCGTCCAGGTCCCAGTTCCGGTCATCGGGGAAGTCGGACACGGCGTCCGCGCCCGACTGGACCAGGTCCCATAGAGCCTCCGGGGAAGCCGCCCCACCGGGGAAGCGGCAGGCGACACCCACGATCGCGATGGGCTCGGCGGCGGCCTCCGTCAGCGCCGTCAGGCGCCGGCGTGTTTCGACCAGTTCGATCGATGTCCGCTTGAGGTAGTCGAGAACATCAGCGTTGCTATCGTTCGTCGTCATCGCGCTCTCCCTATCCGAGCTCTTTGTCCAGCAGCGAGAGAAGCTCTCCTACTGAGGCCGAACTGATCTGGTCGACGACGGCCACCGGCGATCCGGCGCTCGCCATCGAACGGACTCGGCCCTGCAGCTCGCCGAGCAGAGTGGAAATCGTGGTCTGGTCCTCCGCCGCGAGTTCGAGGAACGCGCCCTCGAGGCGGGCGCCCAGTTCTTCGATCTCCTTGGCCAAGTGGTCGGCCGCGGAAGCGGGTCCGGCACCGGCTTCGGGGGCGATGCCCTCGTACAGGAACTGCGCGAGTGTGCTCGGGTTCGGGTAGTCGAACGTGAGCGTGGCGGGCAGTTTCAGGCCGGTCATCGCGGCCAGCTTGTTCCGCAGTTCAAGGGCCGTGAGCGAGTCGATGCCCAGTTCCCTGAAGGCCACGGAGGGGCCGATCCGCCGGGTGTCGGCGTGGCCGAGGACGAGCGCGGTCTGCGCGCGTACGGCGTCGAGCACCGCTGCCTCCGCCTCGGACCGCGGCAGCGACCGCACCTGCTGCGCGAGCCGGATGCCGGTGGCTTCCCTGCCGCCCGGTCCGCCGCCCGCGGCAGCCGTCGTGCCGGTGAGTGCGCGCAGGAGCGGCGATCCCCCGTGCCCGGCCTGCGCCGCGCCGAGTGCCGGGAGGTTCAGCCGCGCGGGCACCAGTACCGGCTCGGCACGGGAGATGGCCGCGTCGAAGAGGGCGAGTCCCTCGTGCGACGACATCGCCTGTACGCCCTGTCGTTGCAGTCGTACGAGGTCCGCCTCGCCGAGTTCGCCGCCCATGCCGCTGCGTTCGGCCCAGAAGCCCCAGCACAGCGAGCCGGCCGGAAGCCCGTCGGCCCGACGGGCTTCAGCGAGGCCGTTGAGGAAAGCGTTGGCCGCGGAGTAGTTGGCCTGTCCCGCCGTGCCGAGCACGCTCGCGATGGAGGAGAACAGCACGAAGGCGGACAGGTCCAGGTGCTTGGTCAGCTCGTGCAGGTACCAGGCACCGCGCACCTTCGGCGCGAGGACCGCGTCCACGCGCTCCTCGGTCAGCGCCTCCACGACGCCGTCGTCCAGGACACCCGCACAGTGGATCACCGCCGTGAGCGGGTGCTCGGACGGCACCGCGTCGATGAGCGCGGAGACGGACTCGCGCCTGGTGACATCGCATGCGGCGACGTCGACCTGCGCTCCCGCCTCGGTCAGCTCCTTCCGCAGCTCTGCCGTCCCCGTGGCCGCCTCGCCCCGCCTGCTGGTCAGCACCAGCCTGCGTACGCCGTGGCGCTCGACGAGGTGGCGGGCGAGCGTCGCGCCGAGGCCGCTGGTGCCTCCGGTGATCAGTACTGTCCCGGTTCCGAGGGCCGGGACGTCCTCTGCCGAGCCGCCACGGGCATGGGCGAGGCGGGGCGTGCTGACGTTGCCGGAGCGGATCTTGAGCTGCGATTCCGCGGTTACGGCTGCCGCCGGGACGCAGTCCGCGGAAGCGGCCTCGCCGTCCGTGTCGATGAGCGTGAAGCGGCCCGGGTTCTCGGTCTGCGCGGAGCGTACGAAGCCCCAGATCGCGGCGGCCGCGGGATCGGTGTGCGGGACCTGCTCGTCGTGGATCGCGTTCCGCGTCACGATGACCAGGCGGGACTCGGCGAACCTGTCGTCGGAGAGCCAGCCCTGCGTCCACCGCAGCACGCGGTGAACGTTCTCCCGGGCGGCAGCGGGGGTGTCGCTGCCGGGCGACCGGTCGATCCTGGCGATGACGACGGGGGGTATCTCGTTGTCGGATGCGGTGAGTTCGTCGAGATCCGCGAGGACCTCTGCGTACCGTCCGGTGGCTTGACCGGGAGCAAGGGCGAGAGGGGCCCACTCCACCTGGAACAGCGATTCCTGGTGGTCGAAGCTCAGCTCGGTCAGCTTCTCGACGTCCGCGGGCCGCAGGGTCAGCGATTCGATGCTGCCGACCGGTGCTCCGGTCTGGTCCGCGACGGTCACGGACAGCGCGTTGTCGTTCTCGCGCACGGGAACCAGGCGTACGCGCAGCTCCGTCGGCTCCGTGGAGTTGACGCGAATGCCCGTGAAACGGGACGGCAGCCAGCCTTCGGGCCGGGAGTTGTCGACGAGCTGCCCCGGGCCGACCGGGAGCAGCGCGGCGTGGAGCAGCGCCGGGTGGATCTGGAACCGGTCCGCAGACCCGCCGTCGGCCGCGGGCAGCTCCACCTCCGCGAACAGGGCGTCGCCGTGGCGCCACACCTGCTTCAGGCCGCGGAACAGGGGCCCGTAGCTGAATCCGCTGTCGGACAGCCTGGCGTACTCGTCCTCGAAGGGCACGTCGACCGCGCCCGCGGGAGGCCACGTGAGGAGGCTTTCCTCGCCGGGGTTGGCCGCGGTGTCGGACCCGGCGACGCCGACGGCGTTCCGCGTCCACTCGGTCTCGCCCTTGCCCCGCGAGTGCACGCTGATCACACGCTTGCCATCGATCACGACGCGGATGTCGCGGTCGGCGGTCCGGGACAGCACGAGGGGCGCTTCCAGGGTGAGTTCGTCGATGACATCGCAGCCCGCCTTGCGTGCGGCCCACACGGCCATCTCGAGCAGGACCGTTCCCGGCACCAGGACTGCACCGTGGACCACGTGGTCGGCGAGCCACGGGTGACGCTGCAACGACAGGCTCCCGCCGGCCGCCACTGCGCCTGCTCCGCCGTCCTCGCCGTCGGCGGGCAGATCGATCACCGCGTCGAGCAGCGGGTGGTCCGATGTGCTCGCGGTGGTGGTCTCGTGGGGGGTGTTCAGCCAGTAGCGCTGGCGCTGGAAGGCGTAGGTGGGGAGGTCGACCTGGCGGCGCTTACCGAAGAGGGCGTCCCAGTCCACGGCGGCGCCC
>NZ_JBWLKL010000099.1:0-4537 GCF_059026065.1 Streptomyces sp. A18 | reverse complement strand
AAGGGGCTATAGCTCAGTTGGTAGAGCGCCTGCATGGCATGCAGGAGGTCAGGAGTTCAATTCTCCTTAGCTCCACAATCCGGATCCCGTCCTCATCAGAGGGCGGGATCCTTGCGTTCCCGTAGATCCTTCCGTTCCCAGCGGCCCGTCCGCTTCCGGTGGTCTGAGTTCACGGAGCTCGGCCGCCCGTCTGCGGCTCTTCTCGTCGTCCGGTGTGTACGCGACGATCCGGCACTCCGGCATGCCGTTGATGGACAGCGAGACCGACGTCATCCGCAGCTCACCGACCGCGTCGTGCCGGAACGTCTTCACCCGTGGTCCGGGCGGCGCCACGTCGCCGCTCTCCCACAGCTCGGCGAAGTGCGCGCTCGCGCCGGACAGGCGGCGTATGAACTCCTCCCAGGCGGGCTCGCCCACATGGCGTCCGTACGAACTGCGCAGCGTCGCCACCATCACCGGCAGCTCCTCGTCGCGGAAGACGAGCGGGCAGACGGGGTCGGGCACGATGAACAGCGTCCACAGCACGTTGGGAACGCCGAGCGTCGCTATCTGCGGGACGAAGAAGAGGTCGCGGTAGGCGGGGTTCGTGGCGAGGATGTCGTACCGCGCGTTGTAGACCACCGCCGGATGCGGGTCCAGGGCGTCGATGATCCCCTGGATCTCCGGGCCGACGGCCTCGGGGGAGACCGTCTTGCGGTCCGGCGCGTATGGAACCTCGGCCAGGTGGTACAGGTGCTCCCGCTCCGCCTTGTCCAGGCGCAGCGTGCGCGCCACGGCGTCCAGGACCTGCGCCGACGCGTTGATCGGGCGGCCCTGCTCCAGCCACGTGTACCAGGTGACGCCGACGCCGGAGAGCTGGGCGACCTCCTCGCGGCGCAGGCCGGGTGTGCGGCGGCGCAGGCCCGGCGGCATGCCCACGTCGGCCGGTGTCACCCTGGCCCTGCGGCCGCGCAGGAAGGCGGCGAGCTCCGACCTCCGGCGCTGAGTCGTCCCCATCGTCGTCACGTCCCCCATCCTCGGTCCACGCCCGCGGCCTTGCCAGGTGCTGCCAGTACCAGCATCAGCGGGCTCTCGTTACCCGTACCAACTCGCCGTCACGCTCGGTGCCATGACAGCGACCACCCCGTCCACCGCATCGGATCCCGCGGGTTCGACTCCCGCGGGTTCAACTCCCGCATCCAGTAAAGCGCCCGGCACTGACAACCGCCCCGGGCGGCTTCTCGCGGTCGTCATCGCCGCGCAGTTCATGGCGCTGCTCGACGTCTTCATCGTCAATGTCGCCGCGCCGACCATCCGCACCGAACTGGGCGCGTCCGGCGCCGGGTTGCAGCTGGTGATCGCCGGATACACCATCACGTACGCCGTGCTCCTGATCACCGGCGCGCGACTCGGTGACCGCATCGGACACCGTCGCGTCTACCTCATCGGCCTCGCGGTCTTCACCGCAGCCTCGCTCGCCTGCGGACTCAGCCAGGGCACGGGCGAGTTGATCGCCTTCCGGCTGCTGCAGGGCGCGGGCTCGGCGCTCCTCATCCCGCAGGTCCTCAGCCTGATCCAGCGCAACTTCACCGGGGAGGCGCGGACGAAGGCGCTCGGCGCGTACGCGGCCGTGCTCGCCGTCGGGGCCGCCGCGGGGCAGGTGCTCGGCGGAGTCCTGGTCAGCGCCGATCTGTTCGGCACGGGATGGCGTCCGGTGTTCCTGGTGAACGTGCCGGTCGGCCTGGTCCTGCTGATCATGGCGCGGCGGGTGCTGCCGCGTGACGCCTCCCCGAAGCCGGGGGAGACGCGGGCGCGTGGGCTCGATCTGCCGGGGCTCGTGCTGCTCGGTGCCGTCGTCTCGCTGCTCACGGTGCCGCTGGTGCTCGGACAGGAGGAGGGCTGGCCGCTGTGGTCCCGGCTCTCGCTGGGGTCGGCCGTGGTCCTCTTCGCGCTCTTCTGCGCGTACGAGTCCCGGCTCGCCCGCGGCGGCGGTGCGCCGCTGATCGCGCCGCGGGTCCTGCGCATCCCCGGCATGGGCCTCGCGGTCTTCCGGATCACCGCGGTGATGGCGGTCAACGCCGGCTTCCTGTTCGTGCTCACGCTGCACGTCCAGGGCGGCCTCGGCTACAGCGCCCTGCGCGCGGGCCTGACGTTCGCGCCGACCGCGGTGGTCTTCGGCGCGGTCGGCCTGACCTGGCGCCACTGGCCTGCGACGGTCCAACGGGCACTGATTCCCGGCGGGTTCGCGCTGACCGCGGTGTCGGCGGCCGTGGTGGGGTTGCTCCTCCGCGACGGGGGTGAGGGCGGACTGTGGCTGTATGCGGCCTTCGTGGGCATCGGTGCGGGGCTCTCCCTCGGGTTCAGCCCGACGCTGACCCGGGCGCTCTCCACGGTGCGGCCCGAGGACGCCGCGGATGCCAGCGGCCTCCTCTCGACGGTCGCTCAGCTCGGCCAGTTGACCGGCGTCGCGTGTTTTGGCGCACTTTTCCTCAACCGGCTTGAGTCGCAAGGGGCTCCGGGGGCGTATTCATCGGCGGACGCGCTCCTGGTGTGCGCGTACGCACTGGCCGGAGCGGCCGCACTGGGTGCCGTGTCCGGACTGGTACGACTGCGTCGCTGACCGGGTCGCTCGGGCCGTGGCAGAATCGGACAGCCGGAAGGGGACCGCGCCAGACCACCGAATGTGACCCGACGGGAGGGAGAGCGATGCCTGCGAGCATCCCCGATGGGGTTGACCGCCCCGTCGCAGTGGCCGCGCCGCGCCGCGCTGCCGCTCCCTTCGCGGCGATCACCCTCCTGAACTGTCCGTCCTGCGGTTCGTCCCATGTCGCCCAAGTGCTCGGTGACAACGGCGGTGTCTCGTACGTGTGCACGGCCTGCGGCCACAGCTGGAGCTGATTGATGGGTGCACACAGGCGGAAGTGCGACTGGTGCGGCAGTGGTACGCCGATCGTCCGCGACATGGAACCCGTCAACCCGGACTACCAGTACTGGTGCGAGGAGTGCGCGCGGGCGCTGATCATAAAGGGCGACCCCATCGAGACGTACCGCGAGCTCGAAGGGGAGCCGATCTATGGCCGGCTGCTCGACGAGCACTGCACGCTCAAGCGCTTCTATTCCTTCGCCACGGCTTGATCCCGTATCCGATCCCGCCTGATCCCCGGCGGGTCCGGCGTCCGATTCCTTGCAGCAGGAACGCGAAAGCGGTCCCTACGTAGAGGGCGGACAGCGTCATCTCGCCAAAATTCTGGCCGAGTTCAAGCCGTCCTACGCCGTGCGGGACCCACCACAGGGCGTACGAACAGAAGACGAGGGCCACGGCTCCGGTGGCTGCCCACCGGGCCCGGCCGCCCCGGCGCGGCGCCTCCGTCCAGACGACCAGCGCCATGGGCACGCACCACACCCAGTGGTGCGACCACGACACCGGGCTGACCAGGAGCGCCGTCGCCGCGCAGGCCACCGCCGCACGGGCGCGCTCCCCGCGCAGCGCCGCGTGCACCGCGACCGCGAGACCGAGCGCGCCGGCCGCCGCCGCGGCCACCGCCCACCAGATGCCGGGCTCCGGGGTGTGCAGGAGCCGCGCGAGGACCCCGCGCAGCGACTGGTTCGCGGTGTCCTCGGGCAACCCGACCCGGCCCGCCTCGAACACCATCCGGGTCCAGAAGCGCCGGGAGTCGTACGGCAGGACGGCGGCCGCGAGCAGCGTCGCACCGACGAAGGAGGCAGCCGCCACGCACGCGTGCCGCACGGGCGCGCGCCACGCCCCGCGCCGCACGGCCTCGGCCGCGCCGGTGAGCAGCAGGAACACCGCGAAGAGCGCGGGCGTGAGTTTGATCGCCGCCGCGACGCCGATGCCCAGGCCCGCCCACCGGTGGCCGGGGCGCCGGGTCAGATCCCACAGCACCAGGACGCCGAGCAGCAGATTGATCTGGCCGTACCGCAAGGTCGTCCACACCGGTTCCGTCCAGACCGCGAGGGCGGACACCCACAGGGCGGTCTCCACGCGCGCGTGCCCGAGGTTCGGGAGAGGTCCGATGAGGCGCAGGGCGAGGTGCGCGAAGGCCACCAGGAGGAGCAGGTTCCCCAGCGTCGCCAGCGTGCGCATGTCCGCCGTGTCCAGGAGCGTCAGGGGCGTGAACAGCAGGGCGGCGAACGGCGGGTACGTGGTGGGCAGATGGGCCTCGGTGGTCCGCAGCGCGTAGAGATCGCCGCCCGCGCGCGCCGTCTCGCCCTCGGCGCGGTAGACCATCAAGTCGATCATCGAGACGTCCAGGGCGCGCTGCGCGAGCCAGAAGGCCGTGAAGGAGAGCAGGCACGCCCCTGCGGCGAGGGGCACGCGGCGGCGGGCGCCGGCAAGCGCGATCACGGTCACGAAGGCTGACAGTACCGGCCGTATCCGCACAGACCGGAAACGATTTGGTGGAGCATGGGGAGGACCGTGTAATGTTGGCGGAGCCGCCGGGGGAACCGGGCGGACAGGTAAGGGGCTATAGCTCAGTTGGTAGAGCGCCTGCATGGCATGCAGGAGGTCAGGAGTTCAATTCTCCTTAGCTCCACA
>NZ_JBWLKL010000098.1:0-4699 GCF_059026065.1 Streptomyces sp. A18 | reverse complement strand
CCGACGGCACCGGCTGGTCCGAAGGCGTGGCCGTGGTGCTCCTTGAGCGCCTCTCCGACGCACGCCGCAACGGACACAAGGTCCTGGCCGTGGTCGCCGGTTCCGCGGTGAACCAGGACGGTGCGTCCAACGGCCTCACGGCGCCGAACGGCCCCTCCCAGCAGCGGGTGATCCGCCAGGCCCTGGCAAGCGCCGGCCTGCGCACCGGCGACGTCGACATGGTCGAGGCGCACGGTACCGGCACCAAGCTGGGCGACCCCATCGAGGCGCAGGCCGTCATCAACACGTACGGAAAAGGCCGCGACTTTGAACACCCGCTGTGGCTCGGCTCGTTGAAGTCCAACATCGGTCATACGCAGACCGCCGCGGGTGTCGCCGGTGTCATCAAGTCGGTGCTCGCGATGCGCCATGGGGTGCTGCCGAAGACGCTGCACGTGGATGCGCCGACGCCGCACGTGGACTGGTCGGCGGGCTCGGTGGAGCTCCTGACGGACGCGGTGGAGTGGCCGGACCAGGGCCGTCCGCGGCGCGCGGGTGTCTCGGCCTTCGGCGTCAGCGGTACGAACGCGCACGTCATCCTGGAACAGGGCCCCGCGGTTGACAACGCAGCCGAGGACGAGGGCGACACGGTCCTCGAAGAGCCTTCGGGGCTGTTGCCGTGGGTGTTGTCCGCCGCGTCGGCGCCTGCGCTGTCGCAGGTGGCGCGGCGCCTCCTCGACCATGTCGAGGGGCGTGGTGATCTGGGTGCGGGTGAGGTGGCCGCGAGGCTGCTCGGCCGGGCCCGGCTTGATGAGCGTGCCGTGGTCATCGGCTCCGACCGTGAGGAACTGCTCCGCGGGCTTTCGGCGTTGGCGGATGACACTGCGGATGCCGGCGTGGTCTCGGGCTCTGCGGGTGTTGAGGGTCGGACGGTGTTCGTCTTTCCGGGGCAGGGCACGCAGTGGGCGGGGATGGGGGCTGGTCTGCTGGCGTCCTCGCGGGTGTTCGCGGAGAGTGTCGCGGAGGTCGAGGCGGCTCTTGAGCCGTTTGTGGACTGGTCGTTGACGGATGTGATCCGTCAGGTCGAGGGTGCCGCGTCGCTTGACCGGGTTGATGTGGTGCAGCCGGTGTCGTTCGCGATGATGGTGTCGCTGGCGCGGTTGTGGCGGCATCACGGGGTGCAGCCGGATGCGGTGATGGGCCATTCCCAGGGTGAGATCGCGGCTGCTTGTGTGGCGGGGGTGTTGTCCCTTGAGGATGCCGCGCGGGTGGTGGCGTTGCGCAGCCAGACGATTGCCGGGCGGCTCGCGGGTCTGGGCGCGATGATGTCGGTGCCGTTGCCTCGGGGCGAGGTCGAGGAGTGGCTGTCCCGGTCGCAGGAGTACGAGGGTGTCGAGGTTGCCACGGTCAACGGGCCTGCCTCAGTGGTGGTGGCCGGAGGGCCGGTGTCGGTGGATGCGCTGCATGCGGCGCTGACGGAGGCGGGGGTGCGGGCTCGGAAGATCCCGGTGGACTACGCCTCGCACACCTCGCATGTGGATTTGATCCAGGACGAGTTGGCGACGGTTCTGGACGGGATCAGTGCCGGGGCGGCGCGGACGCCGATGTATTCGAGCACCGACAGTGCCTGGGTGGAGCCCGGGCAGCTGGGTGGTGAGTACTGGTATCGCAATCTGCGTCAGACGGTGCGTTTCGAGGCCGCGGTGCGCTCCCTGGCCGACGACGGACATCATGTCTTCGTCGAGGTCAGCACCCACCCCGTCCTGACCATGGCGATCGAGGCGATCCTGGAAGAGCGCCCGGACACACTGACGGCTCCGACCCTGCGCCGGGACAAGGACGAGCCGAGCACCTTCCTGGCCGCCCTGGCCCGACTGGCCACGCACACCGATCTGCCGCTCGACTGGCACGTGCCCGCCACCTCCACGACCAGTGCCGAAGTTCCCCTGCCCACCTACCCGTTCCAACACCAGCGCTACTGGCCGCGGCCCGCACCGCAGGCCGAAGCGGGCGGCACGGTGGACCCGAACGAGGCGCGCTTCTGGGAAGCCGTCGACCAGGAGGACCTGGCCGCGCTCACCGAGACGCTCGATGTCACCGACCCGGAGTCCCGCGACGCCCTCGCCTCCGCCCTGCCCGCGCTGATGAACTGGCGCCGCCTCGCCCGCCGCCGTTCCACCGCGGACGCCTGGCGCTACCGGGTCGCCTGGCGCCGCCTCGGCGTCGTCAACTCCCGGCGGCTGACCGGGACATGGCTCGCCGCTCTCCCCGCGGGCTTCGCCGACGACACCCGGGTGACCACGGCACTCGACGCCCTGCGGGCCCAGGGCGCCGAATGCGTCCTGATGGAGATCGGGGACACCGACCGCGCGGCCCTCGGCGCACAGCTGACGGCGGCGGGCGCGCCGGCCGCCGGCTACAGCGCCGTCCTGTCGTTCCTCTCCCTCGACGAGCGGCCGCAGGCCGACTTCCCGGCCGTACCGACGGGCCTCGCCCTGCTCACCGCACTCGTACCGGCCCTCGCCGACATCGGAGTCACCGCCCCGCTGTGGTCCGTCACCGCGGGCGGCACGGACGGCCCCGACGGCCCCGAGACCAGCCCGGCGCAGGCGCTCACCTGGGGCTTCGGCCTGGTCGCCGCCCTTGAGTACCCCAAGACCTGGGGCGGTCTCGTCGACCTGCCCGCCGAACCGGACGAGCAGGCCCTGCGGCAGCTGTCCGGAGTGCTCCGCGGCCAGGGCGACGAGGACCAGATCGCCATCCGCGGCGCCGGTGTCTTCGGCCGGCGCCTGCTGCGGGCCCCCCTCGACGAGAGCGACGCGCGCCGCACCTGGACCCCGCACGGAACCGTCCTGCTCACCGGCGGCACCGGTGGCGTCGGCGGGCAGATCGCCCGTTGGCTGGCCGGCGCCGGTGCGGAGCACCTGCTGCTCCTGAGCCGCCGCGGCCCGGACACCGACGGCACCGAGGAGCTGGTGGCCGAACTCGGAGACCTCGGCGCCACGGTGACCGTCGCCGCCTGCGACGTGACCGACCGGGACGCCCTGGCCACCGTGATCGACGGCATACCGGACGAGCAGCCGCTGACCGCGGTCGTGCACGCCGCGGGCCTCGGCCAGCAGAGCACCATCGCCGAGACCGGCCCGGCCGACTTCGCGCACATCCTCACCGGCAAGGTCGCCGGTGCCGACAACCTGGACGCGGTGCTCGGCGACCGCCCGCTCGACGCCTTCGTGCTGATCTCGTCGAACGCCGGCGTCTGGGGCGGCGGCGGCCAGGGAGCGTACGCCGCGGCCAACGCCTACCTCGACGCGCTCGCGCTGCGGCGCCGCGGCCAGGGCCGCACCGCGACCTCGGTCGCCTGGGGCTCCTGGGGCGGAGCCGGACTCGGCGCCGTCGACGGCGCCGCCGAACGCCTGGAGCGGCTCGGCGTATCCGCCATGGACCCGCAGCTGGCCGTCGCCGCGCTGGTGGATGCCGTGGAGCGGGACGAGACCGTCCTCTCGGTCGCCGACATCGACTGGGCCAGGTTCGCGCCCGGTTTCACCGCCCAGCGTCCGAGCGCGCTCTTCGGCGAACTGCCCGAGGTACAGGCGGCGTTGCGGGAACTCGAAGGCGGGCGCGGCGCCGACGGCGCGGGCTCCGACCTCGCCGCACGGCTCAGCGCGCTGCCGGAGGACGAGCGGGAGACCGCCGTGCTCACCGCCGTGCAGTCCCAAGTAGCCGCCGTACTCGGGCACCGGGACGGAGCTGTGGTCAAGCCCCAAGTGGCCTTCACCGACCAGGGCTTCGACTCCATGACGGCGGTGCAGCTGCGCAACGCGCTCGTCAGGGACTTCGGCCTGCGGCTCCCGGCCACCCTGATTTTCGACTATCCGACACCGCAGGCACTCGCCGGGTTCGTCCTGGGCGAGCTGGCGGGCGGAGCGGCCGGGGCCGCGCAGGCCGTGACGGCCGCGCGGGTCACCGACGACGACCCGATCGCGATCGTCTCCATGGCCTGCCGCCTGCCCGGCGGCGTCGCCTCGCCCGAGGACCTCTGGGAGCTGCTCACGGAAGGCCGCGAGGCACAGTCCGACTTCCCCACGGACCGCGGCTGGGACATCGACGCCATCTTCGACCCCGCGCCCGGACTGCCGGGCAAGACCTACACCCGCAGGGGCGGATTCCTCGACACCGCGACGCGGTTCGACCCGGCGTTCTTCCGTATCTCCCCGCGTGAGGCCCTCGGCATGGACCCGCAGCAGCGGGTGTTCCTCGAAGCCTCCTGGGAGGTCATCGAGCGCGCGGGCATCGACGTGGGCGCCCTGCACGGCAGCCGCACCGGCGTCTTCGCCGGCGCCTTCCACACCGGCTACACCATCGGTGCCGATGTGATCGCCGAAGGCGTCGACGGCTATACGTCGCACAACAACCTGCCCAGCGTCCTGTCGGGCCGCGTCTCGTACACCTTCGGCTTCGAGGGTCCCGCGGTGACGGTCGACACGGCGTGCTCGTCGTCGCTCGTCGCGCTGCATCTGGCGGCTCAGTCGCTGCGCGCGGGCGAGAGCGACCTCGCGGTGGCCGGCGGTGTCTGCGTCATGGTGCGGCCCTCCACCTTCATCGAGTTCTCGCGTCAGCGCGGTCTCGCGGAGGACGGCCGGTGCAAGGCGTTCGCCGCCGGTGCCGACGGCACCGGCTGGTCCGAAGGCGTGGCCGTGGTGCTCCTTGAGCGCCTCTC
>NZ_JBWLKL010000097.1:0-4771 GCF_059026065.1 Streptomyces sp. A18 | reverse complement strand
GCACCAACGCCCATGTCGTACTCGAACAAGCCCCCGACACGACAGCCACCGCACCGGCACACAACCCCACCCCCGAGCTGAGCCTCCCGGCGCCCTGGGTGCTGTCCGCGCGTGACGATGCCGCCCTGCGCGCCCAGGCCGCCCGGCTCGCTGCCCAACTCACCGAGAGCAACGACGAGGTGGCTGCCACCGGACGCGCCCTTGCCGTCAGTCGCAGCGCCTTCGAACGGCGCGCGGTCGTCCTCGCCGGGAGCCGCGCGGAGCTCCTCGACGGGCTCGCTGCCGTCACCGCGGGCACCGACACGCCCACCGTGCTGCGAGGTACCGCACCGCAGCGCGCCCAGACCGCGTTCCTGTTCACGGGGCAGGGCGCCCAGCGCGCCCGGATGGGCGCCGAACTGCACGCCGCGCACCCGGTGTTCGCGGCCGCGTACGACCAGGTGCTCGGCGCCTTCGACGGGCTCCTCGACACCCCGCTGCGCGACGTCGTGTTCGCCCCCGAAGGCAGCGAGCAGTCCGCGCTCCTTGACTCCACGACGTACACCCAGCCCGCGCTCTTCGCCGTCGAGACCGCCCTGTTCCGGCTGCTCGACCACCACGGCATGACTCCGGACCTGGTCGCCGGGCACTCCATCGGTGAACTCGCCGCCGCTCACGCGGCCGGGGTGTTCGATCTGGCGGACGCCGCCCGGCTCGTTGCCGCCCGCGGCCGCCTCATGCAGTCCGCCCGCACCGGCGGCGCCATGGTCGCCGTCGAGGCCGACCCGCAGGAGGTGACGGCGGCCCTCGCGGGCCTGGAGGACTCCGTGTCCGTCGCGGCCGTCAACGCGCCCCGCTCCGTGGTGATCTCCGGTGACGAGGACACCGCGCTCCGGCTCGCCGCCACCTGGCGCGAGAAGGGCCTGCGCACCAAGCGACTGCAGGTGTCGCACGCCTTCCACTCGCCGCACATGGACGAGGTGCTCGACGCGTTCCGTGCCGAGGCGGGCCGCGTCACGTTCCACGAGCCGCGCATCCCCCTGGTGTCCACCGTGACCGGCGAGGCCGCCACCGCCGCCGAACTCACCTCGCCCGACTACTGGACACGGCAGATCCGCGAGGCCGTCAGGTTCGCCGACGCCGCCCGCGAACTCGCCCGCCTGGGCACCACCGTCCTCGTCGAGCTCGGCCCCGACGCGGTGCTCACCTCACTGGCCCGCGAGATCCTCCAGGACTCGCCCGTCACCGCCGTGCCGCTGCTGCGCTCCGGCCGCCCCGAGGGCCCCGCCTTCGCCGCGGGCTGCGCCGAGGCGTACGCGCACGGGGCGCCCCTGGACGCGGACACCTTCTTCCCCGGCACGCCATCGGCCGCGCTCGCGGAGCTGCCCACGTACGCCTTCCAGCGCGAGCACTACTGGCTGACCGCACCGGCCCGCGCCGACGCCCGCACCCTCGGCCTGGAGCCGGCCGGACACCCGCTGCTGACCACGGTCGTCGAGCTGGCCGACCGTGACGACGCCGTGTTCACCGGCCGCATCGCGCGCGCCGGACAGCCCTGGCTCGCCGAGCACACCATCGTGGGCATCGACCTGGTCCCGGCCACCGCCTTCCTCGAACTCGTCGCCGCCGCAGGCCGTCACGTCGACACCCCGCAGGTCGCCGACCTCTCCCTGGAGGCGCCGCTGCCGCTGCCCGAGCGCGGCGCGATCCGTCTGCAGATCGCCGTCGGCTCCCCCGACCCCACCGGACAGCGGCCCTTCACCCTGCACTCACGCCTGGAGGACGCGACCGCCACCGCCGACGCGCCCTGGGCCCGGCACGCGAGCGGCACCCTCGCCACCGAGCCCGCCGGACTCCCGGACGTCGACGCCGAGTTGGCGCAGTGGCCGCCGGCCGGCGCCGAGGCGCAGGCCCTCGACGACGTCTACGCCCGCCTGCACGACCTCGGCTACACCTACGGGCCCGCCTTCCAGTGCCTGCGCTCACTGTGGCGGCGTGGCGACGAGGTCTTCGCCGAGGTACGCCTCCCCGATGAGCTGCACTCCGGCGCCGACGGCTACGGCGTCCACCCCGCGCTCCTCGACGCGGTACTGCACCCGCTCGTCCTCGACGCGGCGGTGCCCGGCGAGGAAGACCGCATCAGGCTGCCGTTCGGCTTCAGCGGCGTCTGTCTGTACGCGTACGGCGCCACCGAGCTCCGCGTGCGGATCACCCCGGCCGGCACGGGCGCCGCGACCCTGACGGCCGCCGACGCCACCGGCGCGCCGGTCGCCGTCGTCGACGAGATCGTCCTGCGCCCCGTCGGCAGGGACCGCATCGCCGCCGCGGATGAACAGCGGCCCGCCGATTCGCTGTTCACCGTGGCCTGGCAGGACGTGCCGGCGCCGACGGACGCGAGCGGCGCGGGCGACGCCCTTGTGGAGGTGGCGTTCGACACCGCCGCGCCCCCGGGCGCGGCCACCGGTGACCTCTTCGCCGTGGCCGGGAACGCCGTCGCTGCCGGAGCCACCGCCGTCGCCGTCCACCTCACCCCCGTACCGGACTCCGACGACCCGCACGGGGCGGTACGTGGCGTCCTCGGCCTGCTGCGGAGCTGGCTGGCCGACGAGCGGTTCACCGACACCCGGCTCGCCCTGCTCACCCGAGGTGCCGTCGCCGCGGACCCGGCCGACGACGTGGACCTCGCCACCGCCCCCGTATGGGGCCTGGTGCGCTCGGCGCAGTCCGAACACCCCGGCCGTGTCACCCTGATCGACCTCGATGGCACCGAGCCGGCGGACGGACTCGTGGCCGCCGCGCTCGCCACCGAGGAGCCGCAGCTGGCGCTTCGCGCCGGCGGCCTCCGCGCGCCCCGGCTGACCCGACCCCTCCGGGCGGCCGGGGTGCCGCAGGAGGCATCCACCGACCAGGCGGCGCACGCACCCGAGGTCCGGGGCGGCACCCCGCTCGACCCCGACGGCACCGTCCTGATCACCGGCGGCACCGGCGGCCTCGGCGCACTCGTCGCCCGCCATCTCGTGGCCCGTCACGGCGTACGGCACCTGCTGCTGAGCAGCCGCCGCGGCCCCGGTACCCCGGGCGCCGACGCGCTCAGGACCGAACTGGCCGCGCTCGGCGCCGAGGTCACCGTGGTGGCGGCGGACGCCGCCGACCGGGAGGCCCTGACCGCCCTGCTCGCCGAGGTCACGGACGACCACCCGCTGACCGCCGTCGTGCACACGGCCGGTGTCCTCGACGACGCGACCGTGCAGAGCCTGACCCCCGCGGGGCTCGACGCCGTGCTTCGGCCCAAGGCCGACGCGGCCCGGCTCCTGCACGAGCTGACCGCGCCCCTCGGCCTCGCCGCGTTCGTCCTGTTCTCGTCCGTGTCCGGCCTCACCGGCACCCCCGGACAGGCCAACTACGCGGCGGCCAACACCTACTTGGACGCGCTCGCCCACCATCGCCGCACCCAGGGCCTGCCCGCCGTCTCGCTCGCCTGGGGGCTGTGGGACGGCACCCACGGCATGGGAGCGGCCCTCACCGACGCCGACCTCGCCCGCTGGGCCAGGGCGGGCATGGTCCCGCTCACCCCCGAGCGCGGCCTCGCCCTGTTCGACGCGGCGCTCACCGCCGACAGCGCCCTGCTCGCCCCGGTCCACCTGGACCTCACCCGCTTCGGCGGCGACACCCCGGTGCCGCCGCTGTTCCGGGCCCTGGTGCGCACCCGTCCACGGCGCGCGCAGGCCGCCGCCTCCGGCACGGGCGGCGCGGCCGGTTCCGACTGGGCGCAGAGCACCGCCGCGCTGCCGTCGGACAAGCGCGAACAGGCGGTGCTGGACCTGGTCCGCACCACCGTGGCCGGAGTGCTCGGTCACACCGGCACGCAGGCCGTCGAACCGCAACGCGCCTTCAAGGACCTGGGCTTCGACTCGATGGCGGGCGTCGACCTGCGCAACCGGCTCGCCACCACCACCGGCATGAAGCTGCCCGCCACGGCCGTCTTCGACCACCCGACGCCACTGGCCCTCGCCACCTACCTCCTCGACCGGATCAGCGACCGGCCCGCCCCCACGGCACGCCGGACCCGCAACGACCGCCGGACGGACGACGAGCCGATCGCCATCGTCGGCATGGCCTGCCGCTACCCCGGTGGTGTCAACTCGCCCGACGACCTGTGGCGCCTGGTAGCCGAAGGCACCGACGCGATCAGCGAGTTCCCCGTGAACCGCGGCTGGGACCTGGAGCGGCTCTACGACCCCGACCCCGAGCACGTGGGCACGTCGTACACCCGCGAAGGCGGCTTCCTGCACGGCGCCGACCAGTTCGACCGGGAGTTCTTCGGGCTCTCGCCGCGCGAGGCGACCGCCATGGACCCGCAGCAGCGGCTCCTCCTGGAGACCGCGTGGGAGACCTTCGAGAGCGCGGGGATCGACCCGGCCACGCTGCGCGGCAGCCGCACCGGCGTCTTCGCCGGCGCCATGTACGACGACTACGCCTCCCGGCTGGCCACCGCACCCAAGGAGTTCGAGGGCTTCCTGCTCGCCGGGAACCTGTCCAGCGTCCTGTCGGGACGGCTCTCGTACACCTACGGTCTCGAAGGCCCGGCCGTCACGGTCGACACGGCCTGCTCGTCGTCGCTCGTCGCGCTGCACATGGCGGTGCAGTCACTGCGCTCCGGCGAGTCCGACATGGCCCTCGCCGGCGGTGTCACGGTCATGAACAGCCCGCACACCTTCGTGGAGTTCTCGCGGCAGCGGGGTCTTTCGGTGGATGGGCGGTGCAGGTCGTTCTCGGCGGATGCGAGTGGTAC
>NZ_JBWLKL010000096.1:0-4974 GCF_059026065.1 Streptomyces sp. A18 | reverse complement strand
GTCGACACCCGCCGTCTCGCCGACTGCTTCCCGGCCGTCGACTACTTCGAGAACTCGGGCCTGCCCTTCGTCATCGCACTCAACGGCTTCGACGGCCACCAGCCGTACACCCCCGATGAAGTGCGCGAAGCTCTCCAGATCGGACCCAACACACCGATCATCACCACCGACGCACGACACCGTGCGGACGCAAAGAGCGGCCTGATCACGCTGGTCGAGCACGCGCTGATGGCACGACTCAAGTAGACGAGGCCATACGGCAGTTGCCGTAGATTCCACAGAGTGGTCTGTGTCCTTTGACACGGATGACCGCTCTGTTCATAACGTTTCGACAGAGAATTCGCCGGGCGCCGCCACGCGTCGCGGTCATCCGGTGTCGCTGCGCGCACGAGAGCCCCGCCTTTTGGCGGGGCTCGCTCTTTTTGACCGTTTTATCTGAGGCTTACACCACTCGGAAGCAGCCCTTCACACTGTTTGGTAGAGGACCCCCTGACGTGCTGGAATGCGCTGAACTGCCCAGTAGCACGGGCCTTGGAGACGACAGCGGGACCGGTGTAGGTCCCGCCGCCGAGAGGTTGTTGGTCGAGTGAGGCGAAGCAAGACGAGCCCCGCACCGCCGCATACGCGGGACACGCGGGGCAACTTCACCCCGCCGCCGCGCACAGCGGCGTCCCCCACCGATGTGCAGGGCATGGAGGCGCCGGCTCCCGCCGGAGGCAGAATGTCCCCGCGCAACTGGCGTGTGCCGACCCGCCTGAACGCGATCCTCCTCATACCCGTGCTCGTCGGCCTCGTCATGGGCGGCTTCCAGGTCAAGGGCTCCATCGACACCTGGAGCGAGGCCCAGGACGCCGAGGCGACGGCCCGCCTCGTGCAGGCCTCGCTGAACTACGGCAACCGCCTCATCGAGGAGCGCGACCTCTCCGCCGCCCCGCTGCTGCGCGGCAAGAAGAACGACCCCGTCGTCGTGAAGGCCCGCAAGGCCACCGACGAGGCCGGGGAAGAGTTCGACGCCGCCGCCGAGGGCATGCCGCAGAAGGAAGGCCTCAAGCGCCGCCTCGACGGCTTCCACAAGGTGGAGCCGGGCCTGCAGGCCCTGCGTCAGGCCGCTTACACCTCCAAGCTCTCGGGCGCGCAGACCGAAGAGGGCTACGTAGCCATCCAGCACCCCCTGATGGAGTTCGCCAACGAGCTCGGTCTGGGCACCGGAAACATCACCAGCTACGGCCGCACCGTCTACGCGATCTCGCTGACCAAGGCCGCGCTCTCGCTGCAGCGCTCCATCGGTACGCACCTGCTGGTCAAGCCGGGCCCCACGGCTCCGAGCCTCGCCAAGCAGCGCGTGGCGCTCTCCTCGTACGCCTACCTCGAAGGCATCGCCATCGAGGAGTACACGGGCGGTGGCACCCCCGAGGACGTCGCCAAGCTCGAGGCCGCGAAGAAGAAGCTGAAGGCCGACGGCGAGAAGCAGGCCAAGCAGGCCGCCGCCGCCGCGAAGGCCAAGGGCGAGACGTTCGTACCGCCGCCGTCCTCCGAGGCGATGGTCGCCGCCATGGCGCAGCTGGAGAGCACGCAGCCCAGCGCCCGTGTCGCCCTCGCCGGCAAGGGCGTCACCCCCGAGGCCTGGTGGGCCACCACCAGCGCCAAGTTCGACGCGTACCGGGACATCGAGTCCGACCTCGCCGACAAGGCGGTGACCGAGGCCTCGGACATCGCGTCCAACGCCCAGCGCAACGCGTACATCACCGGCGCCATCGTCGTGATCGCGCTGCTCGCCGCCTTCATCCTGGCCGGGCTCATGGCCCGCCAGATGAGCCGCGCGATGCGCCAGCTGCGTACGGCCGCCTTCGGCATCGCCGAGCAGCGCCTGCCGATGCTGGTCGACCAGCTCTCGCGCACCGACCCCGGCCGCGTCGACACCCGCGTACAGCCCATCCCGATCTCCTCCACGGACGAGATCGGCGAGGTCGCCCGCGCCTTCGACCAGGTGCACCGCGAGGCCGTGCGACTCGCCGCCGAGCAGGCCCTGCTCCGAGGCAACATCAACGCGATCTTCACCAACCTGTCGCGCCGGAACCAGTCCCTGATCGAGGGCCAGCTGACCCTCATCACCGACCTGGAGAACAACGAGGCCGACCCGGACCAGCTGGAGAGCCTCTTCCGCCTGGACCACCTGGCGACCCGTATGCGACGCAACGGCGAGAACCTCCTGGTCCTCTCCGGCGAGGAGCCGGGACGCCGCTGGGACCAGCCGGTCCCGCTGGTCGACGTCCTGCGCGCAGCGTCCTCCGAGGTCGAGCAGTACGAGCGCGTCGAGCTCTCGGGCGTGCCGGAGGCCGAGATCCACGGCCTCGCCGTGACCGACCTCGTGCACCTGCTCGCCGAGCTCCTGGAGAACGCCACCACGTTCTCCTCGCCGCAGACCAAGGTCCGCGTCACCGCGACCCGTCTGCCCGACGGCCGCATCATGGTCGAGATCCACGACAAGGGCATCGGCCTCACCGCCGAGGACTTCGCGGACATCAACCACAAGCTGGCCAACCCGCCGACGGTGGACGCCGCGATCTCCCAGCGCATGGGCCTGTTCGTGGTCGGCCGTCTCTCCGACCGGCACGGCATCCGCGTCCAGCTGCGCCCCTCGGGCGAGCAGGCCGGTACGACCTCGCTCGTCATGCTCCCCGACGGGATCACGCACGGCGGCGGCGGCGATCACCAGCTGCCCGAGTCCGAGTTCACGGTCTCCTCGATCATGCCGGAGCAGCACGCCCCTGAGCAGCCGGCCTTCAACCACCAGCCGATGCGTACGGCGGCCGAGCTGGGCTTCGACGACAGCCGCTACAACGGCGACGCGGCCGACAGCCCGGAGCTCGACCCGGTGGGCCGCTCGCTGATGCGTGAGGAGCGGCGTGCCGCTCTGGAGGCGCAGGCGCAGTCCGGCGACGGCCGTCCCCTCTTCCGCGACGAGATCGACGGGCAGCAGGGCTTCGACCAGCAGGGCGGCTACGACCCGGCGTACGACCAGCAGGTCCCGGCGTACGACGACTACAGCCAGGGCCAGGCCGTGCAACCGGCGTACGACGACTCGTACTACCCGGCGCGTGACGGTTACCAGGACGCCCCCTATACGGAGGCGGGTCACGATGATCACGCCGCTCGTACGGGTGCCGTCTCCGAGCCGTTCGCGGCCTACCCGGACCGCTCTCACCAGGACGACTGGCCTTCGCGCGACGGATACGACAGCAACGCGGGCGCGTATCAGGCCGAGTACTCTCCGGAACCGGAATCTGGTCCGGCGGCTCCCGCGAACGGCGCCGAACGCGTAGGCTTCGAGCGTCCCGGACCGGCCCCGTCCGCGGTCCACGACACCACCGCCGCGGGTCTCCCGCGCCGAGGCTCCACCGGAAACGGCAGCGCCCCGGCTCCGGCGACCGAGGCCACGTCCGTCGACGCGTTCGGCAACAACGACAGCAACTGGCGTTCGTCCAACGACGATCGCTGGCAGCGCGCAGAATCACTGAAGGAGCCCAAGGCGGGTGGGGTCACCCCGTCCGGTCTCCCGAAGCGGGTACCCAAGGCCAATCTGGTCGAGGGCACGGCGGAACAGACCCCACAGGGCGGCCCTCAGGTCTCCCGCGACCCCGAGGACGTGCGGGGCAGGCTGAGCAACCTGCGCCGGGGCGTCCAGCGGGGGCGCAGCGCAGGCAGTGACACCCAGAATGGCCAGGCCACGTGGAATGAACACAGTGGTCCTGACAGCACCTACAACCAGGAGCGTTAGTGTGAGCCCGATGAGCCAGGCGGCGCAGAACCTGAACTGGTTGATCACCAACTTCGTGGACAACACCCCTGGGGTGTCCCACACGGTGGTGGTCTCCGCCGACGGACTCCTTCTGGCGATGTCCGAAGGTTTTCCCCGCGACCGAGCCGACCAGCTCGCGGCCGTCGCATCCGGTCTGACCTCTCTCACCGCCGGGGCCTCCCGGATCTTCGAGGGCGGTTCCGTGACCCAGACCGTTGTGGAGATGGAGCGAGGATTTCTCTTCCTTATGTCCATCTCCGACGGCTCCTCGCTGGCCGTTCTCGCCCACCCGGATGCGGACATCGGTCTCATTGGGTACGAGATGGCGCTTCTTGTCGACCGCGCCGGCACCGTACTCACGCCCGACCTGCGTGCGGAGCTGCAGGGGAGCCTTCTCAACTAGTAGACGTACGGTGCGTTTTCGCGTCCCGTGGCCGTAAGGTTTCGGGACGCGGCTCCAGAATGATGGTGCCCGGCACAGTCGGAGGAGGAGTACGTGGCAGGCTCAGGAACACCCCCGGACGGTTCGTCATCGGCCAACTGGTCGCCTGGTCACGGCCAGGGGCAGGGACCGCACGACGGGGCGCCGAACCGTTACAACTTCCCCTCCGCGCCCAGCCAGCACCGCAGGCCCTACCAGCAGCCGCAGCAGCCGGGCCCCCGCCAGAGCCCGTACGAGCAGCCTCACACCCCCAGGATCCAGCCAGTGCAACCACAGCGACGCGCCCCGGAACCGGCGCCCGCGGGTGCCGCGAGCAACCCCCTGGTGCGCCCGTACGCCATGACGGGCGGCCGCACCAGGCCCCGCTACCAGCTCGCCATCGAGGCGCTGGTGCACACCACCGCCCAACCGCACCAGCTTCAGGGCCAGTTGCCCGAGCATCAGCGGATCTGCAATCTGTGCCGCGAGATCAAGTCAGTCGCTGAGATCTCGGCACTTCTCACCATTCCTCTCGGCGTCGCCCGGATCCTCGTAGCCGACCTGGCGGAGGCCGGACTTGTCGCCATCCATCAGCCGGGCGGCGACGAGTCCGCCGGCGGCCAGCCAGACGTGACACTGCTCGAAAGGGTGCTCAGTGGACTTCGCAAGCTCTAGCGGCGGAGCAACAGCCCGCTCCACCACCTCCGCGAAGATCGTGGTGGCGGGCGGCTTCGGCGTGGGCAAGACCACGTTC
>NZ_JBWLKL010000095.1:0-5183 GCF_059026065.1 Streptomyces sp. A18 | reverse complement strand
ACCTCATGTCCGTTGCGGCGGGCGTCGGAGAGCCGCTCGACCAGGAGCAGGCCGACGCCCTCGCTCCATCCGGTGCCATCGGCGTGCTCGGAGAACGACTTGCAGCGGCCGTCGGGGGCAAGGCCGCGCAGCCGGGAGAACTCGATGAACGCGGTCGGCGTGGCCATGACGGCCGCGCCGCCGGCGAGGGCGAGGTCGCACTCGCCCGAGCGCAGCGACTGCACCGCCATGTGCAGCGCGACGAGCGACGACGAGCAGGCCGTGTCGACGGCGACGGCCGGGCCTTCGAGACCGTAGGTGTACGCGACCCGGCCGGCGGCGACGGAGCCGGCGCTGCCGGAGTAGAGGTAGCCCTCGTTGCCCTCGGGAGGCAGGTCGGGGCGCGAGCCGTAGTCGTTGTACATCAGGCCGGTGAAGACGCCGGTGCGGCTGCCGCGCAGCGCGGCCGGGTCGATCCCGGCCCGCTCGAAGGTCTCCCAGGTGGTCTGGAGCAGCAGCCGCTGCTGCGGGTCAATGGCGAGGGCCTCGCGCGGTGACATGTCGAAGAACGCCGGGTCGAACTGGTCGGCGTCGTGCAGGAAGCCGCCTTCGCGGGTGTACGAGGTGCCGGGCACGTCGGGGTCGGGGACGTAGAGCCGCTCCAGGTCCCAGCCGCGGTTCGTCGGGAAGCCGCTGACGGCGTCGGTGCCGTCGGCGACGAGGCGCCACAGGTCTGCGGGTGAGCTGACGCCCCCGGGGTAGCGGCAGGCCATGGCGACGATCGCGATGGGCTCCTGCGCCTTGGTCTCCACCTCGCGCAGCCGCCTGCGCGCGTCCCGTGCGTCCGCGATGGCCTTCTTGAGGTAGTCCCGGAGTTCTTGCTCGTTCGCCACTGCTCTCAGCTCCCCGACGGTGTGGCTCGTGTGACGGATGGGTTGGTGCGTCGATCGGTCCCGACCTGCTGCACTGCGCCTACTCCAACTCGTTGAACAGCGCGAACAGTTCTTCGTCGGTCGCCGACTCCAGGTCGCTCCCCGTGTCGCTCTCCGTGTCCTGCGGTGTCCTGGGCGCCTCGTTGTCCGCGGCGGTACGGGCGGCCTCCTCGGCGATCTGAAGGAGTTCACGCAGCGCCGCGCTGACGGCGTCCCGCGCCGCCGCGTCCCCGGCCGCCGTGCGCAGGGCCGACTTGATCCGGGCGAGCTCGGTGAGGACGGGCTCGGCAGCGGAGCGCTCGGTGATCTCGATCCGGCCGCGCAGATGGGCCGCGAGTGCGGTGGGTGTGGGGTGGTCGAAGACGAGCGTGGTGGGCAGCCGCAGACCGGTGGCGTTGTTGAGCTGGTTGCGGAGTTCGACGGCGGTCAGGGAGTCGAAGCCGAGTTCCTGGAACGCCCGGTCGGCGTCGACGGCGGTGGCGTCGGCGTGCCCGAGCACCCCTGCGACCTGCGCACGGACGAGGTCGACGAGGGCCTGGGTCCGCTCCTCCACGGGGAGCGCACCGAGGCGCTCCGCCAGAGAGGTCCCGTCCGCGCCCGGCCCGTCGCCCGCGCCCGCCTGCGGGGTGCGCCGCGCGGTGGCCGGGGCCAGCGCGCGCAGCAGCGGCGGCAGTTCGTGGCCGCGGCGGCGCAGGGCCGCGGCGTCGAGCCGGGTGACGGCCAGGACGGGGGTGTCGGTGGCAAGGGCCGCGTCGAACAGGTCGAGCCCTTCCGCGGTGGTCAGCGGAAGCAGCCCGAGCCGGGCCAGGCGCCGCAGATCGGTCTCGTCGAGGTCGCCGCTGATGGTGCTCGACTGCTCCCACAGGCCCCAGGCGAGGGATGTGGCGGGCAGTCCGTGGGCGCGGCGGTGTGTCGCCAGCGCGTCCAAGTAGATGTTCGCGGCCGCGTAGTTGGCCTGGCCGGCGGTGCCGATCAGGCCCGCGACGGAGGAGTACAGGACGAACGCCGACAGGTCGAGGTCGCGGGTCAGCTCGTGCAGGTTCCAGGCCGCGTCCGTCTTCGGGCGAAGGACCGCGTCCAGGGTCTGCGGGGTCAGGTCGGAGAAGACCGTGTCCCGCAGCACGCCCGCCGTGTGCACCACGGCCGACAGGGGGTGCTCGGCGGGGATGCCCGCGAGCAGCCGTGCCAGCTCTTCGCGGTCCGTCACGTCGCAGGCCGCGAGCTCCACCTGCGCGCCCGCCGCGGTGAGTTCGTCGCGCAGCTGTGCCGCTCCGGGCGCGTCCGCGCCGCGCCGCGAGACCAGGAGCAGGCGCCGGGCGCCGTGCGCGGTCACCAGGTGGCGGGCGAGGACGCTGCCGAGGGTGCCGGTCGCGCCGGTGATGAGGACCGTGCCCCGACTCCAGTCGGGGCCCGTCCCGGCTTCCGCGTCGTCCGGGACCTCACGGGCCAGGCGTGGGAGGAGGAACGTGCCGCCCCTGTAGGCGAGTTGGGGTTCACCTGAGGCCACGGCGGCGGCCGCGATGGCCTCGGTCTCCGTTTCGTGCGCCGCCGGACCGATGTCGAGGAGCACGATCCGGCCCGGGTTCTCGGTCTGCGCCGTACGCACCAGACCCCAGGCGGCGGCCTGAGCGAGGTCGGTGATGCCGTCGCCGGGCGCGGCGGCGACCGCCCCGCGGGTCACGACGACCAGCGGGCCCGCGTCGGCGGTGTCGGCGGCCAGGTGGGCCTGCACGTCGCGCAGGGTGTGGTGCAGCGCGGTGCGCGCCGCGGGGCCCGCTGTCACGGCCGCCTCGCCTGCGGGCAGCACGAGGGTTGCCGCCTGTGCGCCACCGCCGTTGACGGCGGTGGTCGTCGGCGTCCAGGTGACGCGGAGCAGTCCGTCGCGGGGTGCGGCGGCCGCGCGCAGGGCGGCCACGGACAGTGGCCGCAGCGAAAGCCCCGCGGTCGCGACCGGCGCGCCCGTGCCGTCGGCGACGGTGAGGGAGGCCTCCTGCTCGCCGATGAGTTCCAGGCGTACGCGCAGTGCGGCCGCGCCCACGGCGTGGAGGTGGACGTCGGACCAGGCGAAGGGCAGCACGGCGGGCCTGTCGGGGTCGCCTGCACCGGGGAGCAGTGCATGCAGCGCGGCGTCCAGGAGTGCGGGATGGATCAGGAAGTCCCCCGCCGAAGCGCGCGCCGTCTCGGGCAGCGCGACGTCCGCGTGGAACACCGTGCCCGTGTCCTGTTCCTCGGACCGCCACAAGCGGCGCAGGCCCTGGAAGGCGGGCCCGTATGCGTAGCCGTGCTCGGCGGCGAGGCGGGCGTAGAGGCCGTCCAGGGGCACTTCGTCGGCTCCGGCCGGCGGCCACGCGCCCGGCAGTCCGCCGGTCGCCGGTGCACTGGGCGGCGCCAGTGTGCCGCCCGCGACGAGGGTCCAGGCCCCGCCGTCGGTCAGCTCCACGTCCCCGCCTTCCTCCGCGCGGGCGTGGATCTCCACGGGGCGCCGTCCGGCGCCGTCCGCGTCGCCGACGGCGACCTGGATCTGCGCACCGCCCCGCTCCGGAAGGAGCAGCGGCGCGGCGAGCGTGAGCTCCTCGACGCCGAGGGAGCCGATCCCCTCGCCTGCGCGCAGCGCCAGTTCGAGGACACCGGTGGCCGGGACCAGGACCGTGCCCGCCACCGCGTGCTCCGCCAGCCAGGGGTGCGTATGCCGGGACAGGCGGCCGGTGAAGAGGTAACCGTCCCGGTCGGCCAGGGGCACGGCCGCGCCGAGCAGCGGATGGCCGGTGGCCACGAGGCCGTCGGCGTCGGGTGCGGTGGCCGGGGCGTCGAGCCAGTACCGCTCGTGCTGGAAGGCGTACCCCGGCAGGTCGGTGCGGCGGGCGCCGGGCATGGCGCGCCGCCAGTGCGGTGTCGCTCCGCGCACGCGCAGGAGCGCGAGGGCTCCGGCGACGGTCTCGGCCTCGGCACGGTCGCGGCGCAGGGCCGGGGTGAGGACGCCGGTGTCCTCCTCGGCGAGGGAGCTCTGGGCCAGGGCGGTGAGCACACCGTCAGGACCGAGTTCGACGAAGGTGGTGACGCCGTCCGCCTCCAGGGTGCGCACGCCGTCGGCGAAGCGCACGGCCTCACGGATGTGGCGCGCCCAGTAGGCGGGTGAGGTGAGTTCCTCGACGGTGGCGAAGGTGCCGGTGACGTTGGAGACGACGGGGATGTGCGGCGGCCGCAGGTCGAGTCCGGCGACGACCTCGCGGAACTCGTCGAGGACCTCGTCCATGTGCGGGGAGTGGAAGGCGTGGCTGACGGGCAGCCGCTTGGTGCGGGCGCCCCGCTCCCGCCAGTGCACGGCGAGGTCGTCCACGGCGTCGGCATCCCCGGAGATCACGGTGGCCTGCGGGCCGTTGACGCCGCCAATGGCGACGCGGTCGCCGTAGAGGGCGAGTGAGGCGCGCACCTCGTCCTCGCCCGCGGCGATGGCGACCATGGCGCCGCCTTCCCTGGCGGACTGCATGAGGCGGCCGCGCTGGGCGACCAGGACACACGCGTCGGGCAGGGTGAGCACCCCGGAGACGTGCGCGGCCACGACTTCGCCGACGGAGTGTCCGAGCAGGCGGTCGGGGACGATCCCGTAGTGCTCGAAGAGGCGGTACAGCGCGACTTCCACGGTGAAGAGCGCGGCCTGTGTGAACGCCGTCTGGTCGATCAGGGCGGCGTCCGCCGAGGCCTCGGGGGCGAACAGGACGGCCTTGATCGGGCGGAAGAGCTCGGCGTCGAGGTGGTGGCAGATCTCGTCGAAGGCGGCGGCGAAGACGGGCTCGGACTCGTACAACTCACGCCCCATGCCGAGCCGTTGGCTGCCCTGCCCGGTGAACAAGAAGGCGAGTTTGGTGCCCTTGGCGGCGCGGGCACGCACCACGCCGGGCTGGCGGGTGCCGCCGGCGAGTGCGTCGAGCCCGTGGAGCAGGGTGGTGCCGTCGCGGCCGAGGACGACGGCGGCGTGGTCGAGCACACCGCGTTCGGATGCCAGGGAGAAGCCGATGTCGGCGAGGCGGGCGCGGGCCTGCCAGCTGGTGGCGGTGCCGCCGACCCGCTTGAGGCAGGCCAACTTGGGGTCCTCGTCGACGAATTGACGCAGCCGGGCGGCCTGGGCGCGCAGGGCGCTCTCGTCCTTGCCGGAGACGATCCAGGCCAGGGCGGCGGGGGCGGCAGGGGCCTCGTCCTCGGGGGTGGGGTTGTGTGCCGGTGCGGTGGCTGTCGTGTCGGGGGCTTGTTCGAGTACGACATGGGCGTTGGTGC
>NZ_JBWLKL010000094.1:0-5212 GCF_059026065.1 Streptomyces sp. A18 | reverse complement strand
GGAAGCGCCCGGAGGAAAGCCCGAGAGGGTGAGTACAAAGGAAGCGTCCGTTCCTTGAGAACTCAACAGCGTGCCAAAAGTCAACGCCAGATATGTTGATACCCCGTCTACCAGACACTGTTCTGGTGGCGAGGTTCCTTTGAAGAAACATCAGCGAGGACGCTGTGAACCGGAAGATTATTCCTCTTCCTGGTTCCGCTCAACGCGGATGCGCACCCGATTACGGGTAAACATTCACGGAGAGTTTGATCCTGGCTCAGGACGAACGCTGGCGGCGTGCTTAACACATGCAAGTCGAACGATGAAGCCTTTCGGGGTGGATTAGTGGCGAACGGGTGAGTAACACGTGGGCAATCTGCCCTGCACTCTGGGACAAGCCCTGGAAACGGGGTCTAATACCGGATGACACTTTCTCTCGCATGGGAGAAGGTTGAAAGCTCCGGCGGTGCAGGATGAGCCCGCGGCCTATCAGCTAGTTGGTGAGGTAGAAGCTCACCAAGGCGACGACGGGTAGCCGGCCTGAGAGGGCGACCGGCCACACTGGGACTGAGACACGGCCCAGACTCCTACGGGAGGCAGCAGTGGGGAATATTGCACAATGGGCGAAAGCCTGATGCAGCGACGCCGCGTGAGGGATGACGGCCTTCGGGTTGTAAACCTCTTTCAGCAGGGAAGAAGCGAAAGTGACGGTACCTGCAGAAGAAGCGCCGGCTAACTACGTGCCAGCAGCCGCGGTAATACGTAGGGCGCAAGCGTTGTCCGGAATTATTGGGCGTAAAGAGCTCGTAGGCGGCTTGTCACGTCGGTTGTGAAAGCCCGGGGCTTAACCCCGGGTCTGCAGTCGATACGGGCAGGCTAGAGTGTGGTAGGGGAGATCGGAATTCCTGGTGTAGCGGTGAAATGCGCAGATATCAGGAGGAACACCGGTGGCGAAGGCGGATCTCTGGGCCATTACTGACGCTGAGGAGCGAAAGCGTGGGGAGCGAACAGGATTAGATACCCTGGTAGTCCACGCCGTAAACGGTGGGAACTAGGTGTTGGCGACATTCCACGTCGTCGGTGCCGCAGCTAACGCATTAAGTTCCCCGCCTGGGGAGTACGGCCGCAAGGCTAAAACTCAAAGGAATTGACGGGGGCCCGCACAAGCAGCGGAGCATGTGGCTTAATTCGACGCAACGCGAAGAACCTTACCAAGGCTTGACATATACCGGAAAGCATCAGAGATGGTGCCCCCCTTGTGGTCGGTATACAGGTGGTGCATGGCTGTCGTCAGCTCGTGTCGTGAGATGTTGGGTTAAGTCCCGCAACGAGCGCAACCCTTGTTCTGTGTTGCCAGCATGCCCTTCGGGGTGATGGGGACTCACAGGAGACTGCCGGGGTCAACTCGGAGGAAGGTGGGGACGACGTCAAGTCATCATGCCCCTTATGTCTTGGGCTGCACACGTGCTACAATGGCAGGTACAATGAGCTGCGAAGCCGTAAGGCGGAGCGAATCTCAAAAAGCCTGTCTCAGTTCGGATTGGGGTCTGCAACTCGACCCCATGAAGTCGGAGTTGCTAGTAATCGCAGATCAGCATTGCTGCGGTGAATACGTTCCCGGGCCTTGTACACACCGCCCGTCACGTCACGAAAGTCGGTAACACCCGAAGCCGGTGGCCCAACCCCTTGTGGGAGGGAGCTGTCGAAGGTGGGACTGGCGATTGGGACGAAGTCGTAACAAGGTAGCCGTACCGGAAGGTGCGGCTGGATCACCTCCTTTCTAAGGAGCACTTCTTACCGGGCTTGCTCGGTCAGAGGCCAGTTCATCAGCGAACGTCTGATGCTGGTTGCTCATGGGTGGAACGTTGACTATTCGGCACAGTTGGCCTGCTCGGGCCGCAAGTACTGTCCTTCGGGGCGTGGAACGCGAACTGGGTGGGATGACTGGGCCGGGCACGCTGTTGGGTATCTGAAGGTATGGCCGTATGGCTGCCTTCACTGCCGACCCCGGTGAAGCATCCAAGTGAGGGTGTGTGACGGGTGGTTGGTCGTTGTTTGAGAACTGCACAGTGGACGCGAGCATCTGTGGCCAAGTTTTTAAGGGCGCACGGTGGATGCCTTGGCACCAGGAACCGATGAAGGACGTGGGAGGCCACGATAGTCCCCGGGGAGTCGTCAACCAGGCTTTGATCCGGGGGTTTCCGAATGGGGAAACCCGGCAGTCGTCATGGGCTGTCACCCGCTGCTGAACACATAGGCAGTGTGGAGGGAACGCGGGGAAGTGAAACATCTCAGTACCCGCAGGAAGAGAAAACAACCGTGATTCCGGGAGTAGTGGCGAGCGAAACTGGATGAGGCCAAACCGTATACGTGTGAGACCCGGCAGGGGTTGCGTGTGCGGGGTTGTGGGATCTCTCTTTCACAGTCTGCCGGCTGTGAGACGAGTCAGAAACCGTTGATGTAGGCGAAGGACATGCGAAAGGTCCGGCGTAGAGGGTAAGACCCCCGTAGTCGAAACATCAGCGGCTCGTTTGAGAGACACCCAAGTAGCACGGGGCCCGAGAAATCCCGTGTGAATCTGGCGGGACCACCCGTTAAGCCTAAATATTCCCTGGTGACCGATAGCGGATAGTACCGTGAGGGAATGGTGAAAAGTACCGCGGGAGCGGAGTGAAATAGTACCTGAAACCGTGTGCCTACAAGCCGTGGGAGCGTCGCGCATCAAGTTTACTTGGTGCGTCGTGACTGCGTGCCTTTTGAAGAATGAGCCTGCGAGTTTGCGGTGCGTTGCGAGGTTAACCCGTGTGGGGAAGCCGTAGCGAAAGCGAGTCCGAATAGGGCGGTTCAGTAGCGCGCTCAAGACCCGAAGCGGAGTGATCTAGCCATGGGCAGGTTGAAGCGGCTGTAAGAGGTCGTGGAGGACCGAACCCACCAGGGTTGAAAACCTGGGGGATGACCTGTGGTTAGGGGTGAAAGGCCAATCAAACTCCGTGATAGCTGGTTCTCCCCGAAATGCATTTAGGTGCAGCGTCGTGTGTTTCTTGCCGGAGGTAGAGCACTGGATAGGCGATGGGCCCTACCGGGTTACTGACCTTAGCCAAACTCCGAATGCCGGTAAGTGAGAGCACGGCAGTGAGACTGTGGGGGATAAGCTCCATGGTCGAGAGGGAAACAGCCCAGAGCATCGACTAAGGCCCCTAAGCGTACGCTAAGTGGGAAAGGATGTGGAGTCGCAGAGACAACCAGGAGGTTGGCTTAGAAGCAGCCACCCTTGAAAGAGTGCGTAATAGCTCACTGGTCAAGTGATTCCGCGCCGACAATGTAGCGGGGCTCAAGCGTACCGCCGAAGTCGTGTCATTCCAGCATATAGGGCCAACGCCTGCTGGGATGGGTAGGGGAGCGTCGTGTGCCGGGTGAAGCTGCCGCGGAAGCGAGTGGTGGACGGTTCACGAGTGAGAATGCAGGCATGAGTAGCGATACATACGTGAGAAACGTGTGCGCCGATTGACTAAGGGTTCCTGGGTCAAGCTGATCTGCCCAGGGTAAGTCGGGACCTAAGGCGAGGCCGACAGGCGTAGTCGATGGATAACCGGTTGATATTCCGGTACCCGCTGTGAAGCGTCAAACATTGAATCAGGCGATGCTAAGTCCGTGAAGCCGTCCTGGAGCCTTCGGGCAAAGGGAAGTGGTGGAGCCGACGAACCAGACTTGTAGTAGGTGAGTGATGGGGTGACGCAGGAAGGTAGTCCAGCCCGGGCGGTGGTAGTCCCGGGGTAAGGGTGTAGGGCGCTGTCTAGGTAAATCCGGACAGCTTGTGCCTGAGACCTGATGCCGAGCCGATTGTGGTGAAGTGGATGATCCTATGCTGTCGAGAAAAGCCTCTAGCGAGTTTCATGGCGGCCCGTACCCTAAACCGACTCAGGTGGTCAGGTAGAGAATACCGAGGCGTTCGGGTGAACTATGGTTAAGGAACTCGGCAAAATGCCCCCGTAACTTCGGGAGAAGGGGGGCCATCACCGGTGATGACATTTACTGTCTGAGCTGGGGGTGGCCGCAGAGACCAGCGAGAAGCGACTGTTTACTAAAAACACAGGTCCGTGCGAAGCCGTAAGGCGATGTATACGGACTGACGCCTGCCCGGTGCTGGAACGTTAAGGGGACCGGTTAGTGCACTTTCGGGTGTGCGAAGCTGAGAACTTAAGCGCCAGTAAACGGCGGTGGTAACTATAACCATCCTAAGGTAGCGAAATTCCTTGTCGGGTAAGTTCCGACCTGCACGAATGGCGTAACGACTTCTCGACTGTCTCAACCATAGGCCCGGTGAAATTGCACTACGAGTAAAGATGCTCGTTTCGCGCAGCAGGACGGAAAGACCCCGGGACCTTTACTACAGTTTGATATTGGTGTTCGGTTCGGCTTGTGTAGGATAGGTGGGAGACTTTGAAGCGGGCACGCCAGTGTTCGTGGAGTCAACGTTGAAATACCACTCTGGTCGTGCTGGATGTCTAACCTGGGTCCGTGATCCGGATCAGGGACAGTGTCTGATGGGTAGTTTAACTGGGGCGGTTGCCTCCTAAAGAGTAACGGAGGCGCCCAAAGGTTCCCTCAGCCTGGTTGGTAATCAGGTGTTGAGTGTAAGTGCACAAGGGAGCTTGACTGTGAGACCGACGGGTCGAGCAGGGACGAAAGTCGGGACTAGTGATCCGGCGGTGGCTTGTGGAAGCGCCGTCGCTCAACGGATAAAAGGTACCCCGGGGATAACAGGCTGATCTTCCCCAAGAGTCCATATCGACGGGATGGTTTGGCACCTCGATGTCGGCTCGTCGCATCCTGGGGCTGGAGTCGGTCCCAAGGGTTGGGCTGTTCGCCCATTAAAGCGGTACGCGAGCTGGGTTTAGAACGTCGTGAGACAGTTCGGTCCCTATCCGCTGTGCGCGTAGGAATATTGAGAAGGGCTGTCCCTAGTACGAGAGGACCGGGACGGACGAACCTCTGGTGTGCCAGTTGTCCTGCCAAGGGCATGGCTGGTTGGCTACGTTCGGAAAGGATAACCGCTGAAAGCATCTAAGCGGGAAGCCTGCTTCGAGATGAGTATTCCCACCCCCTTTGAGGGGTTAAGGCTCCCAGTAGACGACTGGGTTGATAGGCCAGATCTGGAAGCCCGGTAACGGGTGGAGGTGACTGGTACTAATAGGCCGAGGGCTTGTCCTCAGTTGCTCGCGTCCACTGTGTT
>NZ_JBWLKL010000093.1:0-5607 GCF_059026065.1 Streptomyces sp. A18 | reverse complement strand
GTCCTCGCGGTCGTACGCGGCAGCGCCATCAACCAGGACGGCGCGAGCAACGGGCTCACCGCACCCAACGGCCCCTCGCAGGAGCGCGTCATCCGTGACGCGCTCGCCGCCGCCGGCCTCGCCCCCGCCGATGTGGACGCGGTCGAGGCACACGGCACCGGCACCTCGCTCGGCGACCCCATCGAGGCGAACGCCCTGATCGCCACCTACGGCCAGGAAAGGGACGGCCAACAGCCGCTCCTGCTCGGCTCGTTGAAGTCGAACATCGGCCACGCGCAGGCCGCCGCCGGTGTCGGCGGCATCATCAAGATGGTGCAGGCGATGCGGTACGAAGCCCTGCCCAAGACCTTGTACGCCGACGAGCCCTCAAGCCGCATCGACTGGGACATGGGCGCCGTGGAGCTGCTCACCGAGGCCCGCGCCTGGCCCAGGAACGGCGACCGCCCGCGCCGCGCCGGCATCTCCTCCTTCGGCTTCGGCGGCACCAACGCCCACGTCGTCATCGAGGAGGCACCGGCCGCCGAAACCGCTCCGGACCCGTCCTCTTCCCCGGCCCCCGACAAGCCCGCACAAGCGGCTGCGCCACCGGCGACGGCGCTGCCGGGCGCCCCCTGGCTCGTCTCCGCCAAGGACGAGGCGGCCCTGCGCGCCCAGGCGGCCCGGCTCGTGACGTACCTGGAGAGCGAGGGCGCCGATGTGGCGCGGCTCGACGTGGCGTTCACCCTGGCGACCCGGCGCACCGCCTTCGACCACCGCGCCGCCGTCACCGGGAGCAGCCGCGACGAACTGCTCACCGAACTACGGGCGTTCGCGGACGGCGGCAGCCACCCCGGCGTCGTCACCGGCACCCGAGTTCCCGGCAAGACGGCCTTTCTCTTCACCGGTCAGGGAGCCCAACAGCTCGGCATGGGACGGGAGTTGTACGACACCTTCGCCGTCTTCGCGGACGCCTTCGACGCCGTGCTCGCGCACATGGAAGGTCTCGGCCTGCGAGAGGTGATCTGGGGCGAGGACGGGGAGCGCCTGGCCCGCACCGAGTTCACCCAGCCCGCCCTGTTCGCCTTCGAGGTCGCGCTGTACCGCCTGCTGGAGTCATGGGGGATACGCCCCGACCACCTGGCCGGACACTCCATCGGTGAGATCGCGGCCGCCCACGTCGCCGGGGTCCTCTCCCTCGCCGACGCCGCCCGGCTGGTCGTCGCACGCGGAAAGCTGATGCAGGCGCTGCCGGAGGGCGGGGCGATGGTGGCGCTGCGGGCCACCGAGGACGAAGTCGCCCCGCACCTCACCGACCAGGTCACCCTCGCCGCGGTCAACGGCCCGACCTCCGTGGTCGTCTCCGGCGACGAGACCCAAGCGCTCGCCATCAAGGCGCACTTCGAGAGCGAAGGCCGCAAGACGACCCTCCTGAAGGTCAGCCACGCCTTCCACTCGCCGCTCATGGACCCGATGCTCGCCGCGTTCGAGGAAGTCGCCCGCACCCTCACCTACAGTGAGCCGCGCATCCCGGTCGTCTCCAATGTGACCGGCCGCCGGGCCACCGAACTGACCGACCCGGCCTACTGGGTACGCCATGTCCGCGAGGCGGTCCGCTTCGCCGACGGCGTCAAGGCCCTCGACGCGGCGGGCGTGACGACCTTCGTCGAGATCGGTCCCGACGCCACCCTCACCGCACTCGCGCAGGAGAGCGCCCAGGGCCGCGCCGTCGCGCTGCAGCGCCGCGGCCGTGCCGAGGCGCCCGCACTGCTCGGCGGCATCGGCGCGCTGCACACCGCGGGCGTCACGGTCGACTGGGCGGCCTGCTTCACCGGCACCGGGGCCGCCCCCGCCGACCTGCCCACCTACGCCTTCCCGCGCGAACGCTACTGGCTCGACGCCGCCGCGGGACCGGCCGTCGCCAGTGGCCTCGGCCATCCGGTGCTCACCGGCAAGGTCGAACCCGCCACCGGCACCGGCATGCTGTTCAGCGGCCGGTTCGGGCTCCGTGGCCAGCCGTGGCTCGCCGACGACATCGTGACCGAGACGCCCGTCGTGCCCGCCGCCGCCGTCGTCGACCTGGCCGTTCGCGCGGGGGACGAGGTCGGCGCACCCACCCTGGCCCGGCTCACCCTCACCACCCCGCTCGTGCTGCCCCGCGCCGCCGACCTGGAACTCCAACTCGCCCTGGAGCAGGGCGGAAACGGTCGGTACGCCTTCGTCCTGTACGCCCGCCCCGACACCGCGGGCACCGGCGAGGCCACGCCGTGGACCCGGCACGCCGAAGGCGAGCTGGCCCCGGCCGCGGCGGTCGCACCCGGTGGCGGGCCCGAGGCCGAAGGGCCGGGCTTCGTCGTCGAGGCGGCCGAGGAACTGACCGTGCAGGGCGCGGGCCACGGCCTGCACCCGCACCTCCTCGACACCGCCGTACGCGTCGGTGACCTCCTCGACATCGCCGGGCAGCTGCCCCAGGGCACGGTACGGGTCCCGGCCGACTGGTCCGACGTACGACTGCACGCGACCGGCGCCACGGCCGTGCAGGTGCACTGGAAGGACCTCGGCGACGGGGCGGTCGCGCTGCGCCTCAACGACGACTCCGGGGCGCCCGTACTCACCGTGGGACGGCTCCGCTACCGGGACCTGCCCTACAACGACTTCGTCCCAGCCGACCCCGCCCTGCCGCTGCACCACATCGAGTGGGAGTCCACGCCGCTGCCCGCCCCCCGGCTCCCGGTGCGCTGGGGCGTACTCGGCGCGCACGGGGCCGGCACGGGCACCACCGCGGCCCTGGTCCTCGACAGCGTAGCCGCGGCCGCCGAGGCTGCCGCGGCCTCGGCCGTCGACGCCGTACTGCTCTGGGCAGGTCCCGCGGACGACGAGCAGGACGGTGCCCTCGCCGACGCAGGCGGTGCCGACGGTGCCGCAACGCTCGCCGCGCTGCACCGCCGCGTGCACCGCGTGAGCACCGCCGTACGGGAGTGGACGGCCGACGAGCGGCTCGCCGAACTGCCGCTCGTGGTCCTCACCCACGGCGCCGTACCGGCCGCCGACCTGCCCGTGACCGACCTCGCGGGCGCCGCCGCCTGGGGTCTGGTGCGCTCGGCCCGCGCCGAGGCACCGCACCGCCTCGTCCTCGCCGACCTGGACCTGCCGCTGCCCGCGGCATCCGCACCTACCGCCGTGGAAGCGGCCGCGACGACCGCTCTCGCCGCGGTCCTGGAGGCCGCGGAGTCGGAGGCCGCCATCCGGGCCGGTGAGGTCCGGGTGCCCCGCGCGCGCCGCGTCCCCGAGGCGGCGGACCCCGCCGTCACCCTGAACCCGAGGGGCACCGTCCTGATCACCGGCGGCACCGGCGCGCTCGGCGCGCTGACCGCCCGCCACCTCGTCGCCGCACACGGCGTGCGCCACCTGCTCCTCGTCAGCCGACGCGGCCCCGCCGCCCCCGGCGCCGCCGAACTCATCGCGGAACTCGCCGAGTCGGGGGCCACCGCACGCGCCGTCGCCGGCGACGTAAGTGACCGGGACGCGCTCGCCCAGGTGGTCGCCGCCGTCCCCGCCACCCGCCCCCTCACCGGCGTCGTACACGCCGCCGGAGTCGTCGACAACGCCCTGCTCGGCGCCCTCACCCCCGAGAGCGCCGCCGCGGTGCTCCGCCCCAAGGCCGACGCCGCCTGGCATCTGCATGAGCTGACCCGCGACAAGAATCTCGCCGCCTTCCTGCTCTTCTCCTCCAGTACGGGAGTCATCGGAGGCCCCGGCCAGGCCGGGTACGCGGCCGCCAACGCCTTTCTCGACGGCCTCGCCGCACACCGGTCCGCGCAGGGACTGCCCGCCACCTCCATCGCCTGGGGCCTTTGGGACCTGCCCGGCTCGATCGGCGACGTCGGCGACGCGGGCCGGGACCGGTACGCACGGGAAGGCTTCAGGCTGATCGACCTGCGCGACGGCACCCGGCTGCTGCGGGCCGCCCTGGCCGACAGCCCGGCCAGGCTCCTCGCGCTGCCCGTGGACGCCACCGCGATGCGGACCTACGGGCGGGTCCCCGGCCTGATGCGCACCCTCGTCGGAACCGGCACAGGGCGCCGCGCCGTCACCAGCACCGCGGCCACCGGCGCCGTCGAGCCGCTCGCCGACCGGCTGGCCCAACTGCCCGAACAGGAACGGCGGGAGACCCTCCTCGACCTCGTACGCGCGCAGATCGCCACCGTACTCGGCCGGACCGGGGCGCACTCCGTCGATGCCGGACATCCCTTCAAGGAGCTCGGCTTCGACTCCCTGACCGCCGGCGACCTGAGCAAGCGGCTCACCGACAAGATCGGCGTACGGCTGCCCTCCACCGTCCTCTACGACTACCCCAACCCCCTGGCGCTCACCGTCCATCTCCTCGATCGCCTCGACCTCGGCGAGAGTGCGGGGGGCGACACCCTGGCTGAACTCGACCGCCTGGAAGAGGCCCTGGCAGCCGCGGACGACGACGCGACGACCCGCAGGGCCGTCGCGGAACGGCTGCGGACACTGCTGTCGCGGTTCGCGGAGCCGGATGACCCCGGCGCGGCGGAGCAGGACGCCGCGCAGTCCCTGGAGTCGGCCTCCGCCTCGGAGATCTTCGACTTCATCGACAACGAACTGGGCCGCTCCGTGCACTGACCCCAGGCCCCCCAGGACCCAGGGCGCCTTGGCTGCGCCTGCCGAACCGAGGAGAGATTGATCCGGCATGTCGAACCAGTCCAAGGCCAATGCCTCCGCCCCCGGCCAGCCGAAGGGCCCGGCCGATGAGGAGAAGCTGGTCGAGTACCTGAAGTGGGTCACGGCCGATCTGCACAAGGCCCGACGACAGCTCGCCGACCTGGAGGCGGCCCGCACCGAGCCCATCGCCGTCATCGGCATGGCCTGCCGCTTCCCGGGCGGGGTCGCCTCCCCGCAGGACCTGTGGCAACTGGTGCGCGAGGGCCGCGACGCCATCTCCGAGTGGCCCGCCGACCGCGGCTGGGACATCGAGGGCCTGTACGACCCGGAGCCCGGCCGGCCCGGAAAGTCGTACACCCGCGAAGGCGGTTTCCTCGACGGTGCGGGCGACTTCGACGCCGCGTTCTTCGGCGTCTCGCCGCGCGAAGCGCTCGGCATGGACCCGCAGCAGCGGGTCCTCCTGGAGACCGCCTGGGAGACCTTCGAGAGCGCGGGTCTCGACCCCGAGGCCCTGAAGGGCTCACGGACCGGTGTGTTCGCCGGGCTCGTCGAGCAGAGCTACCTCGAACGTGAGGGCCCCGAAGAGCTCGAGGGCTATCTCATGACGAACAAGCTCAGCAGCGTCGCCTCCGGCCGGATCGCCTACACCTTCGGTTTCGAGGGCCCCGCTGTCTCCCTCGACACGGCCTGCTCGTCGTCGCTCGTCGCCCTGCACATGGCGGTGCAGTCGCTGCGCTCGGGCGAGAGTGACCTCGCCCTCGCCGGCGGCGCCACCGTGACCGGATCGCCCAGCGCCTTCGTCGACTTCTCCCGGCAGCGCGGCCTCGCCCCCGACGGCCGCTGCAAGTCCTTCGCGGCCGCGGCGGACGGCACCGGATGGAGCGAGGGCGTCGGCCTGCTCCTGGTCGAGCGGCTCTCCGACGCCCGCCGCAACGGACATGAGGT
>NZ_JBWLKL010000092.1:0-5794 GCF_059026065.1 Streptomyces sp. A18 | reverse complement strand
GGGAGCCGGGAGCCGGGAGCCGGGAGCCGGGAGCCGGGAGCCGGGAGCCGGGAGCCGGGAGCCGGGAGCCGGGAGCCAACCAACATTTGGGTTGTCGCGGGAGTGGCTTCTGGTCGGCGGCAAGCCGTTCGTGGATGGCTTTGTGTTGTCCCACCCGGAGCAATTGGAACGGCTGGGCAGGGTCTGCGCCGAGGCGGTTCCCTCGGCCGTGCTCGGCGGAGATCCCTGTTTCGATCGGATGCTCGCCGCTCGCCCGTATAGGGAACGGTTCAGACGCGCTCTGGACGTCCGCCCTGGGCAACGGCTCGTCGTCCTGAATTCGACTTGGAATTCTGAGGGCTTCTTCGGCAGTGGGCGGGACATCCTGCCCTCTCTACTTCCCCGGCTTGCCGCAGAGTTGCCGACCGATGACTATCGGCTGGCCGCCGTTCTCCACCCGAACATCTGGTACGGGCACGGACCCGGCCAGATTCGGGCTTGGCTGGACCAGGCGCGGCGCAGTGGGCTAGCTCTGATTGATCCTGTTCGCGGTTGGCGGCAGGCTCTCCTTGCCGCCGACCTGGTCGTCGGGGACTTCGGCGCGGTGTCGTACTACGGCGCTGCTCTGGGCACGCCTGTGCTGCTGGCGGCGGACGGGCAGGAAACTCTCGATCCGGAGTCGCCGCTCGCAACGTTCGTCCGACGCGCGCCACGACTCGATTCGCACGCCTCCTTGCGCCCCCAGGTGGACCAAGCGCTGGGCGGGGGTTGTCGGGATGCAACACCTGCCCGGTTTGTCACATCGGAACCGGGGCGGTCGGCCATGTTGTTGCGTCGGCACTTCTATGGGCTGATGGGCCTGTCCGAACCCGCTGGTCCCGCATCCTTGGAGCCCCTGCCGCTGCCCGCCTACACACCCCGGAGCGTCACGGCTCCACTGCGGGTCCGCACGCGGGCCCGCGGGAGGGTCATCGCCATCGAGCGCTCCACGGAACATTCCTGCGACGCCGTCTGGGACACACACCTGGCCGTGCACGAAGACACCCGCCACCCGGGAGATCTGGAATTGGCGGACGTGATCACGCGGGAAGGACAGGAGGACGACCCGCGACTGGGGGGTGCAGGGCTATGGACTGGTGAGGTCCTGCAGAGCCATCCGCACTGCACGGCGGCGGTGTATGTGAGCGGGCCCGACAACTGCACGATGCGCATACGACATCACGGCGTCTTCCGGCTGTCCGGGCGTCCCGGAGAGAGCGCGGATCCAGCTGCGTACGGGTCCGCCCTGTACGGGTGGCTGGCGAGCGGCGGGAGGGTACCCGCGAGCGGCCTCACGCTCAGGGTGCACACGGCAGACCGTGTGCACCCCGTCGTCGTTGAGTTGTTGACGGCGCCTATCGTTGGGACGACGCCTCACAGCGCCGCCGCAAAGCGGCCAGGTACCTCAAGTGCGGAGCCGCTTGCGGAGTGAGCAGGGATTCGGCGTCGGTGATGATCGCCAACGCAGCGGCGTCGTCACCTGCGTCGTGTAGCGTCTCGGCGAGGTCCGTGAGGGCTCGGGCCTGGTTGTACGGCTCAGCCGGCCTCTCCTGGCTTCCGGCAAAGAAACTCGCAGCACTTTCCAGAGCACGGCGGGACTCTTCCAGTCGGCCCAGGCCGCGCAGGGCCCGACCCTGGTGGCGTTCGGCCAGCGCGAGGGCCCGGGGGAGGTCCCCGGCGCCTTCCTGGCCGGCAGTAATCCTGCGGTAGATGTGTTCGGCCTCGAGGAACCTCTCGTATGCCTCCTCATACAGCCACCGGTTCAGACTCAGCAGCCCGAGCAGTTCCACCGCAGATGCCTCGCCGCGAAGGTGTCGTGCCTCCTGCTCGTAGGCGACAGCGGCATGCGCCGCACGGTTCGCCCGCTCCCATCGGCCGACCTCGCCCAGGCAGTGGGCCAGCTGGAAGTGCAAGGCACCGGCCATGCGGGGATCCGTGCGGTACTCGTCGGCGCACCGGGCCGCGACATGGAGTGCCGGAAGGACCTCATCCCAGTATCCGGCTTTCAGCTGCAGCGGCCACAGGCTGCGGGCCAGTCGCAGCGCACTGGTGATCTGCTGGTGTTCCTCGGCCACGCAGACGGCCCGGACGATGTTGGCCACCTCGGCGGCCAGCACCGTAACGCCGTCCGACTCGGTGCGGCCAAGCTCGGGGGGCTGCGGTGCCGGTTCGGTCCGCCAGCTCTGTGGCAGAGCGGCATGCGCCGCGTGCAGCGCACGCTCCAGCAGCAAGTCGAGCACCCGGATGACGGCTTGTGAGCACTCCACGGCCCCGTCCTGTGAAGCAGCAATCTCGGCCAGCGTGCGCCTGATCTCAGGACGGAAGCGGAAGCGTCCGTCCGGGAGCGGGTCCAGCAGCTCCGTTTCGGCGGCCTCGGCGAGCAGCCGCGCGGCCTTCCCCACGTCGTCAAGGCCGGCGGCCGCCGCGGCGAGTTCCGCGCTGATCGACGGCCAGCCACCGAGCGCGGTGAGCCGGCACAGTCGCATCGATTCCGCGGTGAGGCGGAGCGAGGCGCGCTCCGCAGCGCCGAGCATCGGCTCCCGGCGTGTCTGGGAATCGAGGCCGGTGTCGGTCTCGTGTGCGGAGGCGAACTCGCTTCGGCCCAGCAGCCGCGCTTCGGCGTGGAGCGCGAACGCGTTGCCCTGGCAGCGTTGAAGGAGACTGGGAAGCTGTGCCTTGACGCGTGCGGCGTTCTCCGGCCCGGCCACCTTGCGCACCAGTTCTTTGGCGTACCGGTCGTTCAACGGCTGCATGGCGATGCGTTCGGCCTCCAGCAGCAGAGGATGCCCGGACACGACGACCAGCAGGAAAACGTCGGAGGCGGCCGGTGTAAGGCTGCGGACCTGGGCCAGCGACGTGACGTGGTCGATGACGACGAGGGCCTTGCGCCCCGCTGTCAGCTTCCGGTACAAGCGGACGCGGGCGGCTTCCGTGGACGGGATCCGGTCGTGGTCCACATCCATCTCGAGGAGCAGCCTCAGCAGCACCGTGGCTGGTTCCGGCCCGCTCTCTCCCGCGCCGCCATCGCGCAGATCGACGTAGAACTGCCCATCGGGAAAGCAGTCGTTGCCTTCGGCCGCCAGACGCAGAGCCACCGCGGTCGTGCCACTGCCCGGGGGCCCTGCCAGTTGCGCAACTCGGGGCCGTCCCTCCCAGGGGCGGTGCACCTCACGCATCAGTTGCTTCAAGACCTTCTGGCGGTTCGTGAATGCCCATGGTGCGGGAGGCATGCCGCCCGTGGACGGTGACACGGTCTGGTCCATGCTGTTGTCCAGGAGAGCCGACCACTCGCTAACCTGCCGCGGATCGCGTTCCATGCGCGCGTGCAGAAGTTCCGCCAGCGCCTGACTCGCCTGCGTGCCAGCCGGAAGGGGGGTTTGCCGCCCCAGTGTCCTCCTCACGAGTGCACCTGCGGACAGGCTCAGATTCTTCCCGACCTCCCCTGCCGCGCCGTTACCTACGCCCAGCAGGAACGTGGTGAGCGCACTGAGCGCTAGGACCTCCAACACACCGGCCTCTCCCCCTGTAGCCAACTCGAGTACCTGCCGGATTCTATCTCCGGTGCCTGAGCAACTTCCCTTGCTGGCGCGCTACATGAACGGGTGATCAAGAGGGTCGCCCGCATGTGCCCGCACTGCTGGGGTGGCCGGCCATGGCGTGGTCGTGGGCCAGGGTGCCGTCGGCATCGATCGCCTCCAGGAGGCACGCGACGCATTACTCGCGAAGCTCGCGGCCGCCTCGTCCTCCGAGCGGCCTCGCCGGCAGTGCGTCGGCCGCCTGTTGGGTGAGTACATCGCAGACACGCTGGCTATCGGCGATCCCGACGCCCGCGCCCTGAGGGATCTGCCCCCACTGCGCCCCCTGCCCCATTTCCTCCATAGGCCCAGAACGCCTTGCCGGTCTCCTTGCGGAGCTCCTCGCCGAACAGGACCGTGGCGAGGACGACGGTGAAACCTGACCGGGGCCAGATTCGGGTTCACCGGGCCGGTTCAGGAACCCGAACCGGGCTTTCCGACCACGAGGTTGACCCACTCCTGGTCACACTGGCCGGGGATCATCCGGCCGGCCCGCCGCCAGGCCGCGACGACAGCAGCAAAGATCGGCGGCTCACTGTCCCGAAGAAACGCTTCACCGTAGCCATGCGCAGTCCTGCCCCGGCGCCCGCTCGGCGCTGGAGCCTCTTGCATCGTGGTCATACCGGCTCAACGACGACCCGGGCCATCGGCACCGGGTCCGACCGCACGTCACCCGACCGGGTAAGCCCCTGGCTCTACTGCTCGCGCACGGGCGAACTCGCGGAGCAAGGACACCTCACCGAACGTGCCGCAAAGGGTTCCCCACCGATCCGAAACCTGCGTGTCTGTGCTGCGGGCGACGACCGCGCGATGCTGCTGCGCGCTCTGCGGCTCCTCGCCGTCTCATCCCCGTGATTGCCAAGCGCCCGCCTCAACACTCCCTGAGCTGGCCGAGATAGGCGCGGCACAGCTTCTCTCCCGCGCTGCACCGCCCCGAGCCCATCGCGACGCACTCCAGACAGCGCTGCACATGGGTCACATACGCCCGGAAGCTGTTGCGGGCAGCGGCCCTGCTCGATCGCAGCGAGGTCGGCAACGCCCTGCGCCTGCTTCGCCTTCTGGCTCGGCGCGCTCGGCCTCCTGCCCGGCCTCGATGCTGCGCCGGGTGGCGTTGTCGGCCCGCTCCCGGTCGCGCAGCGCGGACTTGTAGGAGTGGTGACCGACCAGGAGGGGCTGTCCGCCGGAGAATCGGCCGTACATGCCCGATGCGCGTTCACTGCGCAGTTCGGCGTCCTTCCTGAGCTGGTCGGCGCGCTGCTTCAGCTGGTCGGCGCGTCGCTGTTCGGGAGCGTCAGCCATGGGGAGCTCCTTCGTCTGGGTTCGGGTTCCGGGGGCCGGGGCGGGGGATGCCCGCCCCGGCACGGGGGCGTTCAGCGGCTGGCGAAGGCAGGCTTGGCGGCCAAGACTTGAAGGGCCGTGGCGCGGGCCCGGGAGGCCGAGCAGGGGCCCAGCAGGCGCGTCAGGAGCTCCAGCAGGGCGTCCTGATCGGCGGCGCCAGGCGGACGCTGTGGCGTCCAGGAGCGGCTTCGCTGGCCCCGGGGAAGTCGGGTGAGCCTCGGTGCAGAGGCAGGCCGGTTCGGGGGCCGGCGGCAGACAGGGCACTTCAGGTGCCAGCGGTTGTCGGCCCCGGGGTCACCCGCGGCCGGTCCTGATGCGCGACGGACGCGCCGCCCAAATGCCATTCCCGGCCGGTGGCCCGGGGCTTCCGCTCGGTGTCCTGCCCGGCACTTCGTACACCGCGGCCACCACCGAACTCCACATCGGCGACATCGTCCTGATGTACTCGGACGGGCTCACCGAACGGAGGAACAGCGACCCGGACCGGGACACGCGGCGCTTCCTCGCCGCGGCCGAACAGAGCTGCCGGACTACGGCCCCGACGGCCGGCCACGATGGTCTCAACCAGTACGTCGAACAGGTCGTCACCCACCTGGATGGCCCGCACCGCTCGGACGACGCCACGCTCCTCGCCCTGCGCCACGAGAGGTGAGACGAGCCCTCCAGATTCGTGAATCTCGCTCACGGTGGTTGACTGAGCCGTGGCTCAACAGCTCGCGGCGCGTTCCGGCTACATGGACGCCAACGACGCGACACCACAGGGGCACGCCAAACTCGTCGGCGCGAACAGGCTGAACTCGCCCCGTACCGGAGGGCTGGAGCGCGGTTCCTGCACGGCACCTTCCTGCACGGCACCTTCGACA
>NZ_JBWLKL010000091.1:0-6010 GCF_059026065.1 Streptomyces sp. A18 | reverse complement strand
TCGCTCAGATCTCCCCGCCCCATGCCCACAGGAACGACTCGGGCACGGAGTAGTCACATGATCGACCGGACAAGTCCCAGCCGCAGACACGTCTTCGCTGACGCCTCAACACGCCGTCGCCCTGGGGGACTTCGACGCCGCGCCTGGGCAGACAGACTCAGGGCTTTCGGCGGGCGCTTTTGAGCACTAGGCCAACGAACGCGGCGATGCTTGCTCCGAAGACTCCAGCCGCGTAGGCGGGGGCATCGTGGTCCACAAGGTACTTCGTCAGCCAGAAGACACCGGTGATGCCAGTAGAGCCCAACACGGCACCGAAGATCCGGAAGCGAACCTCCACACGGTCCATCCAGCGCCGGTGTTCGTAGTCCGCCTCAACCTGACGCAGCATCCGCTCGGCGCTTCCCTGAACAGCCGTCTCCCAAGCAGCGACCTGCTGTTCGACAGGGAGGTCCTGCCAACTGCTCCTGGATTCGGCAGCTTCCGGCTCGGGTGCGGGCATGGGTTCGCTCATCGCTCCCCCCGTCCCGCGGTGCCTGCTCCGTCCGGGGAAGGAGGGCCAAGCCGGTTGTAGGCCTCATGCAGGCACGCGTCGCGCGTCCGGGCCTCGGACAGCGCAGCGGCACGGGGTCTCAGAAAGAACACGGCGTCTGCAAAGCCGTCCAGGAAGGCAATCCCTCTTCGCGGACTGCTCCGGGCCAAGGGCAACACAGCCCCTTCGGCCTCGACGGCCTCGGCTGCCTCGTAAGTCGCCTTGCCGCGGCAGATGTTGACCACTGCCGTTGCAACGACGACCACCCCCATGCCGACGAGAAACTCTGTAATCCACCACGCTCCTTTGGGTGCCGCAAGCACGACGCTGAACAGGCAGGCCAACAACCCAATGGCATAGAGGTTCTTGCCAGACACCCCTCGCGTTGGCTCCGCGCCTGCCCACACACCCGAACCGAGTGACGCTGTGGCTGGTGCTGTGGCGGGTTGAGGCGACGCGTCAGCCGACAGGGGCGGACGGCTCGCCGATGATGCGGGAGCGGTGCTCAGAGTGGAGAGGACTGCCAGACGATTCCGGTCGATGTCAGCCACCACCGCGGGCGGGAGCCAGCCGTCGGGAGGGATCGGTTCTGGCGACGCGATGATGCCACTGCAAGACTCGATGACTCTGTCCAGAGAAGGCCGCTCCTGAGGATCCTTGGCCAGGCAGGCTCTTACCAGGTGCCGCAGGTCCTCTGGAACACCCGAAAGGTCGGGCTCTTCATGGACGATGCGGTAGAGCGTGACGTACATCGAGGTGTTGTCGCCAAATGCCGAGGCGCCGGTGGCAGCGTAGACGGCGACCAGGCCGAGAGCGAAGACGTCCGTGGCAGGTGTGATGTCATTGCCTCGGACCTGCTCGGGAGCCATGAAACCGGGCGAGCCAACGATCGCGCCAGTACGAGTGAGTGTGTTGCCGGTGACCGATTCCAGGGCGCGCGTGATGCCGAAGTCGATGACTCGTGGCCCGTCATCCGTCAGCAGGATGTTGGTCGGCGTGAGGTCTCGGTGAACAAGACCCGCACCGTGCACGGCCTGGAGCGCTTTCGCGATCCCGACGACGAGCACGGCTACGGCATTCATCGGCAGCGGCCCGAACCTGGTGACGACGTCGTGCAGTGATGGGCCAGCCACGTAGTCGGTGGCCAGCCAGGGCTGTGGGTCATCGGAGTCGCTGTCGATGACCGATGCGGCGTACAGGGTGTTGGCCCTTTGCGCCGCCTGTACCTCCTGGCGAAAGCGGAGGCGGAACTCCGGGTCGCGGGCTAGATCCTGGTGGATCAGCTTGATGGTCACCAGCCGTCCACTGGGCGTATCCGCCAGGAACACCGCCCCTGTGTCGTCCTCACCGAACCGGGCGATGATCCGATACCCGGCCACGGTGGTCGGATCGTCCGCGCGCAACGGTCGTAACGCTTGGCTTGCCTCCTCAGCGGCCACGGCACCTCCTCCTCGTACCCCTACATGCCCACTCGCGTTGCCTGCATCCATCTGACCCACCGATGAATGGAGCTGCCACGACCCGGCTGGGGCAGTTCGGCTCACCTCTGGTGTTCGGCCCGTCGATCGATGCCACCTCGATCGCCACCGGCGCCCTGATCGCTGCAGCAGGCACCGGGGGCATACTGGTCGCGCATTCCGCCCGCAGGATCCTGCCCCCGCTGAGCGACGACGTGGTGCGGATGAAGATGATCCGCGTGAGGCTCCGGTCGGTGAACAGCCTTGACCGCTCCCGATGGGAGTTGCCCGGGTAAGCGGACGGCGCTCCTGGCTCACTGACCCGGTGCACCGGCGGCTTCTGGCCGGTCAGGCCAACTGACCCACCGAGTCGCGGCCTCGGGGGGAGGTGTCAGAGGGCGGGAACGCGGGTGAGGCGTTCGCGCAGGGTGGCGGCGAACTCTTCCGCCCGCGCCAGCTGCGTACGCAGCTTCTCCACCTGCTCGGCCGCGTCCTGTTCGTAGCCGCGTACGCACTCCAGCAGGGCCTCGCGCTCGTCCGCAGCCAGCTCCTCGCCGGAGTCGAGGCGGTCGGTGGCCTCCAACAGGTCGCGCATCTGATCCAGCGTGAAACCGAGCGGCTTCATCCGACGGATCACCATCAGGCGGGCCACGTCGGCCTCGGTATAGAGACGGAAACCGCCCTGCGAGCGGGCCGAGGGGATGACCAGTCCGGTCTCCTCGTAGTGCCGGATCGTGCGCAGCGACAGCTCGGTCCGTGCGGCGACCTCGCCGATCTGCATGTGCTCGCTGCTCACGCGGGCGCCCTTCCTCTTCTGTCGCCAAGGCCACAGGCGGCCGAGGTCGATCTCTACCGTAACGTTAGGGTAGAGTAAATGATCGTCGGGTCGGTCCGCGCCGTCCCCACCTCTATGGTGCGGGATCGTTCCCGTGACCGTAGCCGTGTCGGGGCCGATGATGCCCCCGGCGAAGACCGATGCCTGCAGGAGAGAGCGTGCGCATGCCCATGATGCCCAGCGCCGCCGCCTGCCCGCCGTGACCCTTCGCCCCTGAAGCAGCGCCCGGAGCCCTCGCTCGTACCCGCTGCTGCGTTCTGAACTTCAGCCCGCCGAACGCGGGCTGCGCGGATGGTCGCCCCGGCTGTCCGGCGCCCTCCTGCACGCCCCGCAACGACGACGGGCGTGCCCGAGCACGACAGGTACCTGCTCTTGTCTACGTCCGCACTGTCCCCGGCCGCGCGGCTGCGCGGTCTGAAGCCCGAGTGGCTGAACGACCCGAAGGTCTGGCGCACCGAGATCCTGGGCGGTCTGGTAGTCGCCCTCGCGCTGATCCCCGAGGCGATCTCGTTCTCGATCATCGCGGGAGTCGACCCCGCCATCGGCCTGTTCGCGTCCTTCACGATGGCCGTGACCATTTCCATCGTCGGCGGTCGCCGCGCGATGATCTCCGCCGCGACCGGCGCCGTCGCGCTGGTGATCGCACCTCTGAACCGCGAGCACGGGCTGGGCTACCTGGTCGCCGCCGTCATCCTGGCCGGCGTCATCCAGATCATTCTCGGCGCGCTCGGTGTCGCGAAGCTGATGCGGTTCGTGCCGCGCTCGGTGATGGTCGGCTTCGTCAATGCCCTCGCCATCCTGATCTTCATGGCCCAGGTGCCCGAAATGCACGACGTACCCTGGCCCGTCTACCCGTTGATCATCGGCGGTCTCGCGCTCATGGTGTTCTTCCCGAAGGTCACCACCGTGATCCCGGCGCCACTCGTCTCCATCGTCATCCTCACTGCCATCACGGTCGCTGCCGGGATCGCTGTACCGACTGTCGGCGACAAGGGCGAGTTGCCCTCGTCGCTGCCGGTGCCGGGGCTGCCGGACGTGCCCTTCACCCTGGACACCCTCACGACCATCGCGCCCTACGCCCTCGCGATGGCGCTGGTCGGCCTGATGGAGTCCCTGATGACCGCCAAGCTCGTCGACGACATCACCGACACCCACTCCTCCAAGACGCGCGAGTCGATCGGCCAGGGCATCGCCAACATCGTGACGGGGTTCTTCGGCGGCATGGGCGGCTGCGCCATGATCGGCCAGACGATGATCAACGTGAAGGTGTCCGGGGCCCGCACCCGCCTGTCCACGTTCCTGGCCGGGTCGTTCCTGATGGTGCTGTGCATCGCCTTCGGCCCGATCGTCTCCGACATCCCGATGGCAGCGCTGGTCGCCGTGATGGTGATGGTGGCCTTCGCGACCTTCGACTGGCACTCCATCGCCCCGAAGACGCTCAAGCGGATGCCCGCCGGTGAGATCGCGGTCATGGTCATCACGGTGGCCTGTGTGGTCGCCACCGACAACCTCGCCATCGGTGTCGTCGTCGGATCCGTCACCGCGATGGTCATCTTCGCCAAGCGCGTCGCCCACCTCGCCAACGTCACCGCGGTCACTGACCCCGACGGAAGCACGGTGGTGTACTCCGTGACCGGCGAGCTGTTCTTCGCCTCCTCCAACGACCTCGTCGGCCAGTTCAAGTACGCCACCGACCCCGACAAGGTCGTCATCGATCTCACCGCCGCCCATATCTGGGATGCCTCCTCTGTCGCCGCACTCGACGCGATCGAGACCAAGTACAAGCAGCGCGGCAAGACCGTCGAGATCATCGGGCTCAACCATCCCAGCGCCCAGATCCACGAAAAGCTCAGCGGCGAACTCACCGGCAGCCACTGACCAAGCCATCGCACGCGCCAGGAAGGCCACCCCGGAATCGCACGTCCGCGGTGGCCTTCGGCGCTTCTGGGCCGGGGCGCTTCCCTAGTTGCCCCTATGAATGCCCCTATGGATGCCCCTGGTCCGCTGCCACAACGGCTTGGATCAGGCCAGGGAATCTGCGGTCCAGGTCCTCCTTGCGCAGGCGCATATACAGCCCGTTCCCCGCGTCGCGCTGATACACCAGGCCCGCCTCACGCAGCACCCGCCAGTGCCGGGTGCGACTGGACTTGCCCACCGGCAGATCGAAGGACGCGCAGAGCCGTTCCTCGTCCGGCCGTTCGGCCAGTTCAGCCACGACCCGGCGCCTGTTCTCGTCAGCTAGCGCCAAGAGGATGGGCCCCACCTCCAGGTCCTCGACCCGAGGGTGCGCCAACTCGTCTGCGGTCATCACTCCACCTCTCGACAAGGTACGCGAGGCGGCGTACCTTCCTGGAGGTACGCCACCGCGCGTACCTTACCTCTGGGGGAGCCATGCCTGCATCTACCTCACCGCGCCGCCGAGTTCTGTGGCGTCTTCGCGCGTCTTTGCGCAGGCTGCTGCTCATCGAGCACTCTCCTTTCATCTCCCTCTGACTTTCAGGCGGAGCACCCTCACTCCACCGGTACAGGGCAGCGTCCTGGCCGCTGCGGGCCTGCCGCCGGGATGACCGCCCTGTCCCTGAACATCTCGGGCCTCTATCTGGGCACGGGCGTCGCCGCAGCAGTGGGCGGTGCGGTTGTCGGCACGATCGGCGTTGCCCACGTTCCGGTGGCCCGCTGCCGCATTGATGGCGCTCGCCTTCCTCCTGTCCCCCGCCCCACCCCGCGCACCACGTGCGGCGGTGCAGACCGTTGACTCGACCCCTGCGGGTGTCTGAGGCCGCCTGAACCTCGGCGACAGAGAGTGATCCTTCTGGGCAGGTATCACCACTGGCGGGGCAGAGTCCGCATCGTGGCTGCTTCCGCGTCTCGTCCAGAAAGGGCGGACAGATCCAACGACACACCGCAACAACAGTCGCTGGATACAGAACCTTCGGGGCGTTGGCGGAGGAATTCGAGGATCTCGCGCAGGCCGCCCGGGTGTTGCTCGACCAGGACACCGGGAACTTCACCGCCGAGGCCGCGAAGCTCCTTGAGTACGGAGGGGTCGATCTCCTCGTCATCGGGTCGATCTCCTCGCCATGGACCGCGTCCACTTGGCGAGGGGCTGACCGGGGGGGGTGCCCCTATGAATTTGGTCAAGGGGTTGGGGTGGGCTGAGGTTGGTAGAAGGTCCCGTCGCGGAGCATG
>NZ_JBWLKL010000090.1:0-6204 GCF_059026065.1 Streptomyces sp. A18 | reverse complement strand
TACCCCGGTCTGGCAGACGTGTGGCCGCTGACCGCGTTGCAGTCCGGGCTGCTCTTCCACGCCCTGCTCGCCGACGCCGCGTACGACGCCTACCACATGCAGCTGGTGTTCCACCTCTCCGGACCGGTCGAGCCGGAGCGGATGCGCGCCGCGGGGCAGGCCGTTCTGGACCGCTACGCCAGCCTTCGGACCGCGTTCGTCAGCAACACCTCCGGTGAGCGCGTCCAACTCGTCGTCGACGGTGTCCAACTCCCCTGGCAGCACACCGACCTGAGCCACCACGTCGACAGCAACGAGCGTGACGCGGCACTCGAACAGATCCTGGCCGACGACCGCGCCACCCACTTCGACCTGACCGCACCGCCCCTGCTGCGGATGACCCTGGTGACCACGGGCCCGGACCGGGCCGAACTGGTCTTCACCGCGCACCATCTCCTGTTCGACGGCTGGTCGGTCCCCCTCCTCATGGAGGACCTGCTCAGGCTGTACGGTTCCGGCGGAGACCTCGCCGCTCTGCCGAAGGTGCGCGGCTACCGGGACTTCCTGTCCTGGCTTGCCCAGCAGGACCACGACGCGGCCATTCGCACCTGGGGCGAGGAACTCGACGGTCTCGACGAACCCACCCTGCTCGCCCCCGGGGCCAAGTCCGCCGACTCCGAGGACATCGGGCAGGTCGACGTACCGCTGTCACCGGAGACCGCCCGCGAACTCACCAGGTACGCGGCCGAGGTGGGCGTCACCCTGAACACCCTGGTGCAGGGCGTCTGGGCGGTCGTCGTCGGAGAGCTGACCGGGCGCGAGGACGTGGTGTTCGGCGCGACGGTGTCCGGTCGTCCGCCTGCCGTCCCGGACATCGACACCATGGTCGGCCTTTTCATCAACACCCTTCCCGTACGCGTGACGTGCAGTCCTCAGGACACCTTCGCCGAGTTGCTGACGCGGCTCCAGGACCGGCAGGCGGTGCTGCTCGACCACCACCACTACGGCCTCGCACAGATCCAGCAGGACACCGGCCTGAGCACCCTCTTCGACACCGTCGTCGTCTTCGAGTCCTTCCCGATCGACCACGCGGGGCTCGGCGACGCCAACACCGAGGCGGGCGTGGCGATCACCGGCCTCACACCGTTCAGCGGCACCCACTACCCGCTGACCGTGACGGCCGACGCCGACCCGCAGCTGCGCATCGCCCTCCAGTACCAGCACCACCTCTTCGACCACGCCACCGTGGAGGCCATCGCCGTCCGGTGCCTGCGGGTGCTGCACCAGGTCGTCGAGAACAAGTCGATCCGCGTCGCGCAGCTCGACGTCCTGGAGCCCGCCGAGCGGACCAAGGTCGTGTCCGAGTGGAACGACACCACTCACACCACGGCCACCGCGGGCAGCACCCTCGCCGCGGCGTTCGAAGCCCAGGTCGAGCGCAGCCCCGAGCGCACGGCGCTCGTCTTCGAGCAGGACACGCTCTCCTACGCCGACTTCAACGCGCGCGCCAACCGCCTCGCGCACTGGCTGATCGAGCGGGGAGCCGGTCCCGAGCAGCTCGTCGCGATCCGGATGCCGCGCTCCTTCGATCTGCTCACCGCGATCTACGGCGTGCTCAAGACCGGAGCCGCCTACCTGCCGATCGAGACGGATCTGCCCGGCGAGCGGGTCGAGCACATGCTCGCCGACAGCACACCCCTCCTTCTCCTGGACGAACTCCCGGACCTCTCCGGCCCCGATCTCTCCGGATTCCCGGAGACGAATCCCGGCGTGACCGTGCACGAGGACCACGCCGCCTACGTGATCTACACCTCGGGGTCGACCGGGATGCCCAAGGGCGTGGTCGTGTCCCACCGTTCGATCATGAACCGGCTCGCCTGGGGCCACGGCCGCTACGGCATGGGTGAGAACGGCCGGATGCTCCTGAAGACATCCGTCGGCTTCGATGTGTCGGTGCCCGAGCTGTTCTGGCCGCTGCAGGTCGGGGCGGGTCTCGTGATCGTACGGCCGGACGGGCAGAAGGACCCCGAGTACCTGGCCCGGCTGATCCGGGAACAGCAGGTCACCGACGCCGACTTCGCGCCGTCCATGCTGGCGGCGTTCCTCTCCGAGCCGACCGCGGACCAGTGCACCAGTCTGCGCCGCGTGGAGGCCGCGGGCGAGGCGCTCCCCCTGGAACTCGCCGAGCGCTTCGCGCGCACGCTGCCCGGCACCCGGCTGCACAATCTCTACGGGCCCACCGAGGCCGCGGTCGAGGTCACGGCCTGGGAGTGCCGCGAGGAACCCGGCGCCACCGGCGTGCCGATCGGCGCACCCGTGTGGAACACCCAGGTCTATGTCCTCGACTCCGCGCTGCGGCCGGTCCCCCCGGGTGTGCCGGGAGAGCTCTACCTCGCGGGCGTCCAGCTCGCGCGCGGCTACCTGAACCGTCCGGGCCTGACCGCCGAACGCTTCGTGGCGAGCCCCTTCACTCCCGGTGCACGCATGTACCGCACCGGTGACCTGGTCAAGTGGCGGCCCGACGGCGTGATCGACTACCTCGGCCGGGTCGACTTCCAGGTCAAGGTGCGCGGATTCCGCATCGAGCCCGGAGACATCGAGGCGGCCCTTGCCACGCACCCCGGCGTGGACCAGGCCGTGGTGATCACCCGCGAGGACCGGCCCGGCGACCAGCGCATCGTGGCCTATGTGGTGCCCTCCCCCACCGGCTCGGCCACCGCCCGTGAGACGGAGCAGGTCGACGAGTGGCAGCAGGTGTACGACGAGGCGTACGCCGGCTCGGGGACGACCGCCTGGGGCGAGGACTTCACGGGCTGGAACTCCAGCTACACCGGAGAGCCGATCCCGCTGGTGGAGATGCGGGCCTGGCGGGACGCCGCCGTCGAGCAGATCCTCGCCGCGACGCCGCAGCGGGTCCTCGAACTCGGCGTCGGCTCGGGTCTGCTCCTCTGCCACATCGTGCCCGACGTCGCGGAGTACTGGGGCACGGACTTCTCGCCACCCGTCATCGAGCAGCTGAAGGACCAGGTCGACAGGGCCGGCTACACCGATCGGGTCCGGCTGCGCGTGCAGCCCGCCGACGACGCGTCGGGCCTGCCCCAGGAGTACTTCGACACCGTCGTCATCAACTCGGTGGCGCAGTACTTCCCCGACGCCGACTACCTGGACCGGGTGCTGAGCCAGGCCATGGACCTGCTGGCCCCCGGCGGCCGCATCGTGGTCGGCGACGTACGCCACGCGGGCTCGCTGAGCCTGCTGAAGACGGCGATCCACCGAGGCCGGCACCCGGAGGCGGCGGCGTCCGTGGTCCGCGCCGCCGTCGCCCGCGCCGTACTGGTGGAGAAGGAACTGGTCCTCGACCCGGAGTGGTTCACGCGCTGGGCCGACGAACACGGCGCCGCCGGCGTGGACGTACTCCTGAAGCCCGGCCGCGCGCACAACGAACTGACCCGGCACCGCTTCGAAGTCGTACTGCACAAGGCGCCCGTGGACCCCGTCCCCCTGACCGGGATCCCGGCGCTCGCGTGGGGCCGCAGGGTGGACGACTTCACCGGCCTCGACGAGGTGGTCCAGGAGCACGGCACGACGCCGATCCGGATCACCCGGATCCCCAACGCCCGGCTCGCCGGCGAGGTCGCCACCGCCACCGTCCTCGCGGCCGTCGAATCGCCGGTGGCCGGACTCCCGCCCCTGGACCCGCACGAGCTGCGGGAGTGGGCCGACCGGCAGGGCCTTGGCCTGCTGCTCACCCTGACGGCGGGAGTGCCCGAGTGCTTCGACGCCGTGGTCTTCCCCACCGGGGCGCACACCGGACCGACGTACTCCGGAGTGTTCACGCCCACCGGACGCCCCGAGCGGATGCTGGCGAACGACCCGGCCGGAGCACGGGAGATCGGCATCCTCGTCTCCGGACTCCGCGACCACGCACAGGAACGGCTGCCGGAGTACATGGTGCCCTCGGCCGTGGTCGCGATCGCCGAGGTGCCCCTGACCCCCAACGGGAAGCTGGACCGGCAGGCGCTGCCCGTGCCCGACTACGCGGGCGTAGCGACCGGTCGGCCGCCGCGGACACCGCAGGAAGAGGTCCTGTGCGCGCTGTTCGCCGAGGTCCTCGGCATCGACCGGGTGGGCATCGACGACAACTTCTTCGCCCTGGGCGGGCACTCGCTCCTCGCCACCCGGCTGATCAGCCGGATCCGCGCCGAGCTGGGCGCCGAGGTCCCCATCCGCGCGGTCTTCGACCGACCCACCGTCGTGGAACTGGTCGAGCGGATCGCCCCGGGAGCACGGGTCCGCTCCCCGCTGCGCCGGGCGGCACAGCGGCCCGAGCAGCCGCCGCTGTCCTTCGCGCAGCGCCGCCTGTGGTTCATCGACCGGTTCGAGGGACCGTCGGCGACGTACAACATCCCGTTCGTGCTGCGGCTCACCGGCGCACTGGACGTACCGGCGCTGGAGAAGGCGGTCTGCGACGTCGTGTCCCGGCACGAGATCCTGCGGACGCTGATCGCCGAGTCCGCTGACGGAGTGCCCTACCAGCAGGTACTCCCCGCGGAGCCGGCCCCGGTGGAGCTGCACATCGTCGAGTCCGCTCCGGATGCGGTTGCCGACGCCGTGGCAGCGGCCGCAGGCCGGCCGTTCGACCTGGCCACCGAGATACCGCTGCGGGTGACCGTGGTCCGCAGCGCCGCCGACGCACACATGCTGGTCCTCGTGGTGCACCACATCGCCGGGGACGGCGAGTCGATGGGCCCGCTGGCACGCGATCTGGGCACGGCCTACGCCGCCCGGCGCTGCGGTGAGGCGCCCGACTGGCCCGAGCCGCCGGTGAGTTACATCGACTACACCCTGTGGCAGCGGGAGCTGCTCGCCGACGAGGCCGACCCCGACGGCGTCCTCGCCACCCAGCTGCGGCACTGGCGCGACGAACTGACCGGCGCGCCACAGCCGTTGCAGCTTCCCACGGACCGCCCCCGTCCGCCGGTGGCGAGCCGCCGCGGCGACCTGGTGGCCTTCGAGCTCGATCCGGACCTGGTCGCCGCCGTGGAAGAACTCGCCCGCGCACAGGGCGCCACGGTGTCGATGGTCCTGCAGTCGGCGGTGGCGGTGCTGCTGCACCACTTGGGCGGCGGCGACGACATCAGCGTCGGCTCCCCGATCGCCGGCCGCACCGACGCCGCGCTCGCCGAGCTGGTGGGCTTCTTCGTCAACACCTGGGTGCTGCGCGCCGACCTGTCGGGAAACCCGAGCTTCCAGGGACTGCTCGCGCAGGTGCGCGAGAAGGCCCTGGCCGCCTACGAGAACCAGGACGCGCCCTTCGAGCGCCTGGTGGAGCTGCTCAAGCCCGACCGCTCCACCGCCTACCACCCGCTGTTCCAGGTGATGTTCGCCTGGCAGAACATGGCCCGCGAGGACTTCGCGCTGGATGGTCTGCGCGTGGAACTCGAGCACCCGGCCACCGACACCGCGAAGTTCGACCTCTTCTTCAACATGGCCGACATCCCCGGCCTCGGCGTGATCGGTCACCTCGAGTACGCGACGGACCTCTTCGACCGCGCCACGGTCGAGGCCCTCGCGGCCCGCTTTACGCGGGTCGTCCAGCAGCTGGTCTCCAGCCCCGCCCGACCCATCGGGGCGGTCGTGGACACCCTGGACGTGGCCGAACGGGAGCTGGTGATCCACCGGTTCAACGACACGGCCGCGCCGACGCCCGCGGTGACGATCCCGGCCCTGTTCGAGCAGCAGGCCGCCGCCACACCGGACGCGGTAGCGGTGATCTCCGGCGCGACGACGCTCAGCTACCGCGAACTCGACGCGCGCGCAGGCCGGGTGGCGCACGCGCTGGCGACACGCGGAGTGGGCCCTGAGACAGTGGTGGGAATCGCGCTGCCGCGCTCGGCCGACCTGGTCGTGGCATTGCTCGGCGTGCTGAAGGCGGGCGGCGCCTACCTGCCCATCGACCCGAAGTACCCCAGCGCGCGGCTCGACTTCATCCTGTCGGACGCCCGACCCCGGCTCTTCCTGACCGACGCGCAAACCGCCGGGATGCTGCCGGACGACGGAACGCCGCGCCTGCTCATCGGCGACGCCGAGCAGACGGGCCCCGACGCCGAGAACCCGGGCAGCGATACCGGGCAGACGCCGCCGCTACAGCCGCACAACGCGGCGTACGTGATGTACACCTCGGGTTCGACCGGCACCCCCAAGGGCGTGACCGTCACGCACCAC
>NZ_JBWLKL010000089.1:0-6907 GCF_059026065.1 Streptomyces sp. A18 | reverse complement strand
TAAGACATGGGAACAGCCTGGCGCTTGGAACGTACCTACCTGTCGGGAGCGGGCTTTCCCGAGTCACGGCTCGAAGGGCTCGACCTGACTTGGTCCGACCCCTTCGAGCGCACACAACACTCTGCCTTGTGGGCCGAGAACGGCACGGGCAAGACGACGATCACCGCGCTGCGGTTCGCGCTGTATCTGCCGCATGCGTGGGACTTCATCCGTGGTGACTCGGACCGGTCGCTGGCCAAGCTGGTGCGCTCCGGCGACGTGTGCCACATCGTCGAGCAGGCCACGCGACTTGTGGGTGACGAACCGCAGCGCATCGTGATGGGGATGGTCGCCCACTGGACCGACGACGGTGTCCAGGACCTGGATCATCCGCGCAAACTCCAGCGCGAGTACTACGGCTGGGTCACCCATGGCCCCGGCCCGACCATCTCCAACCTGCCGTTCCGTAACCGCCAAGGCCGGCGCACCACCCACACCCAGTTCGTGACCGCCCTGCGCGCGCTGCTGCCCGAGGGAGGCGTGCTGCCGCCGCACCGCCCATCCGAGTATCACGAAGCCTGGTCGAAGTGGCTGGCGGCAGCGGACATCGACCTCGCCCAGTCACGGTTCCAGGCCAAGATGAACGAATCAGAGGGCGGCGTCGACCAGAAGATGCGGTTTGCCGACTCGGACGCCTTCGTGCAGTGGCTGCTCGGAGCGACCACACCGACCACGACGGTCGAACGGATCGCGGACAGCATCGACGTGCTCCGGGTCCACGCAGCTGAGCGACCGAGGTGGCTGAACGAGCACAAGCTGTGGGAGCGGATCGGTGAGCAGCTGGCCAGCCTGGCGAATGTGCACGACCAAGTACTGGAGAACCAGCAGGCGTTGGCGGCAGCGAAGACAAGGGGAGCGGCAGTGGTCGCAGACGCCGAGGCCGCCCTCGCCGCCCTGACCCGGAACAAGTCGAGGACCGAGGCGGAGTGTGCCGAGCACCGGCGCAACGTGAAATCAGCGATCTCCGACGCGCGGCGGGCCGGCGCGCATCAGATGCGGATGGGGGTGCGCGGGGCCGAGCTCCGCTCGGAGGCCACCGCAGCCATCGCCACGAGAAGGTGCGCCGAGCGCGACAAGGCTGCGAGTTCTCTTGCCGCGTGGGAACTGGTCGCCACCGTACGCAAGACGCGCGCCGCGAAGGCGCATCTCACCGGACTGAACGAGCAGCTGGCGGCCGCGCAGAAGGACACCGCCGAGCTGCAGGCGGATGAGCGGCGACACCGCCACGACCTGGCACGCGTGCTTACCGACCTCCGCGACCAAGTCACAGGTGAACTCAACAAGGCCAAGAGGCAGCACAAGCGAGCCGTTGGCGAGGCGGAGGCGGCCACCGCATTCCTGCACGAGGCGCTCGCGCAGCGAGCCAAGGCGTCGGAACAGGTGCGTCAAGCCGAAGAACACGAGCGGACCTGTCGGCAGGTCATTGCAGCCGCTACGGGCAGCGGTCTGCTGCCCGAGGACGCCAGTCCCGCAGCACTAGACGCGAGCTGGGCCGAGCGGATGACGGCAGCTCGTGACGAACGGAGGACCGCGGATGAGGCGCTACGGGCGACTGACGAGCGCGTTACGCAGGAGCAGGAGCGCGCGGCACGGGCGAACCGGCGGACCATCGCCCTGCGCGCTGCCGCCGATGCCGCCCGCCAGCTCCTCGTGCAGCTCGAGGATCGCGTACGCCGCTTGACGGCTGACGAGCGACTTCGCGACGCGGTGGGAGACACCACCATCGAGTTGTGGGCGGCACGGCCCGCACTCACTGAGTCCCTGCGGCAGCGTGCCGAGTCAGCCGACCACGACGCTGGACGAGCCCGTACCGAACTCGTGGCCGCCAGGCGAACCCTCGACTCGGTCGGTGCCGACGGACTCCTCCCCTCCGCGGCTCTCGCCGAGGAGCTGGCACGCCTGTGCGTCGACGACGACGTACCGGCCTGGACTGGATGGCGCTGGATGGCGTCCACCCTGTCGCCGCAGGCCGCCGCCGCGTTCGCGAAAGCCAGGCCCGAGATCGCCTCGGGAGTCGTCCTTGCACGCTCCGAGCACCTTGAGAAGGCGCTGGAGACGGTGAGCACTCGCCCACTGGACACAGCCGTCTGGATCGGTGCTATCTCCGATCCGGAAGCCGCAGCCACCCGGGACGCCGCAGCAGAAGACGTCGGGACCCACGGTCGAGTGCTGCTCCCGCACCCCGGCACGTACGACCGGGACGTGGCCGACGAGATGGTCACGAGCGCCACCCATGCCATGGAGAAGGCCGAACAACAGCGCTGTACGGCAACCCACCGGGCCGCCGAAGCCCGTGACATGCTCGCCGAGCTCAACCAGCTGTGGAAGGAGATGCCGACCGACCCACGTCCTGGACTCACGAACCGGATCCGCACGGGTGCCGAGCAGCTGGCCGCGGCCGAAGCAGACGAGAGGGCCGCACAGGGGACGCTCCGGGAGCTCGCCCAGGACAAAGAACGGCGGCAACGGCAACGTGATGCCGCGCAGTCCGCGGCCGAGGAAGCCGCGGAACAGCGCAGGCTCCTCGCCCCCGTCATCGACGCCGCCGCAGCTCTGGCCAACACGCGCGAACTCCTGCCCGCACTCCATGACGCCGTAGCCGCGGCGAACGACCATGTTGACGCGCCGAACCTCCAGATCCCCCACCTCAAACAGGCCACCGACGTAGCATGGGATCTCGTCCAGGAGATGAAACGGCGCCGGGACGATGTCTCCGAAGTCTTGCGCGCGGCACACCTGTCATCGACGGTGGATGGACCTGTCCCCACCGAGGATCCGGAAACCATCCGGGCACGCCTGACCGCAACGGTGACTGCCCTCCAACAGACCGTCATCGATCAGGGCTTGCTGCAAGAGATCGAAACGACCCGAACCCAAGTCGCCGATCTCGACGCCGCCCTGGACGACGCGGCCGAGTACCGCCAGCAGGCGGAGACCTACGCCGACACGGAAGCAGCACGCCACCCCGTAGCCCTAGTGGGATCGGTACGTCGGGCCAAGGCCAAGGAGGCCCACACACGCGAGGCATACGCACAGGCTCAGCACGACGCACAGGCCGCCCGCGAGGTCCACCGCCGACTGCTGGACGAGTGCCCCGCGGGCGCGGCCCCGGACCTGAAAGGCTTCCCATCCGCCGCCGGGGTCACCACTTCCGCGGACGCCTATCGCCTCGCAGAGCAGCTCGGCGATCGCGTCACGCAGGCCCAGGAGACCCAGCGAATCGAAGAAGCACACCTGTACACCGCCCAGGCCGCAGCACTGGAAGCAGCTCAGTCAATCCAACTGGTCGATACCACCGTGAACGGCTTGCGATACCTGGCCGACAACACTCTGACCGGCCACCCCGCAGACGACGTGACATCTCTCGTGGGCGACATCAACCAAGCCGTCAACCGACTGCACTTCACACACGAGGCTCTTACCGACAGCGAGCGAAGCGAACTCCAGGGCACCACTACCTTGCACGCCCTCGCCAACGCTCCAAGAGCACACGCCGTCGCGCACGCCCAGGACCCGCACGTGGTCGACCTCATCACCCGCCTGCGTTCCGACGCACAACTGGCCGCCGACGCACGGCATATCGCCGGGCAGCTCGAACAGCGGGCCGCCTCCCTGCGCGACGATCTCGACCGGCATGACCAGAACGTCAACGACTGCGCGCGCATTCTCCACATCCAGGTGGCGAAGGCACTTACACGACTGCGCTCCTATCAGAACCAGTCCCGGCTGCCCGAAGGACTCGGCGACTGGTCGAGCCGCCACTTCGTCCTCATCAGCCACGACAAACCGCCGGACAACGAGCAGGTGGTGATCGACCGCATTGCACGCGTCATACACGCCTTGCTCGCCCCCGACTCCGCCTCCTCCTCGGATCCCGAGTCCCTGCTGTTCGCCGCAACCCGAGCACTATTCGACAAGCCGTTCCAGGTACGGATCCTCAAGCCCCACACCGACCTGCGTCTCGACCGCGTCAACGTCGCGGACCTGAAGAACTTCTCCGCCGGCCAGCGCGTCACAGCGGGAGTCCTGCTGTACGCGGCCATGACCAAGGTCCGCTCCATGAACGAGACGTCCGCCATCGGCTGGCTCTGGCTGGACAACCCGTTCGGTCAGGCGTCCGCGGACCAGTTCGTCCGCACCATGCGGCGGGCGGCCGACGAGATGGACCTGCAACTACTCTTCACGGCAGCCCCCATGGACAAGGGAGCCCTGTCGATGTTCGACCGCACCATCGCACTCAACCGCCGCTCCCGCCCCGCGACCGGGGAGAAGATCGTGGTCACCGACGGCGGCGATCGCGAGATCGTCGACCTCACGGTGATCCAGCGAGACGTCATGAAGGTCCTGGGAACATGACCTTGGCCGAGATCGACCTCGACAAAATCGTCGCCATTCTCGACCCAGACCAGCGTGGCGGCCGTCGCGGCATCGACGACATCGCCGCTGCCATCCACTCCCTCGTCAGACACGTCGACCCCGCCGACATACCAGACCTCATCCTCGAAACGATCAAGCGCGGAGAGCAGGAGGGCCGCTGGAAGGCCACGCGGACCGTCACCGTCCAGCGGGGACGAGTCACGCTCCCCAATGCCATCACGCTCACGGCACCCGCTCGCGCCGTGGACACCCTCCTGGTGATCACCGAGCCACTGCGCCCGGAACTTGCGCGCTGGGCACAGAACTTGCGAATGAACGCCTACCAGCGACACCTCGTGGTGGCCGCCAGCGAGTGGAGACGACGTACGAACGGAGGGCTCGTCCCCCTTGCCACTACCAGGGAAAGGGCCTACGAAATCCTCGGCGACGAGAAGGCATTCGACGGCTGGCCGCCACGCGGTGGAGACAAAATCTGGCGGCCCGACCGGCTGAACTTCGACCTGCTGTGCTGCGAGCGCATCCCCACGGCTCTCGTCTGGGAACCCGTGAAGGAAATCCCCGAGGCGCCGTCGGCCGTGGTCTGCGTGGAGAACCACAGCACCCACCGCACCCTGCTCAAGGTGCTGCGTGACCCCAGGACCGTGGCGCCCTGGGCAGCCGTCGCATGGGTGCAGGGCCACAACACCACCCCTCTCGCGTCCATCCCCGCCCTCCCGTTCCCCGTCACGCGCTTCGACTACATGGGAGACCTGGACGCCACCGGCCTGAAAATCGCGGCGACGGCATGCGCGATCGTCAACGACGCGGGTATCCAAGCCGGGCCGGCGCAAGGGCTGTGGACGCTGCTGCTGGCCCAACCCTCCTGCGCAGGAAGACGAGTCGGTGCCCAGGAAGCCCGCGCAGTAGCCGCGTGGCTCCCGGAGGACCTTCGAGAGCCGGCCCGTCGGCTGCTCGCCACAGGACGCAGAATCCCGCAGGAAGCCCTGCGTACCGAACTCCTCCTCGACGTCCCCCTGCTCTGAACGTCGGGGAACTTCAGGAAATGATCGGCAAGGCGTCGGAGCGATCAGACCCGGATCGGGGTGGTCGCAGGCCGAGCACGCACCACCGTGCGCAGTGCCGCCACTCGATCGGCCACTCTCTCCACGGCGGGCGTCGCCTCGGCGACAGGGGCAGCCGCTCCCGTGCAGACGGTGCAGATACCAGTCTGCTGGCCGCGGGGCGGGGGATCGCGGCATTCGGCGCACTCCGCCAGCGGGGCCGCAAGGGCGGAGGCATCACGCCGGGTACGCGGCGCGGGCAGCTTGCGCACCAGGCGGTCCGAAATGGACGTGGAGGATGGCGAGCTGCCTGCGGACGATGGGGCCCTGGACGCCTTCGGTGCAGTAGCACGGGGCGCCTTCGTACCTCGTCGGCGTCAGCGACGCTCCGCCACCCCGGAAAGCCCGCCCTCACCGAGCGGACCAGAGCCCACAGGCCACCCTGTCCACCAAACTCTCCCTGCTGAAACTCAGCCCCGAACTCCAGGCAGACCTGGTGACGGGCACACGCAAGGTTGAGCACGTGCGGAATCTCGGCAAACTGACTGCGGAGGAGCAGCGCAAGAAGGCCGATGAGCGCGCTTTGGACTCGGAGGCGAGCCCCCGGCCCTCCCAGGATCCCGAGGCTCAGGAAAATCACGCCGTGATAATCGCGGAGGCAGCTCATGCCGACAGCGGAGAGCCTGAGGCACCGTCTGCCAACTCCAGGCAGGCCCGGGGCACGGACAGGGCAGAACCGGAGCCTGTGGCAACTCCTCTGCCTCCGACCGCACCGTCAACCAGGGTCCGGAACCCTGGTCCAGGCGTCAGTGAGCCCGAGCCCGCGCGCGAAAGGCTCCCCGACATCGTCACCGTGGGGGCCGTGCCCTGGCGGGACGTAGGAGCAGTGCGGGCGACTGTGCGGCACTGGATGACGCCCGAGGACTACCAATCGCTGAAGAAGCTCATGCTCGCTGAGAACGATTGAACTCTGAATGCCAAGCGGCGGCCTCGCTCTCCTGGGTGGATGCGGGAGTGGGGCCGTTGTCGTGGCCAGTCGATCACGCACTCCCCATTTGGAAGTAGGGCCACAGCTCCAGTTCCAAGGTCCGTCGCAAGGCACGGCCAACGGCGGATACCGGACGGCTGCTCACCTCGAATCCACCCGTCCCAGGCAGGGGGAGGCACAGCGAGGTCAACCTTGGCTGTACAGGCGCCGAGTTCGACCCGGCACGGTGCGCCTGTGAAATCGTGAGGACTGCTCACTTGTGTGGTTTGAGTAGGGGAGTGACACCAGAAGTGAATGTGGGGAATGGCCGGACATCCGTGCTGCTGACACGCATGCACCGGATCCTGATCGGTGTGGTCGTAGCCGGTGCGGTCGTCATCGCCGCGATCGGTTTCGCGGGGTCCTACGCGGCCGTGCGTGACCTTGCCGAGAAGAAGGGTTTCGGCAGCTTCTCGGTGGTCTT
>NZ_JBWLKL010000088.1:0-7015 GCF_059026065.1 Streptomyces sp. A18 | reverse complement strand
TGGATCTGGGGCAGACCAGCACCGCCAACTCGGCAACGGCGGCGCCAATATGTGTACACCCTTTGAGGAATCCAGCACTAGGGCCTGTCCGGCGGATCATCGTTCAGAGGAAGAGTTCCCGGGCTCGACGGGCCACCTCGTCCGGCGTGAGGTCCTCCAGGTGTGTGAGGAAGACCCAGATGTGGCCGTAGGGGTCCTTCAACATGGTCGTGCGGTCGCCATGGAACTGGTCGGCCGGTGGCTGCAGGAGTTCCGCACCGGCCGCGGTGGCCTGCCGCGCCAGAGCATCGACGTCATCGACGAAGACGTGCAGGCCCACGGTGGTGCCACCGACAGCCGTCGGTGCGCTGAAGAGTGGTCCCTCGGCGTCGCCCAGCATGATGGTGGCGCCCTGAATCTTGACCTCGGCGTGCACGATGCGTCCGTCCGGGCCGTCGAGGCGGAACAGCTCTTCGGCACCGAAGGCTCGGGTGTAGAAGTCGATCGCGTTCGCGGCGCCGTCGACCATGATGTGGGCGACGACAGCGTTGCGGTAGGTCTCGGGAATGGCGGTCTCGGTCATGGGAACTGCCTCCTTGGGTGGCTGCTGCCGATGACCTTGAAGGTAGAAGCTGAACCGTACTTGAGGTCAAGCATGGATCAATGGGCGACCGAGCAGGGTGCTGTGCGAAGCCATAGCTTGATCGCTGCGACAGTGACCGCGCCTACGTCTTCCACGGAGCTGTCACGGTGGTCGCGATACGCCTTTGGATCCGCACCTGAGCCACTACAGGCCGCTCCAGTGATGAGCGCCGACTCGACGTCAAGGCTCTTGACCTCAACCAAGCTTGAGGTCAGACGATCTCCTGGAGTGGTCCGCAAGAAGCGGAGCTCGGGGATGAAGGGCAGGCCAATGGAGACAGTGACCGAATGGATCAAGAAGAACTCCCATGTGCTCGTGAACAGGAAGCCTGACGAGCCACTGGACGATCTGCGGCCGCTCGCCCCACTGGTGCGGGACGCCAAGATCGTGGCGCTTGGAGCAGCTGCCCGACAGACACGCGAATTGTCGGACGTGGCGCATCGCATCGTGCGGCTGCTGGTGGAAGAAGAGGGGTTCCGCTCCCTTGCATTGGAGGGCGACGACCCTGGTCGCCTCGGCCTGGACGTCTATGTCGCCACCGGCGATGGAGACCCTCGTGCATTGCTGGGAAGGGCACGGTCGTTCTGGCAGACCGCCGAGATCCTCGATCTCGTCCACTGGATGCGGTCCTACAACAAGCGTCACCCAGGCGACCCGGTACGTTTCGCGCAGTTCCCTGCTGAACCGGTGCGGCATACCACACGGCTCGATGGTCTGGCCGAACTGGAACGCACGCTGGCCGACGGTGTGAGCTGGTGGCAGCAGCTCACCGGCGACAAGGTCGTCTACTGGGGCGGGATGGCGCACACCGCCGTCGGCGCCCCTCGTACCGTGTCCCCCTCCGAGCTCCTGGAGTCGCATCAGAATATGGGCGGATACCTGCGTGAACGGCTGGGACTGGACTACCGGTCCGTGGGCCTGACCATGGCGCATGGTTCGATCGGCCAGCCACTGCCCGCTCCACGCCGGGACTTCGTCGACAGCCTGCTGCATGCGGCCGCCGAGAACAGGGCGGGATACGTCCTGGATCTGGGCACATCGCAACCCGAGCCGATCCGCCGCCTCCTGGACGCCCCGACGCGCACGCGGTTGATCGGCCCGTTCTACGATCCCCGGGATGATGCGGCCTACCACATGTCGGGCGGGTCACTCGCGAGCTGGTTCGACGTCGTCGTCCACACGCAAGAGGTGACACCGTGCCGGCCCTTGCCCTGAGGCTGCCCGGCGGAGCATTCCGCAGACGCCGGCTCCGCCACGCAGATATACACTGATCCGCCGGACGGGACCTAAGGGCCGACTAGGCCTTGTCTCTCCGATCACGAGAGCCGGGCCCGGCTGAGGGCATCCGTCCCCAGCCACGCTCGACAGACCGGCGGCATCGGTCGGGTTCGTCTCCTGCGCTGGTAAACAGTGCGGTCAGCATGGGCACGCCGTGAGCGAGTGCCTGGTGCGGCAGGGGGCCTGTGGCGACCAGTGAGGCGAGACCGTGGCCGATGGTCCAGCTCTGTGTTGCCAGTTCCAGCGGGTCGACCTCGTCACGGAAGCGGCAGTTCGCCTTGGCCCCGTCGATGGCGCGGACGAGGTGATGCAGGGTTTCGTCCGCGGCACCGGTGTCTTCGAGGTCGAAGCCCTCATCAAACATGACGCGGTAGAGGTCGGGGTTCTCCAGGGCATTGGCCAAGTAGGCGGCCCCCAGCGCCGCGAGGTTGCGTACCGGGTCCGCGGACATCTTGACGGACGCGAGTTGGTCGGCCAGGCGTGTGAAGCCTTCCTGCCGCAATGCCTTCCACAGGCCATCCATGCCGCCGAAGTAGGTGTAGACGGCCATCGTTGACACATCGGTTCCGGCGACCAGAGTTCGGAGCGTGACCGGTTGCCTCCTGCGCAGCATCTGTGCGGCTCGGTCGAGCAGCAGGGTGCGGACCATTGGATCTTTCGTCCTCGCCATGGCCCCACAATACATAGCATCGCTATGTTTTCATGGGGTGCTGATCTCACTGCTCCTGACGCGAGAGAAGAGGCCGTTCATGTCCGTGACGCTGGTCAATCCCGAGGGATTGCCGAAGCCCGATGTCTACCGGCAGCTGTCGGTCGCCACCGGATCAAAACTGGTGTTCCTTGCGGGGCAGGTCGCCCGCGACGCCGACGGACGGCCCGTGGGCGAGGGTGACTTCGCCGCTCAGGTCGAACAGTGCTATCTCAATGTCGCCACCGCTCTGGCCGGGATCGGCGGTTCCTTCGATGACGTGGCGAAGCTGACCATCTATGTCGTGGACTGGAGTCCGGAGAAGATGCCGCTGCTGGGTGAGGGCGTGGGCCGGGCGGCAGCGAAGCTCGGCATCGATCCGGTCAAGCCGATCACCCTGCTGGGCGTTGCGGCGTTGGGGGAAGCGGATCTCCTGGTCGAGGTCGAAGCCACCGCGGTCATCGAATAGCCGTATCGCTGCGAGCCGGGAGGCGTGGGTCTGGTCATGCTGAGCCGTGAGCCGGGGGGCTCTGACGGACGGCGAGTGGGCGGTGTGGGAGCCGCTGCTGCCGGTGAGTGACAACCGGTGCGGCCGATGGCGCGATAAAGCAATCCCGGCCAGCGCGACCAACCGCTGCGCAGGCCGAAGCACCTCTACGCCGACCGCGGCTACGCACACGAGAGTTTCCGCGACCAGGTCCGACGGTACGAAATCACCCCGCACAACGCCCGACGCGGCACCCGAACACGGCTCCGGACTCGGCATACACCGCTGGGTCGTGGAAAGCGCCATCCAGCGACGACTGAGGGTTTCGCTCTGGTTCCAGGCCAAAAAGTAAGGTGGCATCCCATGTCGCGACTCGCGCCAAGCACCAGGAGGCGGAATGCTCGCTAATCCATCGGCGCTGGCGGCCGGAAGGCGTCATTCGGTCGGACGGCGCCGGGATGGAACCGTTCTCGCCGTGGGCAATACCGCAGCCGCTGAATGTCGCGTCGAGCGATGGGAAGACGTCGTCGCGGTGGCAGCCGGCAACGTCCATACCGCGACGAACACGGGCAGGTCTCATACGGTGGGACTCCGGTCGGACGGCACGGTGCTGGCAACGGGGTGGAATGGCGATGGGCAATGTGATGTCGCCGAATGGCGTGGCGTCACGGCCGTGGCCGCAGGCTGGCGCCGCACACTCGGGCTGCTCGCGAATGGCCGCGTGCTATCAGTTGGCCGGAGTTCAGAAGGGCAGTGCGACGTAGAGTCCTGGCGCGAGATGGTCGTCCTCTCGTGTGGTGACTGGCACTCGGTCGGCGTCCGGTCGGACGGTTCTGCAATGGCCGCGGGGAACAACCGACGAGGGCAGTGTGCCGTGGAAGGTTGGCGTGAACTGGCCGCCATTTCCGCCGGGTATCTCCATACCGTCGGCCTCAGAGTCGACGGGCGGGCAGTAGCGAGCGGTGACCGGGCAACCGGGGCGTGCGCGGTCGATGAGTGGGAAGACGTGGTGGCGCTGGACGCGGGCAGCTATCACACCGTCGGGGTCACTGCGTCGGGGCGGATCCTCGCAACGGGAGACAACAGCTACGGACAGTGCGAAGTCGGTGATTGGCGCGGCATCATCGCCGTGACGGCCGGTTCAACCCACACCCTCGGCCTCCGTGCCAACGGCACAGTCATAGCCACAGGGAACAATGCCGACAGGCAATGCGAAGTTGATGCCTGGTCCGGAGTTCACCTTCCATAGCCCCCGGGCCACGCCAACCCAAACTGACACACCGTCATTCCCAAGCCCCTGAGACATCGTTCTGATTCCAGTCCTAGAACCCATACGTACTGCCACTTGCCTTGTGTGCCCTTGGGTATGCCGCTCTGTCCATCTCGTCAGTAGCGGTGGTCATCGCGTCCCTGATGGAGAGTGCGACTCGTTCCAGGGCCACCTGTGAGTCGACGGCTTCGAGCGCTTCATCGAGTTCAAGGAGTCGAGAACGCACAAGTATGCGGAACTTCTTGTACGAGTCGAACTCGTCACTCGTCACCTGGGCGAAGCCCCTGAGGCCGAGCCCGTCGATGAAGTCAATGGAGGGAGGGTCGACTTCCAGGACATGATCACCGCGGGCAGAATCCATGTAGCTTCTAAGAAGATCAAGAGGCGGCTCTACAGCCGCGCAGGGTTCGGACTCTTCCGCCAAAGGGTCCTGGCGGCAGCTGGCTCGCCACGGATCTCGTGATCGTCCGGTGGGCTCAATGGAGGCAGAGGCAGAAGGGGTGGCCTGCTGGGTCCGCGTAGATCCGCCAGTTGGCTCCCGGCTGGATCTCGTCGGTCCGCTCCAGCACAGTCGCTCCGAGGGCGAGCGCCCGCTTCTCCTCCGCATCGAGGTCGTCCACGTCGAAGTCCAGGTGGAGCTGCTGCGGGTGCTCTTGACCGGGCCATGCGGGAGGCCGATAGCCCTCCACCCGCTGGCATGCAAGCGGCGTCCCCTCGAACCCGTGGACCTCGATCCAGTCGAGATCACCCTCGTCCGCAACCACTCGGCCGCCGAGCAGACCAGCGTAGAACTGCGCCAGCTGTACCGGATCAGCGCAGTCCAGCGCGACCGCCTGCAGCTTTCGAATCACTTCCGACACCCCTTTGTTCCTCGGCCACTTGTGCGGCCTGCCTGCACGTCGGACAGGGTTCCACATCACGGCACCGGGGCGAGCCGCCGTGGCCTGGTCAACGCCGACTGCAGGCTGACCTTACGGTCGGCAAGTCCCCCCGCCTGCCGCGCGCTGGTGCCCGCTGACCTGCGCCAGCTGCGGCCCATCACGCCCCGCTGAGCTGCGGTCGCTGTCATGGTGTTCAGGGGGCCGGGTGATCCCGCTTTGGTGCACTCAGCTGACGGCAGGGAGCTGGCGGGCGAAGCGGCGGACGGCATCAGTGAAGGCATCTGGGTCGTCGAAGTTCGCGAGGTGTCGTGCCCGAGGGATCAATTCGACGCGAGCGTGCGGATGCACGCGGGCGAAGTCCGCCTCCCCTGCGCGGAAGACGGCGTCCTTCTCGCCGTTCAGGATGAGGACCGGAGCCTTTACATAACGCATCGCATCCGCGTCGAAGCGCCCGAATACTTCGTCCCAGGCTGCTGGCAAGGTATGGAAGGCGTAGCCGGAACGGATGGTCGCCTCCACCACTTCCTGTGGGTAGAGCCGCCGCAGCAACCGGTCGTTCCACTGGGCCAGTCGGTCCGCCGGCATACGAGGGACCAGCCTGGCGAGCCACCGAAAGGGCGTAGCCCCGAGCCCGCGGGTGGAAGCACTGGCGCCCGCGAGGACCATCCCGCGCAGTTGTTCCGGACAGCGCCGCGCGAACTCCAGCGAGGCATATCCGCCGAGCGAGTGCCCGACTACCAGAGCCGGCCCGCGATCGAGCGAGTCCACCGCCGAAGCGATGATCTCCGTTGCGGTGCTCAGGCTCCAGGGCTGTGCCGAGCGCTTCCCATGGCCGGGCAGGTCAATGGCGACTACCGGGAACTCTTGCCGGAGCGCGGCAAGCTGCATGCTCCACTGTCCCGCGCTGAAGCGCGTCCCGTGAACGAAGACTATGGGCACTGCACCCGCTGTTGTCATCAGCCCTCCCCCAAGGTGACACCTTCCTCAAAGAGACTTTACCGGCGGGAATTTCGTCGCGATCAAGTGGGATGCCAGAAGCCGCTCGAGCGGCCAGCTGCGTGGCGCTTGGTCACGCTGAGACGACAAAGAGGGCGTCCAAGATCGTTGTGTGACGCACAACTTGGACACCCTCACGACAGCACTCCATGCGACAACGGATGATCATTGAGAGGCGCACGGCGGGTGCGGGAGCGGTCCGGAGAAACGGCCCGACCGAGAGGGATGCGGCGATGAGTTTTCCCGGCCCGGCCGGTCTACTGTTCGTCAGGTGATCAGAAAGCGCGAAGCAGGAGGAGCGACATGAGCCAGTTGCTGCGGGTCCAGAACTTCACCGTCTCGAGCGACGGGTTCGGCGCCGGCGAGGGCCAGAGCCTCGAGAAGCCGTTCGGCCATGCCGATCCAGGGAATTTGCTCGCCTGGGCCTTTGCCACCGACCACCCGCCCATCAGCCGCTCCGGACCCGGTGACCGAGGTCTGGACGACTACTTCACGCGGGACTACGCCCGCAACATCGGCGCCGAGATCATGGGCCGCAACAAGTTCGGTCCGCAGCGCGGGCCCTGGCAGAACCACGAGTGGCAGGGATGGTGGGGCGACGAGCCCCCGTTCCACACGCCGGTGTTCGTCATGACGCATCACAAGCGCCCGTCGTTCACGCTGTCCGACAGCACGTTCCACTTCGTCGACGGCGACCCGGCCGCGGTGCTCGCCCAGGCGAAGGAGGCGGCCCAGGGCAAGGACGTCCGCGTCGGTGGCGGCGCCACGACCATCCGCGCCTTCCTGGAGGCAG
>NZ_JBWLKL010000087.1:0-7429 GCF_059026065.1 Streptomyces sp. A18 | reverse complement strand
GCCGCTGACGTGTCGTCCGGCGCCACGAAGAACTTCACGATGATGCTCACCGGGACATCATGCCCGACCCACAACCACGATCGGCCGGACAAGTCCAAGCCGGGGCGCGGATATCCGGACATCTCAACCTGGCCGGCGCGCAGATCGCTTACGCCCTCTGGCTCGAGGACTGCTGGCTCGAGAAGTCGGTGGACCTGCTCGGGGCCTCACTTCCTCGCCCTTCAACCATGTGAGCACCGCCTTGTCCCTGAGCGACGCCCGGGTGGCTGGCGGCATGCTCCTCAACGGGGCTGAGATCAGCGCGCCCGGAGGGTGGACCGTGGCTGCCGGCGGCCTGGTCATGGAGACGAATGCGGATGTGAGAGAGAGGAAGGCTTCCTCCGGGGGTAGCCCTGGCGTCGTGCCGCACCCGCCCGTGTCGCTGGTGTTCACCACCTTGGCGCCGGCGACCCGAACACAGCCGTTCCGCTGGGCCTGGCAACGGTTTTGGTGAGAGGACCTGGCAGCCTCCGAGAAGAGTTTCACGTCCATGCAGCAGTGCCGGGCCGCCCGGAGGTGCGAATGCGAGAGCGGTCAGCAGCATCTCGCCGGCTTCGCCCGCGCACGCGGCATAGTCGGCGAGGATACTGCTGACCGTCGTATCGACGTTCCGAGGGAGAGTCCTACGCCCAGGCCGTGTTGGGCGGCCGCATCAGTGGGCACCGCCCTCGCAGATCGTGCCCGAGGAATTCCACAGGCAGGAGCGCAGCCAGACGTTGCGGACCTTGAGCGTGGCGTGCTTGCCGTAGTTCCACGTCTCGCTGCCCTTGCCGCCGCTGGTCTTCGCCAGTGTCCGCTGAGTGTGCACCCACTGCGACCCGTTCCAGTAGTCGTACATCACTTGCGCCAGCGCGCCGTAGCCGTCGCCCTGGGTGTCGCGTGCGTAGCCGTAGACCGATGCGTTGCCGCTGGAGTTCCAGGAGATCTCGACGTAGCTCCGGGCGCCCTTCCAGTCAGAGGAGGTGTACCGGAAGCTGGAGTAACTCCTCCACGGGTCCTCCCAGTGGCCTGCGGCCGAGGCTTGGGGGGCGAGCCCCACCATCATGGCCGCCGTCGCCACGAATACCCCGCAGATCGTGGACATGCGTCCGACGCGCATTCGATTCCCCGTTCGCTCTTGCCCCACATGGGGCTCTGATGTGAGCTCTCATGCTGGCGTGCGCATGCCCTCGGGGTCGTCACACCGGTGGTTGAGCCGGGTAAACCTGTGGAGTACCGCGGAAGAATTACCGGTTGCCGTGGAGTCGCGGACACCTGATCTTCACTCAGTTTCGGTGACACAAGGACTTCTGAATGAGCGCGTGTGACACGTCGGATGCCTCGCCTGTGACAACCAGCGTGCTCCGGCCGACCTCATCTGCCGGCTCATCCGGGCCCGTTGGCGTCAACTCCAGAACTTCGGCTCAGCCCACCGACGGCGACCTGCTGCCCGAGCCGGTGCTCACCGAGGCCATCGCCGTAGCGATCCTCAACCACCCCGGATTCCCCGCGAGAAGACGCAGGGATCACCACCCGTTCAACTCCGGCGTCGCACGGTGGCACACCCCTGCTTCACGATGACCCGTCCCGTCCCCGCGCCGATGCCGGGTGGATCTCATGCTCCGCCCGGCATCTGTCCTGACCGCTACTGGGGCGCGGGCGGAAGCTGCAGGTCGGTGCAGGCGCGCCGCTCGGCCGCCTGCTTGGTGAATGCGACCAGCGCGGCTCTGGCGAAGGACGGATTGTTGGACGTCGCGCTCTGCGGGCTGATCTGAAACAGGGCCCGGGGCCCGTCTCCGGGGCAGTCGGCGCTGGCCCAGAAGTATTCCTTGGTGTCCGCACCGCCACCGGCCGGCTTCGCGGTCAGTTCGGTGTACCGGCTCTCGCGGCGCTCGCGCAGGGCATAGGGGCCGAACGAGGCTTCCAGGCGATAGCCGTCATCTGTGCCCTCGTCGGCCAACAAGCACACCGAGGATGGCGCGAGCCGGTCTGTGGGCGTCTCGGTGACCACGTCGATCCGCTTGTTGCGTGTCCAGGGCAGCCCGGCGCAGGTGCCGTTGGCCGCCTGGGGAGCCGGCGAGTCCGACTCCGGGTCGACGACCTCTACCCGCGTGCCTGGCTTGTTCTTGCAGCCCCAGCGGTCGGCGGCGTTGGCGGCGGTCGCGGTGGCCAACTCGGCCACCTTGCCGCTCACACGCTTGTTGGGTTCCTCCGAGGTGAGCTGCGCGGTGGCAGCGATCGAGTGGTCACGGTTGGTGCACGGAAGAACAACCGTGGTGTTCACGCCGTCGGTGAAGCCTCGCCAGCCCCCGCCCATCGGTGTGGGAAGCGCGTCCGCGCGCAGACGCGGGAGGTAGAACTTCAGGTCGGTGGCGGAGTCATCCGGGATGCGTGCGGTGGTGATCACGATGTCCAGGCTCTTGATCCAGCAAAACTCGTACCCCTGCCCAGGCGTGCCCTGTCGAACGTCGTGGGGCAGCCCCGTGACCGGGTCGGAGGGAAGGCCCGTGAGGGACACGGTCTCCTCATACGGCAACACCCCGCCGCAGTACGACGCGAGCTTGTCCTCGAAACGCCACCGTTTCCCGGTGTCGCTCCAGCGATACCAGCCGTAGCCCCCGAGCAACGCCAGCACCACCACCAGCACGATCCCCCACGCCCAGCGACGTACGCCCCGCATCCTCTACCCCCGTGGTCGATCAATCGCCGCACCCTACCCACTCCGCGCCACGCTCCGCGCACCCCCGGCTGAACCTCCACATCCAGCCGCGCTTCGGGTGCGCTGCACACCAAGGTGGTGACGGACGCGAAGGGGCATCAGACCGGGCTCCGCACGCCCCGCAGAATGGCGAGGTCTTGGAGATGGCGTCACTACGCCCCAGGAGACCACTCAGAGTGATCACACCCCACCACAGGCCGAGGAATACGCGACTCCCGATTACGCGAGGCCGCCAGTGAGTTCTGGCCTCCTCATGTCGTCTTCGAGTAGCGTCCGGACCTCGAGCAGGTCCTCGGGCCCCCCAGTCCTTCCGCCGACACCATTCGCTCGCAGGGCCAAGGCCGTCGAGTCGTCCGGCACAGGGAAACGACGATCACGCCGGTCACGCAGCGTTACACGCCCGGTCGCCATTAGCTATACGAGATCAGGGCCGTATCAACAAACCTTCCGGCCCTTTCAACACCAGTGTCGGGACCCGCGTATCCCCTGATGACCACATCGTCTCCGGAAATGGACGGCACCATGGCCTTCTGGCACGGATCGGATACGGAAGGCCGTGTCGGTGAGCGGTAGTCCCGTGAAGTGGCTGCGTGGACGGTTCGCGTCGAAGGACGCGGAACCGACCGCACTGCGCACCGAACAGGAGGTACAGGCCGCCTACGAACTCTACGGCGGCGAGCTGTTCGGGTTCGCGTTCAAGGCACTGGACGACCGGCAGCTCGCCGAGGACGTGGTCCAGGAGATCTTCGTCCGCGCCTGGAAGTCGCCCCGCGGTTTCGATCCGAGTCAGGGATCCATGCGGACCTGGCTGTTCGCCATCGCCCGGAACGGAGTGGTGGACGCCGTACGGCGGCGCAAGGTCCGCGACGGCGCCGGTTACTCCTCGTGGGACGCCGTGTCCGAGTCGTCCTCGGTGTTCGACCCCGTCGATCAGCTCCTTGAGCGGATTCAACTCGGGGAGGCGTTGGAGCGGTTGAGCCCGCAGCACCGGGAGGCGGTGGTGGAGGTGTACTTCGGCGGTCGTACCTGCGCCGAGTTGGGTGATGAGCTGGGGGTCCCGGCGTCCACCATGCGCAGCCGGCTGTACTACGGCGTGCGCGCGCTGAGGCTCATCCTGGAGGAGAACGGGTGGCTGACACCATGAACGAGGCATGCTTTCCCTTCCGTTCATTGCTGACCGAGCATCTGCTGCTCAGGACACCGCTGCCGGAGGATCTGGCCCGGCATCTTGAGCAGTGCCCGCAGTGCACCCGAGAGGCCGCCGAGCTCGATGACGTGGTGCGGACACTGCAGCGATCCGACCCGTTCGCCGACTGGGCTGGCGCACGAGCGTTCGCGACGCACCCGCGGCCCTCGAAGGACCTCAGCGACCGCATCCGCCGAGTCGTGGCCGAACCAGAGCCCGCCCGGCCGACCTACCGGCGCCGCGTCGCCCTGGGCGTGGCCGCCGCCTTCGTCACGGCGGCCGCGGCGGTCGTCCCGTTCACGCTGCTGGATCAGGACCAGCCGCCCCCCGCGACATCGGTGGTGCTGGTCCGCGAGGGAAGGATGATCGACCGTCCGTGGGGCACCGAGGTGCCAGTGGCTCTGTCGGGGCTCAAGGCGGGCGAGACCTATCGGATGATGACCGTCAACGCGGACGGCACGCGTGTTCCGGGAGGCAGTGTTCGGGCCGATTCCGACGAGCAGGTGGCCACCCGCATGATGACGGCCATGCGCAGGGACACCATCACGGCCCTGATGGTCGAGGACGAAGAGGGTCGCGTCGTGACCCACGTTTCCGTGCTGCCGTCCCCGTCCCCGTCCGCATCCCGGCCAGCCTGACGGCCGGAACACAGACGTACTGACGCCGAATTCACCCACCGGGCGGTCAAGCGGTCCGCCATGCCCGAAGGCACCGCGGTCCGCCATGCCCGAAACAGACAATGGAGACGAGACATGCCTTCAGCGCGTCGTGCCACATGGATGTTGATCGCCACGCTGGGAGTAGGCGGCGGCCTCGCGGCTGCTTCCCTCGCACAGGCCAGCCCCGAACCCGCGGCTTCCGAGACCAGTGCCACGTCCAAGCAGCGCCCGATTCCGATCTCGGGTCGGGACCGTCTCTACACGGCCGACCAGTCGTCCAACACAGTGACGGTGGTCGACCCCTCGACCAACAGGACGCAGGGGACGATCGCCCTGGGCGACCAGCGGGTGGGCAGCAACTTCAGCCCGCAGTACAGCGGCGATTCCGGGGTGCACGGCCTGGCCTTCTCGCCGGACCGCCGGCTGCTGGCCGTGGTGAGCGTCACGAGCAACACCGTCCACATGGTCGACACGAGGACCAACAAGGTCCTCAACACCACCGATGTGGGCCGTGCCGCCCACGAGGGCAGCTTCACCGCCGACGGCAAGCAGTTCTGGGTCGCGAACCGGGGCCGGGACACGATCTCGGTCGTCGACACCCGGCACGGCGGTGTCATCGCCACCGTGCGCGTCGGCGAAGGCCCGTCGAAGGTGCTCATGAGCCCCGACGGCAGGCACGCGTACGTCAACTTCACCAGCAAGTCCGAGATCACCGTGATCGATGTGCGCTCCCGCAGGATCACCGACCGCATCACCGGGCTCGGTGCCACCTTCTCCTCCGACCAGGCGATCTCCGCCGACGGCAAACAGATCTGGGTCTCGCACAAGCGCGACGGCAAGATCAGCGTCGTGGACCTGGTCCGCGACGAGGTCGTCACCGTCCTCAACACCGGCCCCGACACCAACCACCCGCAGTTCGTCGACAACCGCAAGGGCAAGTTCGTCTACCTGACCATGGGTGGGCTGGACGAGACCTGGGTCTACAAGAGGACCGACGGCGCCCCGCAGTTCATCACCAAGATCAAGAACCGGGGGCACGCGCCGCACGGCGCCTGGGCCAGTGGTGACGGCTCTCGCCTCTATGTAGGCCTGGAGAAGTCCGATGCCGTGGACGTCATCGACACGGTCACCAACAAGGTGGTCGACACCATCGCGGCGGGCCAGGAACCGCAGGCCGTCGTCTACGCCCCCGGGGCCGCCAGGTCCGGCAGCGCGCCCAACCTCGGTCGCCAGGGACTCGGCCAGCAGGCCCATAACGTGCCGACCACGCTGCCAAACGGCAAGCGCGGTGACACCCTCGACCCGATCAAGGGCCGCGTCCTGGAGGCCACCATCCGTCCGGTGAACGGGCTGGACATGATCCAGCTCCAGGCACGCGGGCTCAGGCCGGACACCGTGTACCAGGCATACTCCATGGCCGCCGACGGCAAGAAGACCCCCCTGCGGACGTTCCCCACCGACAAGGGCGGCAAGACGCCCATGGCGCTCTCCTTCGGCTCCTTCAACGGCGAGAGCGTCTCCATCGAGGTCAAGGGCGGGGTGACCCCCGTCCAGAAGGCGAACTTCGCCGCTCAGGCCAGCGGGCACGACCACGCGGTGAAGACCGCCGACCTTCTGTACTGCGACTGCTGCTGACCCCGACCCCGACCCCGACCTGAGAGGACGTTCCCATGTCCCGCCGCGCTCGACGGCACATCGCCCCCCTGATCACCCTCGTCGGCGCGGCGGGAGCAGTCCTGCTCTCCACCGGTGCCGCCACGGCCCATGTCCGGGTCATAGGCGAGGTCGTCCCCGGGAAGCCCGCCACCCTCCAGTTCCGCGTGCCCAGCGAGATGCTCGACGCCACCACGGTCCGCATCGCGGTCGCCGTCCCGCCGGACGTCATGGTCACCTCGGTGCCGGCGCTCGACGGATGGAACGGGGAGACGATCGCCGGGCCCGGTGGACGGGGCGCCCAACTGGTCTGGACGGCGGAGGCGGGTCACGAGATCAAGCCAGCCCAGAGCCAGACCTTCAAAGTGAAGGTCGGACCGGTACCGGATCGGTACTCCTTGGCCTTCGACACGGAACAGACCTATTCCAACGGCACCGTCGCCGAGTGGAACCAGAAGCAGACCGGCGGTGAGGAACCCGAGTTCCCCGCACCGGTCCTCGTCGTCAACCCAGAGGCCAGCCCGTCACCCGGATCCGCCGCTGGCGCCTCGCAGCCGGCCAGCCCGGAAACCGCCCCCGCACCTTCCGTCGCGGGAACGCCGACGCCGGTCGCCGCCGAAAAGTCCGACTCCGACTCGTCCGTCGGTCTGGTCGCTGTGATCGGTGCGGGGGTCGCCGTGGCCGCCGCGATCACCGCCGCCGTACTGCGACGGCGCAGGACCCAGGGCCAGGTGCTCCAGAGCACGGAGACCGAGTAGACGGCCAAGACTTCTCGAGGCCACAAGACCAAGTACTCGCAGGTGGGGTTTCGGTGGGGCCAGGGGCGCCCGTGATCATGTGCGGCAGCGGGGTCAGCTGGGCGTGATGCGCCGGCGTTGTTGGCGTGGGAAGCCCTGCCAGCCGAACCGCATGGCGTCAGGCACCCGGCATCGCCACATCCGAATCGTCAGTCGCACTGGCTCCCGCCCCGCCCCGCTGTTTGCGAAAGCGTCGCGGCACCGAAACCACTGCCAACAGCGAGGCATCGACCTCGGCAAACGTCATCCGCACAGCGAAGGCACACCGCTCCGCACCGTGGAAGTCTCCAAGATTCCCGACAGACTCAGCTACTCAGCTACTCAGCGCGTCACTTCCGCCAGAACAGGTGGTGCACCACCCCGCTCGGGCTGGGGACCACGTCGAGGTGGAAGCGGT
>NZ_JBWLKL010000086.1:0-7449 GCF_059026065.1 Streptomyces sp. A18 | reverse complement strand
TCCCGACCTCCCCCCACCCGAGCGGCCGATGACGGTTGAAGCGTGTCTTCACCGGTGGCCCAGCAGCGCTTTCACGATCGAATTGATCAACGGAGTCCTGCTCTTCACCGGCGACTTCGACGAGCGTGACATCGCCACGGTCACGCTGACTTATCCGGGCCGCCATGCGCTCCTCAACACCGACGGCAACATTGAGGTGCATCCGGCGGGTACCGGCCGCCCCGCATCACTTCTCGAGCAGTAGGGCCTCACAACGGCCCGACGCAGCTCAACAACCCTGAGCCGGCGGGGACCGAGGGCCTGGGCTTCGACGCGGCCTTCGACTATCACGACGGGCCGGTGGGCGAACAACTCGCCAAGGCCGCGCCCGACGGCATCGACGTCTACCTCGACAACGTCGGCGGCGACCACCTGGAAGCCGCGATCGACGCGATGCGCGAGTACGGCCGCATCGCCGGGATCGGGGCGATCTCCCAGTACAACGCCACCGAGCCGCCGACCGCGCCGCGCAACCTGTTCGACCTGGTCGGAAAGTCCATCCGCTGCGAAGGCTTCCTGGTGCGCAACCACCGTGATGTCCAAGAGGAGTTGGAGGAGTTCCTTATCCCACGCCTTCGCTCCGGCGAGGTCGTCGACCGGCACACCGTCACCGAAGGCTTCGACAGCATCGTCGATGCGTTCCTCGGGATGCTCGACGGCAAGAACCTCGGCAAGGCGACCGTTCGGCTGGGGCAGGCATGATCCGGCAGGACGCCACGGCGTGCACGATGCCCCGATGCTCCTGTCCAGCATCAGCATGGGCCTGTCCACACTCGCCCCGGGGCAGATTCTGTTCCACCGGCCCGGATGCGCCCAGGCGTTCGCTTCGCCCGGATCTTCGCCCTGCAGGGCTCCGGGCCGCTGGTCGACGCCCTCGACTCGCGGGATGTCGCACCTGTGGGAGCAGATCGGGCGGGTGATCGGTTCGGACGTCCGGCTGATCTCGACCCAGCGGCAGTCGCCGCTGCACCTACCGAGGAAACGGCCAGGAGCCTGCAGCCTGATCAGCACTGCCAGGATGGGGAGTTGGTGCGGCTGCCAGGCCGTCGCACGACATCCGCATTCTGGGTGAGTTCCTCCTTCGCCTGTTCCAACTCCAAAGACAGTTCGACGGCGACCCTGGTCAGGGTTTTGTTCCGCTCTCGCTCGGCGGCCAGGTCGGCTTTGAGGGCGGCGTTCTCATCTTTGAGGGCTCGGTTCTGCTCGGCGATCTTCTCGACAGCGGCGGGGACCGTGTGCTGGGCTTTCACACGAGCCTGGAACACCTCGACCAACTCTTTGTGGTCGCCGTAGCGGGCACCTTGGCCAGGCTCATTCCGCTGGCACCGTGCAGTCGGCCAGTGGCCCGGTCCCTGCAGCGGCGACGGGAGGATGTCACCCCGCCACAAGAACGGCGACCCGCGGACCCTGGTGGCAGATGAAGTCGATCAGGATGGCGGGAGAGCAGCCCTCGGTGTCCACCCGGTACACGGCCTTGAGACTGGTGGGCTCGCACACCGGCTGGCTTCGCCGCCGGGTTCGCGGAAGCGCCGACGGACTGGTCGGCGGGCTGGCTACGGTCCGGCCGTGCCGGTGGAGTTTCTGACCGCCAGCCACAGCAACTCCGGCCCACATCCACCCCGCAGAGGTCCGCCGCAGACGTCACCCAGGTCACCGGGTGTCTGCATGCGCCTCTTTCACGCCGATGGCGTCTGCGGCCGACTCGGCGGCGAAGCCCTCCGCTCCCAGCGCCTCACGGACCCTGGCCTCGACGCGGTCCACGTCGCCGCGCTCGGCCTGTGGGAGCGGCGCACCGGCCAACTCGCGGGCCCGCGCCGCCGAGCCCAGGAGGCGGGCGGCCCGTGTGTGCCGCCCGGCGAGGGCGTGCGCACCGGCCAGGCCCTCCTGTGCGAGGGCGACGGCGCGGGGGTCCTCGCTCTCGCGGGCGACGGCGAGTCCCTGACGGTGCAGGCCGAGAGCTGCTGCGGCGTCGCCCCGCTGTTCCGCGAGGAAGCCGAGTTCGGCGAGGAGAAGGGCGGGGCCGGGACCGAACTCGGTCCCGCGGTGCCAGGTGAGCGTCTTGTCGAGCAGCCGCTGGGCGAGGGCGAAGTCGCCCTCGCGCCGGGCGCCGAGGGCGAGGCCGATCTCGGCGTGGATCTCGCCGGCGGCGTAGCCGTGCTCGGCTGCCAGGTCCTTCGCCTCCCGATGCAACTCGGCGGCGCGGGTGAAGTCGCCGGTCAGGAGGGCGACCCGGCCGAGCCCGGTGATCCGGTCGGCGGCGTCCGCCCAGAACCCCAGCTCTTCCGCCAGCCGCAGCCCGTCCTGGTGCAGTGCGGCGGCGCGGGCGTAGTCCCCGGCGATGACGGCCAGCGCGGCAAGCGGATAGCTCGTCTGCAACTTGCCCCAGCCGTCACCGAGTTCGCCGAAGAGTGCGTGCCCCTCCTCGGCGCGGCGGGTGGCGGCGGAGAGATCGCCGCGCAGCAGGGCCTGTACGGACCTGGTGCTCTGCGCGGCGGCGACGCCCCAGTGGTCACCGGCCGCGCGGGAGCCCGCGAGTGCGTGGTCCGCCAGGGCCTCGCTGCGGGCGAGGTCCTCCCCTGCCTTGAGCATGGCGTGGCCGAGGAACCATTGGGCTCGCGCGTATGCGGCGTCCGCGCCGGCAGTCGGTGCGGGCAGCGCGACCACGTGGCGGTACTCCCCGGCGCCGCCCGCGCCGGTGAGTCGGGCGAATCCGGCGTGCCAGAGGACGGCGCGGGCCCGCAGCCCGCCGTCGGAGCCTCCGCCCTCCCCCTCGCCGTCGCTCAGGGCGTCGGCGAGCGCGCCACGGGCCTCGCGGAGCCGACCGCGCAGGAACCAGTACCAGGCCGAGTCGAGTGCCAGGCTCAGTGCCTCGCCCGACTCCCGCCGCCGCACCGCGTGGTCCAGCGCGGTGCGGACGTTCGCGCTCTCGGGGTCACGGAGGGCCAGCCAGCGCCGCTGGCTGGAGCCGTGCAGCCCGGCTGCGGCACGGGCGGCCAGCTCGGCGTAGTAGGTGTGGTGGCGTTGTGCGACAGCGGCCCCGTCGCCCGCCTCAGCCAGTCGTTCACGGGCGTACGCCGCGATGGACTCCGGCAGCCGGTAGCGGGGGCCGTCGGTGGCGGTGACGACGGAGCGGTCCACCAGCCCGATCAGCGCCCCGAGGACGTCCGCCTCGCCGCCGCACACCGCCTCGACGGCCTCAAGAGTGCAGCCGTCGGAGAACACCGTGAGCCCGCGCAGCACCGTTCGTTCGTCGCCGCCCAGCAGATCCCAGCTCCAGTCGATCATCGCCCGGAGGCTGCGCTGGCGCGGCGGCACGCCTCGGTTGCCGCCCGCCAGCAGTCGGAACCTGTCGTCCAGCCGGGCGGACAGCTCCTCGACACCCAGCGCGCGTACCCGGGTGGCGGCCAGTTCCAGTGCGAGGGGTATCCGGTCCAGGCGGCGGCAGACCGTAGCAATGCCCTCCGCGTTCGTATCGGTGACGGTGAATCCGGGGACAGCGGCAGCAACCCGTACGACGAACAGTCGCTCGGCATCCCGTTGCGAGAGCGGAGGCACTGTCCACACGGATTCGCCGGGCACCCCGAGGGGCTCTCTGCTGGTGGCCAGGACCGTAAGCCCCGGCGCGGCGGCGAGGAGTCGGCGTACGGTCTCGGCCGCCGACTCGACGAGGTGCTCGCAATTGTCCAGCAGGAGGAGGAGCCGCCTGGAGCGCAGCGCGTCCTCCAGCCCGGCAGGCCCCTCCTCACGGATGCCCAGCGCGGCACTCACCTGCTCGGCCACGCCGGTGGATCCGGCGAGGCCGACCATGCGGACGCCGTCCGGGTGTCCGACGGCGGCCTGGCGCGCCGCCTCCTCCGCGAGGCGGGTCTTGCCCACCCCGCCGGGCCCGGTGAGCGTCACCAGCCGGTGGGCGGCCAGTAGTTCGCACACGGCGGGCAGTGCATCCTCCCGTCCGATGAGGGCGGTGAGGGGGGCCACGAGCCCCTCCGGGGCGGACGTGGGCGCGGATGTGAACGTAGACATGGGCTCGGTCAATGGCGGGACGGGTCCCGGGGCGGCCAGGGCCGGGTCGTGAGTGAGGACCGCCTGGTGAAGAGCGGCCAGTTCCGGCCCGGGGTCCACGCCCAGCTCGTCCGCCAGCCGTTCGCGTACTCCGGTGTAGGCGGCCAGTGCCTCGGACTGGCGGCCCGCCCGGTACAGGGCCGTGATCTGGAGGGCGCGGAGCCGCTCCCGCAGCGGGTGGCGGTCCGCCAGTTCTCCCAGCTCAGCGGCCAGGGCATGGTGTTCGCCCAGCTCCAGCCGGGCCACGGTGAGCATCTCCTGGGCGGTGAGCCACTGTTCGGTCAACCGTCCGGACGCGACCCGCGCGAAGTCCAGTTCGCCAAGCCCGGCGTACGGTTCCGCCCGCCACAGGGCCAGCGCCTCGGTCAGCACCCCGGCCCTGGCCCGCGCGTCCGTCTCACGGGACGCGGCGGCCGTCAGGCGGGTGAAACGCCGGGAGTCAAGGTCCTCGGGTCCGGTCCGCAGCCGGTAGCCCTGGTGCCCGGACTCGACCAGTGCCCCGGCCCCCGGCTCGGCGTCCGCCAGCGCCCGGCGCAGCCGCGAGACCTTGGTCTGGAGCGCACCAGCAGGGTTCCCGGGCAGCCGGTCGCCCCACAGGTTGTCGACCAGCCGGTCGGTGGAGACCGTACGCCCCGCGTCGGCGAGGAGCGCGGCCAGCAGGGCGCGCACCTTCGCCTCCGGGACGTCGACCTCACGTCCGTCGGTGGTCCAGGCGGTGACGGGGCCGAGCACCGAGAAGTACATGCGTGCACGGTAGTCGGCGATGCGGAGCCGCCCGCCGGGGGGCCGACAGCGGCCCGACAGAACCCCGACAGCCCCGGCGGGCACGGTGAGGGCACATCGAACGCACCGCCCCGGTGCGGCCGGTCGAGCCGGTCGAGCCGGTCGAGCCGGTCGGGAAGACGAACGGGAGCACTCACATGTCACGCACCGAGCAGCACGCAGAGAACCACGCCGAGCGCCACGAGCAGTCCGCGGTGTCCGTCATCGGCCTCGGTCAGATGGGGGCCCGGCTCGCCCAGGCGTTCCTGGCCGCCGGATACGCCACCACCGTGTGGAACCGCTCCGCGGCGAAGGCCGACGCTCTCGCCGCGCAGGGCGCCACCCGCGCGGCGACGACAGCGGCGGCCGTGGCCGCCAGCCCGCTGGTCGTCGTCTGCCTGCCGGACTACGCGACCGTGCACGACGTGCTCGGACCGGTGGCGGCGGAGCTGCGCGGCCGAACCCTGGTGAACCTGACCTCGGGCACCCCCGAGGAGGCCGCCGACGCGGCGGACCGGGCGGCCGGGCACGGAGCCGCCTACCTCGACGGAGCCGCCATGAGCGGCACCCGGCTGGTCGGTCGCCCCGAGGCGCTGTTCGTCCTCAGCGGTTCACGCGCCGCCTTCGACACGCACCAGGCGGTGCTGCGCAGCCTGGGCAATGCGGTGCACCTCGGCGCCGATCCGGCGCTGGCACCGGCGTACGACACCGCGCTGTTCGGCCTGGCCTGGGGCGCGCTGGCGGGCTTCTACCACTCCCTCGCGCTGGTGAGGGCCGCGGGCGTCGACCCGACCGCGTTCGCCGCGGTGGCGACGGCGCACATGCCGTTCGTCACCTCTCTGATGGCAGAGCACGCCCGGCAGGCGCAGGCGGGCGCATTCCCGGACGACGACGGCACCGTCGAGGTGCACCGGGCCGCGATGGAGCACCTCGCACACACCAGCGCCGCGCAGGGCATCGGCACCGAAGTGCCCGCCCTGTTCCGGTCCCTGCTGGCGCAGGCGGCGGCCGACGGCCACGGCGCGAGCGGCATCGCCAGCGTCATCGAGACCATCACGAAGGGCACGCACAATGACTGAACGGACGAACGGGCGCACCACAGAGCGGATCACGGAACACACCACAGCACAGACGACCAGGCCTCGAGTCGCGGTCCTTGGTCTGGGCCGGATGGGCACCGCGATCGCCGAGGCGTTTCTCGACGCCGGCTACGAGACCGTCGTGTGGAACCGCACGCCGGGAATAGCCCACGCACTCGCCGCGCGCGGCGCGGTCCCCGCCGCCGACGCCGCCGCGGCGGTGGCCGCCGCACCCCTGGTCGTCGCCCCGCTGCTCGACCACGGCGCGGTGCGGGAGGCCCTTGGCCCGGCCGCCGCTGCGCTGCGCGGCCGGACGCTGGTCAACCTCGCCAACACCACCCCTGACCAGGCCCGGGACCTGGCGGCCTGGTGCGCCGGGCACGGCGCGGCCTACCTCGACGGGGCCATGATGGCGCTCCCCGAGACCGTCGCCACCGACGCCGGCTTCTTCCTCTACAGTGGCGACGAGGAGGCGTTCACCGCCCACCGGAGCGCGCTGGAAGTGATGGCTCCCGCACACTACTTCGGCGCGGACCCGGGCTCGGCGGAACTCCACGACCTCGCCCTGCTGGGCACCGGGTACGGGGCGCTCGCCGGGTTCCTGCACGCGGCGGCCCTGCTTCACACCGTAGGCACCGAACCACAGGTGTTCGCACCATTGGCGGCCCGCTGGCTGCACCAAATGGCCGAATTCCTCCCGGAACTCGCCCGCGAGGCCGGCTCGCGGCACTACACGGAAGGGGTCTCCACGATCGACCTGAACCGGGCCGCCGTCGATACCCTCGTCCACCTCAGCTCAGTCAGCGGCGTACCCGCCGCCCTCCATGGCCCCCTCCAGGTCCTGCTCCACCACCGCTCGACCGAGGGCCACGGCGAAGACAGCTTCTCCAGCATCTTCGAACTCCTGCGCCCCGCAGGAAGCACCGACCAGGCTGCTTTTCCTCGATCGCCTCGCGGACCAGACAAGACTGCCCGCAGGGCGGAGTGCGACGACCACGACAGCCGTCAGGGCGCAGTCGGGAGTGGCCCGTAGCCGACCGGCCAGCCGGGGCGCCCGCAGACGGCCACGGCCTCCGGAACGCCGAGGCGTCACCGGCCTGGCCAGGCGTGAGATGAAAGGCCAAGCTCCGGCAGCGACCGCCCACCACCAGGTGAATCTTGGTGGTCAATCCGTCACGGGGGGCGACCCAGGCCTGGTCTCGTGCTGGGTGAGCCCCTGCTCTTCTTGAGTGACGAACGGAGTCTGCGTCGTCCCCATGTCCATGCCGTGGTCGTTGGCCAGGGTGGGAGGACGTTATGGGGCTGTGGCATCCACGAACGCGGCGCCGGTCTCCCCCGGCCTCCACACACCCGAGTCGCTCATCGACCCGGAGCATGCGGTGGCGCGGCTGCTGGAGACCGGCGCCGCATTCGTGGACGCCTAAACAGTTCTCAGCGCGTCACTTCCGCCAGAACAGGTGGTGCACCACCCCGCTCGGGCTGGGGACCACGTCGAGGTGGAAGCGGT
>NZ_JBWLKL010000085.1:0-7623 GCF_059026065.1 Streptomyces sp. A18 | reverse complement strand
CCGCGGAGCGGGTACCACAGCGCTGCGCGCTGTGCAAGCGAACACCCGCGCTGCGCGCGGGTGTTGCGCTCACGCTCCGCGTGAGCGTGGGTGGGGACGCTGCGCGTCCCCACCCAACTGGATTGCTGCGCAATCCAGTTGATGCCCCGTCCGCTGCGCTCCCGTGGCATGCGGGGGCTGCGCCCCCGTGGTGGCTTCCGCTGCGCTCCAGTCACCCAGGACGCTCCGCGTCCTCATGCACGTGCCACGCTGCGCGCGGCCCGCTCTCGGGCCTGACGGCCCTGCGGCAAGGGGTGTCGTCCGGGTTGTTGTGCGGGCGGTCGGGAACGAAGCCTTTGCTTCAAAATGAAGTGTGGCTTGAGTCTGGACTGGGTGGATCACCCCGATCCGCCTCCTCGATGATCAGTGACAACGTGGCGCACATGAGGAACGTGGTGGCATTCCGGAATCTGAACCAGACCGACAACCGGTCGTCACCGAGATGACACCACCATCGCGTCACAAAAACACGACCCCGAACCACACACCCCCAGGTCAAACCCACCGGCCTGCCCACCCATCCCTCATGCAGACCACTCCCACCCCCACTCAGATTCGCACACGCCGTACTCTGCGCAGATTCAGTGAGCCAACCCAACCACCAACCCGCTCAGTCAATCTGCACAACCCCCAGGTCACGAGCATGACGACTGCTCAGTTTCACTGATCGGTGACATCTGGGGTCTGTTCCCCTGGGGAACAGCGAGCCTGTAGTTACAACTTTGGGCTCGTTCCTCAGGGGAACGAGCCCAAAGTTGTAACTACTACTGGAGGTTGAGATGTTGTGCGAAGAGCAAAGCGCTTCCGATACCGACTCCAGTACCGAGTCCGATTCCGATTCCCAAAGCGATTCGCTTGCCGAGATTGATGGGCCACCTTGGGAAGTGGTGGACTACAAAGTGTAGACCGCCGAATCTTACTTCGAAGGAGGGTGGTCTGTCTTCAGGGAAGTTCCTGGATGTCATTCCCACTACTTTCCAGAATTGAGTGGTGAATCACTCCGGGTCTCTTCGTTATCTTCTCTACTTCTTGTTTCCTTCTTCGAGCTATACTGAGTCATAGTAGTTCCGTTCTTCAGTTCGGGATTGCTTTTAGGGAGTGCATCGTCACCCTTGGATGCTTGGCGGCTCTGGGGTGGGGTGCGCTCCCTCTTGCGTTCTTGCTGGTAGCCAGCGTACAGCGCGATTTGGGTGCTGCTCCCTGCTTGGGAATGCTCGGCCGTGAGGCTTTGGACCGTCATCGCGTAGCCCAAGATCACCTGTCTTGGGTGTCGTATCTTTGAGCTGCGGATATGAGAATTCGGCATATCACAGAAAGGCGAATATAACAATTTCGTAACGCGCTTCGAGGCCCCCAATTCTGCCTTATCTCAAGTGGTCTGCAGAAGGCGTACCTCGGTTAAGGAGTGCTCGGGCGACGGGGCACCTACCAAAATTCGTAGGTGCTTTCTAGGTCATCTTTGAAGGAGGCATGCCAACCTGACTGCTGCCCGACGTTGGCTATGTCTCTGGCGAGCTCCTTGTAGCGGGGCTTGCTCTTCTGGACAGTTCCGGTTCTCGTCGGGCGGTGTCGGACATGAGGCCTCACCTGGGGAGGGGGCTTCCTGGGTACAGAATCCGTCTCTTGGCCCTGGCGGGGCCGTTTGGTACTAGGGACGGTTTCCGGTTGCAGGTCGGCCAGAGCGAGCTGGCGCAGAAACTCTCCAGTAAGGATCACTTCGGAGAATCGTGTCGGTGCGGTTGTCTCAACGGTGAGGCGACGGCCCTCCTGGCCGGTGAGGGTGCGGATCGGATCCGAGTACATCGTCACAGGCCAGCGTTGCCGGCCGACCTCGCCTGAGTAGACGCTGCTTCGTGCCTGGCGCACGTTGGTTGAGGGCTCTTGTCCTTGCCGTTGGTCCTCATCGGCGCGTTCCCAGGCTCGGGTCCATTGTTGTAGTGCCTTGCCCTTCTCGCCGCAGATGCGGGCAAATGTGAGGACGAGGTCTTTGGTGATGTGGACGCTCGGGTTGGGCTGTAGGAGCCGCCAGATCGTTGAGTGCGCGAGTCTGTTTCCGGTGGCCTCGCTTGCCTTCTCCAGTTCCCTGCACGGGCGAGCGCCGTCCTTCCAGTACAGGTCTACCAGTGCCTCATGGAGCCCTGCGAAGTTGTGTACGTACCAGAGGCGCGGCGCTTGCGGCTGGTTACCGCGGCCCTGGTGGTAGCGAGCTCTCTTCCACAGGCGCTCTGCTGTGTCTGGATCGGATGAGCAGGCCGTGGCGAACGCGAGAACTGTGGCGCGGGTCGGTACTTTTGCGCCGGACACTGCTGCTCGCAGCGTTGTGGTGCCGCAGCCGGAACGGTCAGCGAGCTGCTGGATGGTCAGGGCGGCCTGCGTTCGTTCGTGGCGCAGCCACTGGCACAGCTTCTGGAGGTCGCGGCTGCACTTGAGAATTGGTTGTTCGCGGCGCCCCATGTCAGCTTCGCGCCATGGCAGTCGGTTTGGTCGTCCGAACGCGGCGGGCCAAGCGGATGCCGGTGTCCGTGGCCTCAGCCAGCAACACCAGCAGGGACAGGGTGGGCATTCCGAAGAGGGCGAGTGCCGCGGAGACCAGGACGACGACCACGATGATCACGACTTCCGGGGCGGTCAGTGGCCTGGTGGTCGGCAGAGACTGGGTGCCGGCGCACTGCGAGCAGGCATCAGAAACGGAATCGCGCAGAGACATGCGTGTGACCCTTCAGCTCGTTTGGCTCCCCAACTTGCGTGCGTGCACGGTCGGTTGCCGCCGACGGTGCACGTGTGGAAGACACCTGCCAGGCCGCGATGACCTCGTTCACGGCCTGCGTGCGGCAGCCGGGGAAGATCTGGCGCACGGCGCGGGGCTTGAGGAAGTGGCCAACACCGGTGTTGATCCTCTCGCCCCACCGCGTCACGTCGACCGCGCCGCCATCCAGCATCGGCCGCCCGGCGGGCAGGTAGACGCGGGTGACGAGCCCGGCCTGGTGGGTCACCTCGCCCAGCACACCGGCGAGGCCGGGGCCGGCGAACCCGGACACGAAGGCCCGCTGATGCCACAGCTCCCCCTCGTACGTGGCCCGTTCGCCGGGCTGGCTGCCCTCGGTGAGGAACCCGCCGCGGTTCGCCGCGCGCAACACCGGTATGAGCGGCCGGTCTCCTGATCGGGCCCGTCGTGGTGGCCGTTGGGATGTGAGGCGAGCACGCTGTCCTTGGCTGTCCGGAATACGGCCCCCGTGGAGGAAGAGCCCGCGTTGGAGCAAGCCGGACTGGCCGGACCTCTGCGGGACAAGGGCCCGGCTTCGGATGGCACGAGGCCACCTGGCTTTCAAGCGGCGAGGAAGAGGAAGAAGCAGCCTCTCTTGGTGAACAAGAGAGGTGTCGGGATGGGCCCGCAGTACCCCGGCACCTCTTGACCTGGTGAAAGCCGCGCAGGGTGATCGGGTGGTTGGCTGCCGTTGGGCAACCAGGCGAGCAACGTGGGAAAGCAACCCGGCAGCGCACTCCGGGAAGGCAACCCGGGAAGGCAATTCCCCGGCTGCGACACCGACGGAGCTCGGCGCCGCTGGATCTGACCAGAGCGGCCTACAGGCGTCGCCGGGCGCGGAGGGCTCCGGTGGCCACCCTGCCCGACGGGGTGACGTTGAGCGACGCCCGCCGCCTGGCCCTGACGTACTGGTAGACGCGAACTACGTGCCGTACTGGTCGCTCACCCCCGGCCGACTGGACGAGCTGCGGGCAGGGCTGGCCGCGAACCTGGGCATCCGGGCCCTGAATTCCAGCTGCTTCGTCACCGGGCCAATGGGACATGACCTGGTGTGGCGGTGCGCTGGAAGCTGCGGCACGCCGAGCGGGTCCGCCTGAAGACGCTGGTGTACGTATGGCCACACCGCAGCGTCGGCAACCTCAGCGAACTCGTGTACCTGCGCGCCTGACAGCGAGACCTGCCCTCTGAAGAAGGGCACTGACAGGTTCTCAGCTGGTCGGACGCCTCGAACACGGCGAGAGCCGCGAGGACTGCGCGCGCCGGTAGTTGGCCGAGGAGAACGGTTTCGCGCCCGCCACTGGGGCGTGCTTGGACCCTCGTACGCGATCACTATGCGCTCGACGGCCCGCATGCATCTCCACCGCGCGCAAGACCTCACACTCGGCGAACCTTCGCTGACCGACTTGGACCGCGCGGCGAACTTCCGACTCTCCTGGTGGACACTGTCCGACGCGATCGACGCCGCCGACCGCTTCCTCATGCCGATCGGCCCGCATGTTCGCGGCGCGTGCCCTCGCAACGTCTTGACCTCAACCTTGGTTGATACGTGAGGCTCGGCGTATGACGATCACCGAGTCCCAGACGATTCTCTTCCGCAACACCATGCGCATCACCGACGGGCACCTGGAGCCCTTCAAGCAGGCGATACGCGACGCCGTGGACTTCACCCGCGAGCACGGCCCCCAGCTCATGGTCGAGACGTTCATCGACGAGGACACCATGGAGTGCACCAGCTTCCAGCTCTACGCCGACTCCGATGCCATCCGCCGCCACTGGAAGATCAGCGAAGGCCACATCAGCGACGTCATGGACCACTGCACCGTCGCCCGGTTCGAAATCTTCGGCGAACCCGACGCCGACGTCATGAACGCCATGAGCGGCCCCGACGCTCGCGCCCAAGGGCTGGGGCAGGTGCCGCGCCTGGCCGGGTTCACTCGGCTCGCCCCCTCGTGACAGCCGACCCCCAACCGTGGCCAGGGGGCTCGGCTGTGTCTACGGGCTGCACGTGATGCGTGCGTGATCTCCCTGACTGCACCCGCGCCGTGAAGGTGCGACGAAGCTTCATCTGTCCCCCGTTGTTTCGAAGTGATGGACGACTGGCCGGAGACGCGTGGCCGGTCCGTGGGGAGAGCGCCGGAAAGGCCTGTGGGGCCACCAGGTGTCCCTGGTGGCCCCACAAGTGGTGGTGACTGACGCCCTGGCTGGGCGCCGCGTCTCAGCTCAGTGGTCGTTCACGCATCAGTGGTCGTTCACGAACTTGACCGTCTTCGTGCCGTTGACGAAGCCGCTGCTCGTGTGACTCATCAGCACGACGGTGACCTTGACGCCCTCGGGGATGTTGCGCTTCACGGGGAAGCCCTTACCGGTGGCGGACGAGTACGCGCAGTTGTTGCGGTCGTCGCCGTCCGTCAGCTTGAACCGCGACTTGCCGCCCCAGCCCACGGTGGCGCTGATGTACCCGCCCTTGAGCACGTCGCAGATGATGATCTCGTCGTTCTTCTCGTCGATGCCGTAGTCGGACGCCTTGATGCCGCCGCTTCGGTACAGGTGGCCGTCGTGCGTGGTTGCGGCGGAGGCGGTCCCGGCTGCGCCCAAGCTGATCGCGCCGGCGGTGGCGAGGGCGCCGACGGCGGTGAAAACTCGACGAAGTGTCACTTCAGTCCTTCTGTTGGGACGATCGATCGTGGACGATTCCCGACACGATCGATCAGGGTCGAATACCGAACGCTCACTCTTCTCGTCGGCGGTGCCGTGATCAATTCCGACGTCCGGATCGTTCGTGTGTTCGGTCAGATCGCTACGCCTCGATCACATGACGCGGACACTTTTGTTACACACGACATGCGTCCGTGGCACAAACCCTGGTCGACGATCCGGCGTACACGCGTCGGCCTTCCGGCGTACGTCTGCCGACGCCCCACCCCTCAGCGCGACAGCGGCGTGAACTGTACGGGCGCCCTGGCGCTGCGCTACATGCGCAAGTCCGGACAGCCCGTCAAGGCGCCGCCCGGCGCGCTCCCCGAACTCGTCACAGCCATCCGCGATCACAGTCTGCCCCTGCGCGGCACGGCAAGCCAGCTCCGCAGCTGGAGCGAAGGGTGACCTCGCCCGAGCAGCCGACGAGGCGCTCACGACGATGCCGGTCCCGGAGTTCCTAGCGTGGGCGAGTCATGACCATCGAGTTCGGGGGATCGCATGAGGTTGAAGCGGAAAGCGGCGCGTGCGGTGGCTGTTGTGGCGATCGCTGGCGGTGCGCTTGCGGTAGCTGGGGCGCCGTCCATGGCCGGTGAAGACGATGGCTCTCCTGGCAGCGGCAGTATCGCGCCTGCCGAACACGACTGGGGCGCTGCGCCGCTGATGGTGCACATCGAGCCCATGGGCGAGGACACCGGTTCTCCAGGCGGTACCGGCATCTCCCCGATGAGCGAGAACGACGGTGCACCCGGCGGTGGGAGTGTCGCGCCGATGGGCGATAACGACGGGGCCCCAGGCAGTGGGGGCGTCGCGCCCGCAGTAGACAACGATGGGACCGCCGACGCCTAAATGTGCAGTCAGCGCACTCGCAGCACCCTGGAGGTACGAGCACGCCGATAGCCGTCCCCCCGCCCGCCGGTTCGGGACGTGGCAGGGCGGACACGCGCACCACTATCAGGCGGCACAGGGCCGCGAAGGCCTACTCCACCGTGCCCTCCCCGTGCATGCCATCGCGATCAAACCCGGGTTGGACCTCAACGTCGACCTTGCTCAGCTGGTCTCGCGGGATAACGAAGGGCCCCCGTCGGCTCGGCTGCGTCTACCAGCCTGGACACCCCTTCGGGTGGCACTGCACGCGTTCGTCACCAAGCCCGGATCGGGAGCGGCGACATGCGGCGTGCGCGCCGTGGCCGTGCAACTGGACTGGATACCGTGCGGGGATGAGGGACAGACACACGCGCGAGCGACTGATCGCCGTGGAGCGGGACTGGGCAGCGGCAATCGTCTCCAACGACCCTGACCGGATCGGCTCGTTCATGGCGGACGACTGGGTGATCGTCTCCGGCCGGGGCGTCGGGACGCGGGACGAATTCCTTGACCACATCCGCTCCGGGGATTTGACCCACTCCGCGATGCAGAATGTCGATACGCCCCGCGTCCGCATTTACGGCGAGTCGGGCGACACGGCCGTGGTGACCGGGCGGATGACGAATACGGCGTACCACCGCGGGCAGCGGTTCGACGCCGACGAGTGGGTTACGGATGTGTTTGTGCGCCACGAGGGCGGCTGGCGCTGTGCGCTCACCCATCTCACCACGGCCGATCCTGGCTGAGCCCTGGCGAAGCACGGCAGACGAGACTTCCGATACACGCCCTAACGAGCTCGTGCACGGTTGGCGATCGGGCGTGATTGACCTGCCCCGTAGCGCGTTCCATCGCGGATGGAAAACGTCCGGAGCTGCGGTTTTCCAGCGTGGGTCACTGTTTGGGGCAAGCAGTGTGAGCCATCACGGTCGCCGTCGTTCACAAGGGCCGCAGCGACCGCACGCGTGAGGGCGATCGGCTGTCAGGGTGGGACGGGCTCCACCGGGGTTCGAGCTGCCGCACGCAGACAGTTACACCGCGTTCCACCCGCAATCGCGACACCTGACGCTCGCACGGCACGTTCCATCGTGCGCGCGGAGTTGGAGCGGGCACCGTCTGCCGACCCGGGCCCTTCCCCCACGCCCGCGTGACGCGCCCCCTTGGGGGCCGCCGGCCCGCCCAGCCGGTCGGGCCAGGCCGCCGCGCCGTTGAAGGCGATCGTCGCCGCCGTCAGGAGCCACGCCGTCTGGCGCAGCAGCGGG
>NZ_JBWLKL010000084.1:0-10561 GCF_059026065.1 Streptomyces sp. A18 | reverse complement strand
GGGCCGGGCACGGCCGCCCGGGTGCACGACCTGCGGGAGATCGTCAACGCCATCCTCTACGTCAACCGCACCGGCATTCCATGGGAGTACCTGCCCCACGATTTGCCGCCCTACAAGACCGTCTACGACTACTACGCCAAGTGGGAAGCCGACGGCACCACGCAGCAAGTCCACGACCTGCTCCGCGACAAGACCCGGCAATCCCACGGCCGCAACCCCCAGCCGACCGCGGCCGTGATCGACGCACAGAGCGTGAAGACCTCGACAAACGTTGCCGAAGCCAGCCAGGGGATCGACGCCGGCAAGAAGATCAAAGGCCGCAAGCGGCACATCATCACCGACACCCTGGGACTCGTATTGGCCGTCCTGGTCACCGCCGCAAACGTGCACGACACCGTCGGCGGCAAACTCCTCCTCGACGAGCTGGCCGCAGCCCACCCCCGCGTGTCCAAAGTCTGGGCCGACGGCGGCTACCAGAGCAGCATCTTCAACCACGGCGCCAGACACGGCATCGACGTCGAGGTCATACAGCGGACGCGGGCCAAAGGCTTCGAACCACTCCCGAAGCGGTGGGTGATTGAGCGGACCTTCGGCTGGCTGATGCAGCATCGCCGCCTGGCGCGGGACTACGAAGCGCTGCCGCAGAGATCCCGCACGATGATCCACTGGGCCATGGCTAACAAAATGGCCCGCGAATTGACGGGAGAATCCACACCAACCTGGCGAATCGAAACGGACATGCCGAATGTAACGCCCTGAATGGTGATCAGATGCCCTCTAAGTAGAGCCACAACTCCGAGCTGTTGGGGAGCCGGTGATTCTCCGGTGAGTTCGGGAGCCAGTTGGTGTGATGGTGTGGCACATGCCGCTTTTGGAGTAATCGTGGGTGGCTGCGCCGTTCGGCCGTCACGCTGTGCCTGTTGATCACAGTTCAGGTCAGGGAGACCGATGGTGAACAGGTCACGTGAGTGGCTGTTCGAGAGGATCCGGCGGGCTCGGCGGGAACAGGGGTTGTCGGGGCGGGAGCTCGCCGTACGGTTCAAGGTCTCGCGGAACACGGTGAAGAAGGCGTTGGAGTCGCCGGAGTGCCTCCGAGGCGGAAGTCGCCACCGCCGCGGACGAGTGTGCTGGAGCCGGTGAAGGGCTTCATCGACGCGATGCTGCGCGAGGACTTGGACGCGCCACGGAAGCAGAAGCACACGGTCCCGCGGATCATGGAGCGTCTGGCTGCCGAGCACGGAGGACTTCGACTTCGCGAAGAACCCCAACGTCACTCCCGAGGTCGTGGCGGACCTGAAGTCCCCGACCTGGGTGCGCGAGGGCCGGCCGCTGGTGCTGATCGGCGGCACCGGCAAGTCCCGTCTGCTGATCGGCACCGCCATCGCCGAAGTCGGCCTGTCCGTCCGCTGCACCACCATCAGCGCGCTGGTGAACGAGCTCGCCGAGGCCGACGCGGCCCGTCGCCTTTCCCCGCCTATCGCCCGCTACAGCAAGTTCGATCTTCTATGCCTGGATGAATTCGGCTATCTCAACCTGGACCGCAAGGGCGCGAAACTGCTGTTCCAGATCTTCACCGAGCGGGAGGAGCGCAAGGCCACCGCGGTCGCCACCAACTCGCCGTTCACCGAGTAGGACAAGACCTTCGGTGACGTCCGCTTCTGCGCGGCCATCGCCGACCGGATCACCTTCCGCTGCACGCTGATCCAAACCGGCACCGACTCCTACCGCTTCCAGTCCACGCAGGACTCCCTCTGCACAGACACGAAGTGACGCCCAGCTAAACCCCTGACGTTTTCCCCGAGGGACCCGAAGTACAGCGTTCACGTGCGGGATCCGGCGAAAGACTGGATCGACGCGATGCTGTGCGAGGGCCTGAGGCATCGGTGGTGCCCGCGGTCACTGTCCGTCGGCACACCGCGGCAGGCCGTCACATCCCCGTGCGGTTACCTGACGTGCCGGCGGAGGAACTCCACGGTCTCCGTCCAGGCCGTTGCTGCTGAAGCCTGGTGATAGGAGGGGCGAGTTTCGTTGAAGAAGGCGTGCCCGGCGGGGTAGAGCCGCAGGTCCGGCTCGATGCCGGAGCCCCGGATCGCGTCTTTCAGGGCGTCGAGGGACGCAGGCGGCACGGTGCGGTCCTCGGTGCCGTAGTGGCCCAGGATCTGGGCGCGCAGGCGGGTGAAGTCGGGAAGCGTGTCGAGGACTCCGTAGAAGGGGACTGCGGCGCAGACGCGCGGGTCCTGGGCGGCGAGGCGCAGGACGAAGCCGCCGCCCATGCAGAAGCCGACCGCGCCGACCGTCTGCGAGGTGGTCTCGGGACGGGACAGGAGGTAGTCGACGCTGCCCGACAGCAGGTCGACACCCCGCTCCACCGGGAGCGCGCGCATCATCCGCACTGCCTCGTCGGCGTCGTGGGCGACGTTGCCGCCGTACAGGTCGGGCGCGAGCGCCGTGAACCCCTCGGCGGCCAGGCGGTCGGTGACGTCCGCCATGTGATCGTCCAGCCCCCACCACTCCTGGATGACCACCGCTCCCGGCCCCCGCCCCTCCCGGGGAACGGCCAGGTACCCATGGGCAGTGACGTCCCCGCTCGCGAAGGTGACGTTTTGACGGACCGCACGTCCTGTGGGACGAGGTGATTCCTGCGACACGGTCGCCCTCTCCTTACTGCCGGATACAAGCGAACCCGATCACAGCACACCAGAAGCCGCCCCGCAGCAACGGCGCGCAGACCGGCGCTGGTCGGCAAGCTCGCACACCACACCGCAGGACCGTCTCCGCACTTCGACCATCACGCCGGACGGCACAGCGGCCCCTCGCACACTGGCCTATTGGGAGGCAGCCCCAGGGCCGACAGTCACACGCTACCGATGCACCCGCCGCGGCATCATCGAACACTCCGCACCAGACCCCTCAGCCACCCGATCAGTGGCTCCTGATCTCGCCGGAGTGGCTCCCGAACTCACCGAAGACCCCCGCCCACGGCCGAGTACACCACCGCCCCGAACGGGCCAATCCTGGCTCCCGTTCACACCGGAGCGATGGCTCTCATATGACCCGATGAAATCAGCCCGCCGCTGGAGCCGATGCTGGCCCAGGACCGCGACAGCCCGACTCCCCCCGGCGCGCGCCCCCCGGGGATCTGATTTCCCAGCCCAAGTGGGATGGTTTTCGCGCGATCGTCTTCACGCCCTGCCCGGCGCCCGGGCCCTGCGCTGGCGCAGACTCGCCGCGGCAACCTCATCCAGGACCGGTACCCAGATCTGGCGCCCGGACCGCTCCCGGTGGTGCCGGGCCAATGATCCGGCAAGAGACCGCTGATGATACCGACGGATGCGCGAGGTTCATACGCGCGCCTTCGGAGTACATTGCACGACCGCCCCTCCGGCGACCTAGGGCCTTACTCCAGTAGTGATCACGAGTCAAGGGGGACGGTGCGCTGAGGCCCCGCTCGGTCCGATCCTGAGCCCGCCCGAGAGCGGACACCCATGGGAGGACGCTGCGGTTCTCCTGATCGTGGGCGGCGCTGAGCTGCCTGCGGGGCGCGTTGCCAGCGTCATTCTGTCGAACCGGTAGCGCGATTCTTGGCCGGGGCGGGACACTGGCGGCCCGGGCCTGGACCCCGTGCCGGAGGGCGGTCCTTGCATCCAGACCCCGTGCAAGGGTCCCCGCGGACCGGAGCGAGCGCGACCACCGCCGCTCCCCGCCGGCAGTCGCCTCGCCTCGTCCCTGGGCGCCGCGTTGCGGGAGCACGCGGCGCCCAGGAGAGCACACAGAGTGGCTACCCTCGGCCGATTCACGCCATGCCGCAGGGCTGCCTCAGAGGCCGCCATTGTCGTAGCGAGCGGCCGTAGGCACCGCGGCTGGGCGGAATGGCGCCGGTGGGGGAGAATAGGGGTGTGTTTGCTCGCCTCTTGCAAGGGCAGGCGAACTCTCAGTGCTTTGGACAGAAGGCACGCCCGTGGAGGCCGCATGCGGTTGACACCGGTGGTGCTCAGGCGCGGCGCGCACTCCCACGGTGATCCATGGCACCTCTGTGCAGGGAGTTGGCGATCTCATGCCCACCACCGCAGTGGCAACGCGAAGCAAACGCCACGATCACCACGATGCCCCGGACACCGCGGCGGACTTCCGCAGACTGTGCGCCCTGCCTCATGGCCCCGAGCGGGACGCGCTGCGCCAAGAGCTTGTCTCGGCGTGGCTGCCCATGGCCGAACGGCTGGCCGCCCGCTTCCGCAACCGCGGTGAGTCCTACGAGGATTTGGCTCAGGTTGCGGCGTTGGGTCTGGTCAAGGCCGTCAACCGCTATGACCCCGATCGCGGCTGCCCTTTCGAGGGCTATGCGATCCCCACGATCAACGGCGAGATCAAGCGTCACTTCCGCGACCACATGTGGGCCCTGCATGTGCCGCGCAGCGTCCAGGTGCTGCGCAACCGTGTGCGTGTGGCCGAGCAGGAGCTGGCCGGGACGGGTGCGGGACCTGCCCCGACCCTTCAAGAGATCGCCGACCGGGCAGGGATGACTGAGGACGAGGCACGCAGGGGACTTACGGCCCTCAACAGCTTCAAGACGCTCTCCCTGGACACCGGCCAGCCCGGCGCCGAGGACGGCGGCTCGCTCGTTGACACGCTGGGCTCCCCGGAGCCCGCGCTGGACATCGCCATCGACCGCGAGGCTGTCAAGCCCTGCCTGCGGGCGCTGCCCGAGCGCGAGCGGGCCATCCTCTACATGCGGTTCTTCGACGACATGACGCAAAGCCGCATCGCCGAACAACTCGGCATCTCACAGATGCACGTCTCACGGCTCATCAGGAGATGCTGCGAACAACTGCGCAAGGAAGCCCTCCAGGACGCCGCGTAGCCGAGCCACGCCGAAGTGCAGATGCGGCGACTGCCGCCGGGACGGCGCCGCGGTGTAGGGCGCTGGTGCCGCTGTGATGCTCGGGCCGCAGGGGTGCGGTGTGGAGAAGGGAGCTGTATGAGGCGAGTGCGCGTACTGACCATGAACGTACTTGAACCGCGTTTCGCCGACGGTTCGCTACGGCGCGACGTGTTGACCCGTGCTGTCCTGGCAGAGGCACCCGATGTGCTGGCCCTCCAGGAGGTGGTAGGCGAGGACCTGGACTGGCTGGCCGACGACGGCTGGAACCTCGTGCCGCACCCGAGTTGGTCCGATGAAGGCGTGGGGGCTGTCCTGGCAGTGCGCCGTCCCGTCGGGACGGTGCACGCCGACGTCCTTCAAGTCTCCCCACGGGCCTCGCGCACTCCCTGGTGCGGGGTGGTCGCTGCCCAGGTTGCCTACCCCGAGCCGTTGGGCGGCGTGCTCCTCATCCACCACAAGCCGAGCTGGCCCTACCCCTTTGAACGGGAGCGTGAGCTGCAGGCGGTGGCCTCCGCGCGGATCGCAGAGAAAATCCTCTCTGAAGGAGCCGTGCAACACGCGGTGCTCTTCGGGGACTTCGATGCCCGACCGGACTCGGCGAGTATGCGATTTTGGCGGGGCTTGCAGTCTCTGGAAGGCATGAGCGTCTGCTATCAAGACGCCTGGGAGGCCGCGCGCCCCCATGACCCCGGGCTCACCATGAGCCCGCGCAACCCCTTGGTGCGCCAGGGGGACATGCCCCTGGAGCCGGGTCGCCGTATCGACTACATCCTGGCGCGGTGTGATCTGCACGGCCCGCAACTGCAGGTCGCGCGATGCGAGCGATTCCTCGTTGAACCGGTGGACGGCGTGCAGGCCAGCGACCACTACGGACTAGTTGCCGATCTTGTTGCCCATTCGAAGGTACCCGGCTAGAGCCCGTGACCCACTGCGACACGACGCTGCCCGCGCCGGGCTCCGCCGCATGGCCAACCACGCCGAAAGGCAGCCATGCACGCAGGTGTGCAGGTTGACCCCCTACTCGGCGGGGTCCTCCTCGGCGCGCCAGACAGCCATCCTCGCGGCCATCTCGACCTCACGCCTCGCAAGCCCCGTCACCTCGGCATGCGCCGTGACGGCGGCCTGAAACTTGGCTGTCGCCTTGTGCCACTCGCCCCACTGTGCGTTGTACCCGTCGCCGTCGAGGCCCGCGAGCTTGGCCCGCTCCTCCTCGGCGGAACGTTCCAGCCTGACCAGCGCATCAGGGATGTCTGCCACCAGCGAAGCTTAAGCCGGAACCGCGCCAGCTCGCCTCACCGTCCGCATAGGACATGAACGCCATGGGAGACTGGTGGGAGAGCCGCCAGCCACTGACTGGGGTGGACGCCTCCTGCGGTTGGGGGACCTCGCACAGGAGTGGACCGGATACGCCCCCAGCGCAGCCGAACAGCAGGACCGGATGCCGAGCTCGAGCGGCGTCTGGCCAGGGCGACCAGCCGGTGAGCGAGACGCACATCATCCTGGACGAGACAGCGATGCCCGCGGCCGGCACCGGCAACGTGCTGGCCTCCCGGCTGTTTGACCGGGCTCACGCCGAGGCGGGCTGGTACCTGTACGCCCCCACCTGCGTACTGATCGAAGCAGACCGCGCGCCCCCCGGAACCGCCGAACGCCTCGCTGCACTGCCTCGCGTCACCGCCTGGACCTGCCCGCCGCGCTCGCAGTGGCCCAGCAGGAGACCTGGGCCGGCGCCCACACCGGGTACGCCGCCCAGCCCATCCCGGACCGCCCCGATGGCGCGATCATCGCCACCACAGCACCCCCGCAGTGGGAGGGGCGCCCGTCAACGTCCGGGACGTGGGCCTGTGACAGGGTCATGAGAAGGCGGCTGATCAGGCTACCTGTCCGCCATTGCGTCCTGACGGTGGAAGACGTTGGTCATGTCCTGGATGCTGCCCGACCCCATGCCCGCCGCCGCTGTGCCCGATCCGGCCCTCCCATCCGGTTGGACCGCAGAGCCGAAATGGACGGATCCCGCGCTCAACTTGCCGTGCACACGGACGGAAGAGTGCTACCGCGCTCTCGACGCGGAACGGACATGACGGCCGCGTTTCCCGAAATCCGCCGGCTGCCCTCGCGCAACTGCCACCAGACACGGGGCTCGACGGCGAGCTGGTGGTGTGGGAGGAAGACCGACTGGCGTTCGAGCGGCTGCAGCAGAGGCTCGCCCGGCGCGGCAGAGCGGCGGCCGAGGCAGCGCGCGCGTGGCCGGCACACTGCGTCGCCTTCGACCTGGTTCACGCTGGAACGGATACGACCGGCTGGTCGTACACCCGGCGCCGTGCGGCTCTGGAAGAACCCCGCCAACTGCCTGAGGACTGCTCCAAATACAGCGGCGCCAGTATCGACAGGTGTGCAGCGATGGGTTGGGGAGCGGCCTCGCCCCGGGCCAGCAGCGGATGGAGCGACCCCCATCCGCGTTGCTTCGGTCACGAGTCACGACTACCGGTGAGTCGCGAAAGTTCGGTGCGGCACGGGTCCCAACTGTCACAGGCCGGGAGACGAGGCGTGTCGGGCGGCGGTTTCGGGTACGCGGCGCCCACGATGTGAACCGGACATGTACGCGTAGAACGGGGAGCCAGAGTGAGCGGACCACATCGGCGCCTCACACGGTTTCTCATCCCCCTGTGCGTGCTCCTGCCTGGTGTAGCGTCCTGCGGCGGCCTCGGAGAGCGCGATGCTGGTGCCTCTGCCGCAGCCGCAGCCTTCGAACGGGCGCGGGCTGAGGGCGATGGGGCAGCGATGTGTGCGGCCCTGGCACCGGAAACGCGGGGCGAGGTGGAGGAGTCGGAGAAGAAGGCGTGCGCCGATGCCATCAGCGCGCAAGAGCTCCCGGCTGGGGGCCTGGTCCGCGGTGTGGACGTCTACGGCCGCCAGGCCCGGGCCGTGTTGGCGTCGGACACGCTGTTCCTGTCGCTGTTCCCGGACGGCTGGAAGATCGTCGCTGCCGGTTGCGAGCCTCGCCCCGGCCGTCCCTATCAGTGTGCGGTCAAGGGAGACTGACGCATGCGCCTCATGTTCACGCTCTGCTTGACCATGGTGGTGGGCGGCCTGGCCTACTTCATCGCGGTGGGGTTGATGCAGCGATGACAGCTGCCCAGCCGCCGGCCCCGCGCGACGTACCGAGCCGTTCCAAGGCCGACACCGCCCCTGGGGAGTCACGCGTACACCGCTTCGTCCGGGACAACGGCCTCAGCCTGGGCTTCGGCATCGCGTTCCTGCTCGCACTCGCGGGACAGGCGATCGCGGGGTGGGCGGAGTTCAACAATCAGCTCACCACCGAGGGGCTCGCGCAAATCGGCTTCCTCGCCTACCTCGCGTCCTCCGACTTCGCGGTGGACGTGACGGAGAACTGGCAGTCGGAGTACCTGCAGTTCTTCTTGTACATCTTCGCCACTGTCTGGCTTCTCCAGCGGGGTTCACCGGAGTCAAAGGAGATGCACAAAGCCGGTCTGGAATCGGATCAGGACCAGCGTGTAGGACCTCATGCCGGAGCTGACTCGCCACGCTGGGCAGGGGTGGGCGGGGCGCGCCAGGCGGTGTTCTCCCGCTCGCTGGGCTTGGTAATGGCCTCACTCTTCGTTCTGTCCTGGCTGGCCCAGTCGATTACCGGCACTGCCGCCTACAACGAGCAGCAGCTGAGACAGCTCCAAGCCCCCATTAGCTGGACGCAGTACATCGCCTCCGCTGATTTTTGGAGCCGCAGCCTGCAGAACTGGCAGTCAGAACTTTTGGCTGTCGCCTCCATGGCCATCTTCTCCGTTTACCTGCGCCAGCGTGGTTCCCCCGAGTCCAAGCCCGTCGGGGCCCCGCACACTTCCACGGGTGTCGAGGGATGAACAGAAGGACCGCCCCTCACGTTCGGAGGCGGTGCACCGTGCCGAAGTACTCCGACGAACCGGCCCGCGATCTACTCACTGGCAGCAGAAATGCGCTGCGCTTCGCCAGCTCGTGAGGATTTCACCCTCCCAGATGCCAAAAACCGCGCCCGCGGGGTCGGACAGCAGGGCGCCGCGCCCGTTCGGAAAAGGGGAGGGGCCCCACCGCTGTCGTCCCGCCGCGCTCGCGGGTGGCAGCGCCCGCGTCGGCGGCTGTTCGCTTTGCTGGCGTGCCTCTCCTCATCGTTTTCGACGCCAGGCCAAGCAGGTTGCGCCCCCACCCCACCCACGAGCGGCTTCGCCGGGTTCCTCCGCCGCGTCCTTCGACACCGTCACCGCCGGACTCACCCTGACCTGGCGGTGGGGTGTCGTCGAAGGCCACGTCACAAGGCGGCCGTTTCGCCTCGGCTATGCCGTGAGCGCTGCGTGCGCTGCCCTGCTGCGTAGATCGGTTGGGCGAAGGTCTCTTGGCGACAGGGGTCGCCGGCTCATCGCTGTCAACGCGCGGCAACAGCCAGAAGGAGACCAAAGTCCCGTTACGTACCGCTGAGCGCTGGACAAGCGGTCCGGCAAGGAAGTCAGGGATCCGGCGTGCCGGATATGTGTGAGGAGATGAAGATGCTGCTTTCCATGGCGATCGATCTGCGCCAGGCGTTGGCCCGGTATGCCGAAGCGGTCCTGGAGGATGAACGACGCTCGTCAACCGAGACCGCTCGCTCCCGCGAGGACCGCGCCCACACGCTTTGCACGATGACCAGCACTACGGACGTCGTGGCGGCGATACACGCGGCCACCGCATTTTTGGGGCGCCGTGAAGCTCCGGTGCGAAGGGAGTACTTGGCAGCAGCCCGGCCCCCGGCGGGACGGACTGCGTCAGATGGAACAACGTTGCCTACCTCGACACCGCACGGGAGCAGCGACCGGACACTGCGGGGCAGGTGACAGCGCGAGGGGAGCAATGCGAGCGAATGCTGCTCGTGACCCCCAACGCAGTGGTTCTGCGTGCACTCGTAGGGGGCGGAGTGTGAACGGGCTTGATACTAGAGCGGCTCCGCGGAGGTGGAGCAGTGGGTCGCGGCGCGAGTTGGAATACCGCGACCCGCGCCGTGGGACAGGGCAGCGGCAGCCCGACGACGGCGTTCCTGGGGACGATAACGGAGACACGTACACATCACGACGCGGTAGCTGAGAACCGCCTCGCCCTGTCCGTCCTGCACTCACCCGGCGCAGTCCGACAAGGACCCGGCCGAATGGCTCCCGCCCCTCGCATCGGCCCGCTGCGCGTATCTGGCGGACTGGACCGCCACCAAGCTCCGTTGCGGGCTGGCCGCCGATACTGGGGAACGGACGGCGCTCGAGGAGCCGGCGGCAAACTGCCTGGCCACCACGGTTACCGTCATCCCTGTGTCCTGACACCGACCTGGAGAGTTGGCGGGGCGCGCGCTGCTGTGGACCCGCGGCGCGCCTGCTCCGTGCCCGCCGGCTGAGGGTTGTTGAGCTGCGTGGGGCCGTTGTGAGGCCCTACTGGTCGAGAAGTGATGCGGGGCGGCCGGTACCCGCCGGATGCACCTCAATGTTGCCGTCGGTGTTGAGGAGCGCCCGGCGGCCCGGATAGGTCAGCGTGACCGTGGCGATGTCACGCTCGTCGAAGTCGCCGGTGAAGAGCAGGACTCCGTTGATCAATTCGGTCGTGAAAGCGCTGCTGGGCCACCGGTGAAGACACGCTTCAACCGTCATCGGCCGCTCGGGTGGGGGGAGGTCGGGA
>NZ_JBWLKL010000083.1:0-11141 GCF_059026065.1 Streptomyces sp. A18 | reverse complement strand
CGTCAGGCTCTGGTCAACGACCTGGGTCTTGAGCCCTCGCCCGAACTGCGCCGCCTGCAGCAGGCCATCCTCAAGACGTCCGAGCCCACTCCCCACGGCGCACGGTCCGAAGCCGCGAACGCCGGCGCACGGGATCGCCTCGCCCGAGTCGGCTGATGCCGCATCAGGCAACCCCGGTACGCTGCCAGTCCTCGCCCCACCCACCCCCGAACGGCCTGCGGCCGCTACGGGTGGGCGGGGCGTTTTACTGCGCCGGACCCAGCTCTCGCCCCAGAGACCAGGACGAAACTGCTGACGGCTCCCTCCCAGGTGGGGGATGCTGCCGCCATGGTCGACCGTGAGTCCGCCCTCAGGCTGGTGGAGGCGCACCTGGAGCGTGAGTCGCCGGGCCAGTCATCCTGACTCCTTCGTGGATACCCCCACCTTTAGGTGGAGGAGGAAACGAAGCTCCTGCGGAGCAGGGCAGGGAAAGAGGAATCGCCTCCGGGCGATTCGTCGTCGACCACAGGGGTGGTGGGGTAGCCCGCGTAGGGCCGGTGATCTCAACTGTCAGTCCTCCCAGGTAGGTTCAGGTTCGTGACGACGCAAGAGCAGACAGCGCAGGTGGCCGGGCACGCCCGGTACACGTACCGTCTGCGTCTGTCGTCCACGGCCCGCACGGCGCTCGAAGCGGAATGGGACCGCTGCCGGTGGACGTGGAACGAATGCGTCGCGAAGTCGAAGGCCACCCACGCACACAACCGGGCGACCGGCGAGAAGACGACGTGCGGGCCGGTGCAGCTCGCGAAGATGCTGACCGGCGCCCGAGCGGTGACGCCGTGGATGCGGGACGGCGCGAACGTCCCCCAGCAGCAGATAATCCGCGACTTCGCCAAGTCGCGGGCGAAGGCGATCAAGGACATCAAGGCCGGGCTGCCGATGCGGCAACGGGCCGGGCTGCCCCGGTACAAGAAGAAGCGCGAGGCGTTGCCGACGCTGGAGTACACCAGGCGGGGTTTTCGCCTCAAGGACGGCCGTCTGCATCTCGCCGGTGGGATCGTGGTGCGTCCGGTGTGGTCGCGGGAGCTGCCCAAGGGACCGTCCAGCGTGCGCGTGTACCGCGACAGCGTGGGGCACTGGTGGGCCTCCTTCGTCGTCGCCACGACCACCGAGGAACTTCCCCACACGGGCCGTGTGATCGGCATCGACTGGGGCGTGAAGGAGACCGCGACCACCACCAGCGACGCCCATGACCTTCCCCACGCCCAGCACGGCCGGACGGCCGCGGCCAAGCTCGCGAAGTACCAGCGGATGATGGCCCGACGGCGCCCCGCGAAGGGACAGCCCGGCTCCAAGGGCTACCACGAGGCGAAGCGGCAGACCGCCAAGCTGCACAAGAAGGTGGCCCGGCAGCGCGAGGACACCGCCCGCAAGTGGGCCAAGAAGGTGGTCCGCGACCACGACGCGCTTGCGGTCGAGGACTTCAAGCCCAAGTTCCTCGCAAAGTCGACGATGGCCCGGAAGGCGGCCGATGCCGCGATCGGCGCCACCAAACGGGCCCTGATCGAGCAGGCCCGCAAGCACGGGCGCATCGTGCACCTGGTCAACCCCGCGCACACCACGATGGACTGCGCGCCCTGCGGAGCGAGAGCCAAGCACCGCCTACCTCTTTCCCAGAGAACGTATACCTGCACCGCGTGCGGAGCTGTCTCGAACCGAGACAAGAACTCCGCACGCGTGATGCTGGTCCGGGCTGGTCTGCAACCCGGCTAGTGCTGATCGTGTAAGACCTGCACTCCCGCCGGGGGGCAGGCAACGTGAGCTAGGAATCCCCCTCCTTTACGAGGGGGAGGAGTCAATCGTGATCTCTGTCGAGGAACCTGTCCGCCGTGGGCGGCGAATGGGAGACGGACTACCGGACCCGCATCCGCAAGATGCCGATGCGAACGGCGGTCGACGACCTGTACGACGAGTTGCGCCGTACCGCGGCAACGCGCGCGGATGCCCGTGCTTGACGGAGGGTGGAATCCGCCCTCTACCGGCCTCCGGCCCCGTCCGCCTCCTCCTGGACTCTGCGCAGTAAGTCCGCCTGGTCCCGAACCAGTTGCTCGATCCGGGTCCGCAGTTGTGCCACCTCCGACGCCAGGTCCAGGTTGCGTGGGCGTGGTGTCGTCAGTGCGGGGGACTGGTTGAGGACCGCTTCCATGCGGGCGCGCAGGGCCGGGCCCGGTTCCACGCCCAGGACCGTGATCAGGTTGCGCCGGGCGCGTTCGTAGACACCCAGGGCCTCCGCCTGCCGGCCGCCCCGGTACAGGGCGACCATCAGCAGGTCGTAGAAGCGCTCGCGCAGCGGATGATCGGCGGTGAGGCGTTCGAGGCCGGAGACGACCTCGGCGTACCGGCCGCAGCTGAGGCTCGCCTCGTACAGCGCCTCCAGGGTGATCAGGCGCTGCTCCTCCAGGCGGTCCGCCTCCGCCGAGCAGATGGGCCCCCGGCGGCAGTCCTGCAAGGCCGAGCCCTGCCACAACGACAGCGCGCGGCCCAGGAGTTCGGCCGCGTACTGCGGATCCTCGGGCACCGCCGCCCTGCCCTGCCCGGAGAGCCGTGCGAAGCACGCCACGTCGGTCGAGGCGGCACCCAGGGTCAGCAGGTACCCGGACGGCAGGGTGCTGATCCACTCGTGCCCCGGCGCCGGCAGCAGGCGGCGCAGCCGGGCCACGTGGGCCTGTAGCGCATTGGCGGCGTTGGCCGGGGGCCGGTCGCCCCACAGCTCCTCCACCAGGCGGTCCACGGACAGGAGTTCGCCCGCGTGCGTGACCAGGGTGGCGAGCAGCGCCCGCTGCTTGGGGCCGGGCGGCACGATGCCTGCCCCGGTCTCACCGTCGTGCACGACCACCGGGCCGAGCAGCCTGAACTCGGTCACCCCGCCGCGCACCGGAGCCGGCGCGGCGGGGTCGAGGACGGTCATAGCGTGACCGGCGTGGCCGCGGAGGGCGCCCTGGCCAGGAGGAGGGCTTGTCGTATATCGCCCTGGATCCGCCCGGCGACCGCGGGCAGCTGGTCCTGGAAGTAGAAGTGGCCGCCCTCGAACAGGTGCCGGCCCAGGAAGTGCTCGGATACGGCCGACCAGCCGTCCATCCGGTGCGCGGGCGCCACCTCGTCCCGGGTGCCGCCGAACACCGAGAGGGGCACCGGCAGTGGTGCGGTGAGGGGCGCCGTGCGCCAGGTCTCGCTGATGCGCAGGTCCGCGCGTACGGTCGGCGCGATCAGCTCCCATAGCTCCGGGTGGGCCAGGACCGAGGACGGCGTACCGCCCATCGTCGAAAGCTCCTCGCGCAGGTCCGCGTCGGACAGCAGGTGCCGGCGCATGCCGTCCCCCTCGGGGTGCACCGTGCCGTGCGCGGACACGCCGAGCCAGAGCGGTGGCGTGCGGCCGATGTCCAGCAGCCGACGGGTGAGTTCGTAGGCGATGAGCCCGCCCATGCTGTGGCCGAAGAACGCGAAGCGGCCCGTGAGGTCGTCGTCCAGCTCGTGCAGGTAGTGGTCGAGCAGGGCGGCGCCGTCCGAGAGTGCGGGGCGTTTGTCGCGTGGGCCGCGGCCTGGTGCGTCGGGTATCCGCACGTCCCAGGCGGCCGGGAAACTGGCCGGCCAGTCGCGGTACGACAGTTGTGAACCACCGGAGTGGTGGAACACGAACAGGCGCAGCTCCGGCCCTTTTGCCTTCAGCTCTTCCGCCTTCAGCATGGCGACTCCATCGACGAGACACTCCGGCGTCCGGCCCGATGACCAGCGGTCCCGGATCGGGTGGCAGGGAGTTTTCGACGGTAGTCGGGAAGCGGCCCGCGCGGCCGCCCGCACGAGTGGGCTTTGAACCACTCTGCACGCATTCTCAAGTCTTGTGGCCTACGCCCGGACTACCGCCCATTGAGGCCTGCTTGAGAGCGGGTCCAGCAATGGGGGAGCCGTGCGGGCAACGGCCGGAAGCAGGTCTAACGTGCCAGGGACCAAGGCCGCCAATCGATGGGTCAACGGCACGGCCACCACTCGATGGGTACGGGGAGGAAACCGTGGAGATTCAGGTCCTGGGACCACTGAACGCGGCCGTCAACGGTGTCTCGATAGTGCCCACGGCGAGCAAGCCGCGTCAGCTCCTCGCCCTGTTCGCGTTCTATCCGGGCCGCATCGTGCCGGTGGCCACGCTCATGGAGGAGCTGTGGGGCACCGAGATGCCGCAGAGCGCCATGACGACGCTGCAGACGTACGTGCTCCAGCTGCGCCGTCGCCTCGGCACCGCGATGGGGCCCGACGCACCGGGCAACGCCAAGGAGATCCTTGCCACCCGGCACGGCGGCTATGTGCTCCAGGCGTCGGCCGACTCGGTCGACCTGCACCGCTACGAGCAGTTCGTCGCGGACGGCCGGCGCGCCTTCGAGGAGGGCGAGGACGGCCAGGCCTCCATGCTGCTGCGCAACGCCCTCGACATGTGGAACGGGCCCGCCCTCGTCGACGTACGAGCCGGTTCGATCCTCTCCATCGAGATCATGCGGCTCAACGAGTCCCGTCTGGTCGCCGTCGAGCGGCGCATCGACGCCGATCTGCGGCTCGGCCGGCACGGTGAACTCATCGCGGAGTTGACCGATCTGATTGCCCGTCACCCCCAGCACGAGGGGCTGCACTCACAGGCGATGGTCGCCCTGTATCGCTCCGGACGGCAGGCGACGGCGCTCGACGTGTACCGCAGACTGCGCTCGCGGCTCATCGACGAGCTCGGTGTCGAGCCCTCGCCGCAACTCCAGCGCGTGCACCAGATGATGCTCACCGTCGACCCCGCGCTCGACGTGGTGGCGGGCGAGCGGCGCACGTCGACCTTCGACCTCTACGCCGCCTGACATCCGCCAGTGCGGTCTGGCATCCGCGTACACCGCCTGACACCGTGCAAGCCGCCGGGTAAGGTCACCGCGGCGGCGTGGCCGTCGCGTGTCACGTGGGTGGGCAGGCAAGGGGGAAGGCATGACCAGGCCGTTTCGATTCGGCGTGAACATGATGAAGCCGGCGGGCGGGGCGGAATGGCGGGACAAGTGCCGTCGCGCCGAGCAACTCGGTTACGACGCCATCCTGGTCCCTGACCACCTGGGGACGACCGCCCCCTTCCCGGCGATGGTGGCCGCGGCCGCCGCCACCGAGCGGCCCCGGATCGGCACCTTCGTCCTGAACACCGGTTTCTGGAACCCGGCGCTCCTCGCGCGCGAGGTGGCCACCACCGACGCGCTGACCGGCGGCCGACTCGAACTCGGCCTCGGCGCCGGCTACGCGGAAGCCGAACACAAGCGGGCACGGCTGGAGTTCCTCTCGCCCGGCGGCCGCGTCAACGCCCTCAAGCACACGGTGGACGAGCTGGAGCGGCTGCTGACCGACCCGGCGCACGCGCCGCAGGCCGAGCAGCGACCGCGGCCGCCGCTGCTGATCGGCGGCAACGGCGACCGGCTGCTGCGGCTGATGGCCGAGCACGCCGACATCGCGGCCTTCACCGCGACCGCGGGATACGAGAACGGCATCCTGAAGGCCCTCACACCCGCCCGGCTCGATGAACGCGTCGCCGCCTACGAGGGGTTCGCCGCCCACCGGGCCGTGCCCGCCGAGCGCAACCTGCTCGTGCACTTCGTGGAGGTAACCGACGAGCGGCACGCGACGGCACGCAGGCTGCCCAAGATCCACCCCGAGATGTCGCAGGAAGACCGCCTGACCCTCCCGGTGATGCTCTTCGGCACCGTCAAGCAGATCGCCGAGCAGCTGCGCGAGCAGCGGGAACGGTTCGGCATCTCGTACGTCGTGGTCCTGGACGGTGCGATGGACGTCTTCGCTCCCGTCATCGAGGAGCTCGCCGGCACCTGAGGGCACCGGCACCTACGGCAGGGAGCCCGCGGTCACGGCCGACCGCTGAGGCAGTGACCGTACGACCGACGACTTCGCGTGCTGCCCGGCCCGTTCGAGGATCGCGAGCGAGGTACGCCCGATGGCCTGCCGCACCCGGCGGCGGGCCAGCTCGAGGACGGACGGCGACACCGGCCCCGCGGCGGACCGCACCGACGCGGGCAGCGCGGATCGCAGCGCGGTCTCGTCGAGCAGCACCGTGTGCTGGGCGACCACCCGCACCCCGTGCTCGTCCGGCAGTACCGACCACTCCCCGGTGTGCGCGGCCACCGGCCCGGACGGCAGGGTCTGCGTGAAGACGATCCGCCCGGCGTGCGGGAAACACAGCCGGACCGCGCCTTCCGTGCGCACCGCCGCGTCGAACTCGGGCAGCCGCACGTCGTAGTCCAGGACCTGCACTCCCGGCGAAGGCTCGGTCATTCGGAGGTGTCCCAGGTGCGGCAGCAGGCCGGGCCAGTCCGCGGCCCGGTACAGGAAGTCGTAGAGCAGCTCGCCAGGGCCGTTCACCCGCACCGACTCCTCGAAGGACAGCACCAGGTCGTCGAGACCGGCCCGGCTCTCGGCGATACGGCGCAGACTCTCCAGCTCCGCCCTGGCGTTGTCCCCGGTGACGAGGCGCTCCGCGGCCGCGTCGTCGCCCCGGTCGCCCGCGACGGTGAACTCGTGGTTCACCGTCACCACGCTGCGTCCCTCCGCGACCTCCTCGACGGTCCACTCGCCGCTCATCGACTCGACCGGTGTCTCGCGCCCCACCTGCACGAACTCGATGCGCCGCTCGCACGGATGCTGCACCCGCACCAGGAACGAGGACCTGATCCCGCCGCTCGCGCTCTCCCACACCCGCAGGCGCTCGCGGACCCCGTCGAAGTCGAGCAGCTCGACGTGCACGACGTGCGGGCTGTACAGCGGCCTGCGCGCGGTGTCCGCGAGCAGGGCGAAGACCGCTCTGGCCGGCGCGGCCACCTCGACGGAGTGTCGTAGGCGGTGCACACGCTCACCAGGCATACCGGGAATACCGGGCATCGCAGTCTCCTTGGGCAATCGAGGACGGATCGGCTGTCTCCACCGTCGGCGGGAAGGCTTGAGGAGTATTCGAAGACCGCTTGAATCTGACCTCAGGAACGCTCCGGGCCGGGTTTGGGCCGCCTGGAGCGACCCGGGATTCCCGGCACCCTCACCTGTCACGAGACGTCGGCGGACGCACGCTCCGTAGCCGCGGGTTCACCGCCCCGCGACCGGCCCGAGCCGGCCCTCCGCCCCGGCGTGCGGGCAGGTCGAGTGGCGTGTCGGGACCGTGTCAGTGGTTTGTCACCGGCCCTCCGCATGCTGGGACAGCGCCTCTTGAGGAGGGGGGAGGGGGCTTGTCGGCGCGTGCCCCGACTGCCGATGACCACTAGCCGCTTCGCACGTCTGCCGCAGGATGAGCCGATCACCGTCGTCGTGGAGATCGGCCCCCGCGCGCTGCCCGTACTCGAACTGCACGGGCCGGTCGAGAGCACCCACATCGAGGCCGCGCTCGACAGCATCGCCACCTGCCATCCCGACGCGCCCGCCTGGACGGCCGACCTCGACAGACGGGGCCCCGGCCAGCACACCCTGCGCTTCATGGCGGGTGCGGACGACGGGCAGTCCGAGTTCCCCCTGGGAGCCCTCGCCGACCTGCTCACCCAGGCCGGCCGCGGCTCCTTCATGACCCGCTGCCTGCCCGCGACGCCGCTCCAGCGCGACCTGCTCGCGGACGCCGACACCCACCCCGATCCGGGCCGCCAGGTCGAACAGGCGGCCTGGGACTGGCGCGGGCCCCTCGACACGGCGCGGTTCACCGCGGCCTGGCACTCCGTGGTCGCCCACGAGTCCGTGCTGCGTACCACCTTCGACGACCAGCCGGAGCCCGGCCTCGTCGTGCACGATCACGGCGCACCGGAGGTCGTACGCCTGCCGCACGGTGCCGCCGAGTGGCACTCCCTCGTGGAGGCCGACCGGCGCCGCGGCATCGACCCCCGCCGCCCCGGCCCGCTGCGCATCACCCTGCTCGGCGGCGGGCAGCCGCACCACGCGCCCGCCCACCCCGCCCGCGTACTGCTCACCTACCACCACGCGCTGCTCGACAGCTGGTCGGTGCGGCTCCTGGTCCGCGAGTTCTACCGCGCCTATCTCGCGGGCGGCGAACTGCCCGGCGGGGAGCGGCGACCCGACATGACCGACTACGTCACCTGGCTCGGCCAGCAGGACACCGCGGCCGCCGAGGACTTCTTCACCAGCGCCGACACCGGCGACCTCGAGGCCGTGCCGCCGCTGTTCACCGACATCGGAAGCCGCGCCGAGGGCCGCTCCAGGCTCCGCCTGACCAAGGAGGAGACCGCGGCGCTCGCCGACTGGGCCGCCACCTGGGGCGGTGGCGAGTCCATCGCCCTGCAGGCCGTGTGGGCGCTGCTGCTGTACCGCGCCGGGCGCGCCGAGGGGCCGTCACAGGTGCGGTTCGCCACCACTGCCGCGGGCCGGAGCATCCTCTTCGAGGGGGTGGAGCGCACCCCCGGCGCCCTGGCCGGACCACTGCCGCAGAGCGTGCTCGTCGACCCCGACGCCACGGTGCCCGAGCTGATCGCCGACCTGCGCGACCGCTGCCTCAACCAGGCGGCGTACGAATGGGTGTCGGCGAGCCAGATCCACGCCTGGACCCGCGGCCCGCGCCCGCCCGCCGACACCCTGCTCACCTTCGAGGCACCGCCGCGCGTCATGCCCGAGCTGGAGGCCGACCTCGCCGCCGCCGGCATCCAGGTGGAGCCGCCGCAGACCCTCGGCGCCCGTACCGGCTACCCGGTCACGCTGGTCGCCCACCACGAGAGGAGCGGCTGCCTGGTGCTGACCGCCTCCTACGACCAGGTGCGCCTCTCGGAGATCACCGAACTCCTGGCCCATGCGGCCCTGTTGCTGCGCGAACTGCCGCGCGGCGCCGGGCCGCACACCACCCTCGGCGAGGTCCTTGCCCTGCTGACCCACATGGGCAGCGGCGCCGCCGTCGGCCCGGTGGAGCCCGCAGCCGAGGAGAACGGGCCCCTGCCGACCGTGCTCCGCCACCCGGCGCACGCCTCCGCGGGCGCCGTGGGCCTGTTGCAGGCGCCGGGCATCTCCCGCGCCTTCTATAACCAGCTCGCCCACGCCTACCCGGGCCCGGAGGAACTCCTGCTGCTCGCTCCCGTCCCGGCGGGCGGCTCCCGCGCCGATGTCGCCGCCCGAGCGGTGTACGACGCGCTCGGCTCCCGCATCCGGTCCCGTGACGGCCTTTCCTTCGCCGGCTTCTCCGGTGACGGCGTCGCCGCCTGCGCCATCGCCCGCCTCGCGGCGGCGGATGGCCACCAGCCGCTGGCCGTCGTCCTCGACGCGAGCGGCACGTGCCCGGACGACCTGGCTCGCAGGCTGGCGTCCGCCGTCGCACACCGGCACTGACCCGACGTACGAGCAAGGCACGAGCACGAGCCCGTATACAAGTCACGTTCGAGCAGCGAGACGCCGAGGAGGCAGCCATGCCGAACAGCGACCCGAAATCGGTACCGCCGTACCAGAGCACGGACGAAATAGCCTCCCGTGCCTGGGCGGAGGCGCTCGCGATGGCCTGCGGCGACGCGGACCACGCCCACCGCCCGCCGGGCGAGCTCCTTGCCGCATCGCTCAGAGCGCACCGCACACTCTCGCGGGGCCTCGGCCAGAGCGTCCCGCTCACGGCCCTCGGTCCGGACGGCGGTGTCCTGGGGCTCGCCGCCTTCGTCGCGGTGTACGCCGCGCAGTCGAACACCGCTGCAGCTGAACTCGAAGTTCCGGACGACGCACGGGACTTGGGCGAACTGCCCGCCTAGCGTTGAACGTGCACATCCACCTCCTGTCCGCGCCCGTCTGATGTCCTCCCCGACCAGGCGGGCGCGTCGACGTGTGACGATCACGCGGGCAGGGTGCGCCCATGACACAAGCGCTACCGGAACCCCGCCCGCACCGAAGATGGCTCCGGTCGACTACCGGGCGACGATCGACGCCGCACAGCTCGCCGGCATCGCGTGGACCGGAGTACCTCCTCGCCGCCGCGCTCCTCTCCCATCACGAGTACGAGCAGACCCAGCCGCGCCCCGCGCCCAGCCCACGTGCCGGGTACACGCCCTGCCACAGCGGCAGCAACACGTGCCCCGGCGGATGAACGGGTGCCGGGTGGTACTCAGCCCCAGGTCCGGTCCGCCGGTGCCTTGACCGGGCGCTCGTCGGTCTCGCCGGCCTTCTTCGCCCCCGAGACACCGGTGTGGACGCATGCCGAGCAGCCGTTGATCCGGCCGGCGCGCAGGTGGACCAGTACGAGCAGCTTCCGGTCGGCGCCACCGGCAGCGAGCGGCTTCGAGGTGTTGCCTACCGCGTGCTCGGGTCACATGCCGACGCGGAACGGACAGGCCGCTCAGCCGCAGGCGAGCACCGGACGGCAGCAGCGCGAGGTGGTCCAAGCGTTCCTGGCCGCGGCGGGGGAGCGGCAGTTCGAGTAGCTGCCGCAGGTGCTCCACCCGGAGGTGAAGTTCACCGTCGACGGCCCGGACGGTGCCCCGGCGTCGTCTCCTGGACCCCCGGGAAGGCGCTCTCTTCTCCCTTCTTGTGTTCGCTGTCGTCGACGGGCTCATCACCGAGGTGACCGCTGTGGTCGACCCCGGCCGGACTTCCGCTCATGGATCTGCCGGACGCGGGGTGACTCCGAGCGGCCGGGTTCGGGTTCGGGGCCGGGGCCGGGGCCCGTCAGGCCGAGCGTCCGACGGGCCTTACCCTCGGCGGCCTTCGATGCAGACCGTGATGCTGGTTTCTGATGGCACCGGCAAGGGTGGATCTTTTGGTTGGGGTCACTCCGGGGCCGCGCATGACGCCTGCTTGCTGTAAACGGGGCATCTGGTCTGTCGCCTCCTCGGTCAAAGGTGCCCTGATTGCGGGGTGTTGTGGGTGTTTTTACCTCGTTAGGGGCTCCGGAATCTCTCTAGGAGCGCTTGAGGTCGACATGGCAGTCTTTCAAAACAGGGAGTCTGGTTTGGTTCTCGCGGAACCTGCTGAACCTGCCTTCCCGTAACTCTCGGCTCTCGGACCGACCGCCGTCGTTGTTCGAGCACTCACGAACAGGGGATGTGGCGTGATGAGCGTGATGGATATTGATGTTCTGGGTCCGTTGGGTGTGCGGGTGGGTGGGGTTGCGGTGATGCCGACGGCGCCGAAGC
>NZ_JBWLKL010000082.1:0-11284 GCF_059026065.1 Streptomyces sp. A18 | reverse complement strand
CATGCTCCGCGACGGGACCTTCTACCAACCTCAGCCCACCCCAACCCCTTGACCAAATTCATAGGGGCACCCCCCCCCCGGCTCACGGCACGACGCCTCCCCCCCTCGGCCGATAGAGCCCGGGGGGGCGGCGGTTCACCAGTTCAGGACCAGATCAGGCCTGGACGCCGCCGACGGCAAGGACCTCGAAGTGCTCTCGCCGACGATCGGCCGCCAACTCCTCGAACGCGGCCTGGTCGACGAGATCGACCTGCGCATCGCACCTGTCCTGCTCGGGGATGGCATCCGACTCTTCGACAACCCCCCGGGCGGCCGACCGATCCGCCTGCGACACGCCCAAGGCTCACAGCCCGTCGCGGAGGTCGATGTGCGCTACTACCCCGACGCAGAGGCAGAAGCATAGGACCACGGCAGCCCCGACAGAGCCGTTCAAGCTACAGATCGTTCAGTTGCCGACACGCTCCCAGCGACCGACCCTGAGATGAAGCTGCGCCATCTCGAAGTAGCTGAGCAGAGTCGTGGCGTGCGGGTCGTTCGCCGGTTACCGCAAAGTCATATGCGGCGCGGTACGGCTCCGTCCTGCCAGCGGTAGAGGTCGCGCAGCAGGGAAATCTCGGCGCCGTGGTGGATCAGCTCCCTGTTGACGTGCAGGACGATGCCCTCCATGGGAAACCGCTCGGGACCCGCCTCGGGCGGATTCTCCAGGTCAGCGTCCGAGAGCTCGCGGACCCCCGCGTTCCATCTCCCGTACATCTCATCGAGCTGTTTCAGCGCCTCGTCAGCGGTCCCCGCGTAGGCGAATGTCTCGGAGTCGACGTCCTGGCCGCCGAAGTGCCATCCGACCCGATAGCCCAGCACGGAGACAATGACGTGCGCCAGCCGCCAGGCGATCGTGGTCACCGGCGCCGGCTCCGGGCCAGGCCATGCGAAGTCCATCGTCCATTGCCCCGAACCTTCCGACATCGGTGCGGCCGACGTGCCACGTGGGCGGATGCTCCAGCAGCCACGCACCGGCTCCCAGAAGTACTCCTCATCGGCAAGACCGTGCAGCCGCGGCCGCAGGTTCTTCTGCCAGTGCCGGTCCAACTGGTCCGCAATTCGCTCACCTCTTGTCATGTCCGCACACTACCGAGACATGGGTTCCCACTGGTCACCACCAAGAAGGTGCATCCCAAGTCCATCGTGTACGAGCTGCTGTGGTTCCTGCGCGGCGACTCGAACGTCGCCGAGTTGCCCCAGATGGCACGGACGGCGCCCCGCGTGAAGGCCCGACGTCAACGCCTGCTTGCGGCTACAGCGACAGTGCCGCCCATGCAGGCGAGCGCCACACACAGTGGTGAGTACAGGACCGTGTTCCACCGCTGGAATTCGACGGCGGCTCCGGAGTTCATGAAGTATCCCCCCAGGCCACGGGCGAGCAGCACCGCCGTGAGGCCGTACATGCCCGTCAGCTGCAGCCAGTTGGGGCTGATCGCGGGGATGGACTCATTGACCATCAGCGTGAGCACAGCGCCACCGATCAGTGCCAGACCCACCAGAACGGTGCTCGGTGCCGACGGCATCCTGCCGTCGTCGCTGCCACCAATCGTCTTGGTGAACGTCATTGCATCCTTCATCGGCCAGGGGGAGAACGCCCAGATGAAGTGCAACAGGCCGATGGTGATGAGGACGATCGTCAACACCACGGGGATCACCGTCCGGACCATGTTCAGCGCCCCCGACTCAGCGTGCTTGGTTCAACGGTCCTCGGCATCCCTTGAACCCTGACCGCGCGCCGCCAGTACGAGCAGCACCCCGACCAACAGCAAGGCCCATGCAGGCGAGGCGGGCAGGAGCGCAGCCAGAACCACACCCCAGGCGGTCATGGCCCAGCCGAAGGGAGCAGGCACCCGCCCGCCCTGATTCGCCGTCCACAGCACGAAAGCACCGAGCAGCAGGACCGGGACCCCGAAGCTGCCTGGCGCGACCCAGAAGGCCTCGGAATAGGCCAAGTTGTCGGGGGTGACGTCCAGCGAGATGGTCTGCCATGGTCCCTGGTCAAGGATGTCCGACCAGACGTCCCGGTTACCCAGCGGCGACACGACGATGTGAACCGCTCCGAAGGCCGTGGCAATCCATCCGGCCGCGCGCGTGAGCTTCAGCCTGCCCCTGCGTGATATCTGCCGCGTGGCGTGCGTGAGCGTCATGACCACCCCTCGTTTGTACAGCCTCATCTATACGGCCTCGTATAGATGTGAGCCTAGCAGCCATCTATACGATGCCGTATAGATGGGTGGTCGATGTGGAACGGAGCAGATCATGGCGGTGGCTCGCACCCCGCGGCACAAGTGGATCGATGCAGGACTGCGTGCGCTCGCGACGGGCGGCCCGGATGCCGTCCAGATCGAGGCGCTGGCGAAGGCTCTCGGCGTGTCCAAGGGCGGTTTCTACGGATACTTCGCCGGGCGGCACTCCCTGATCGAGGAGATGCTCGACCGCTGGGAACGCGAGAGCACCGACGATGTGGAGTCACGCGTCGAGCAGGAAGGCGGCGACGCGAAAGCCAGGCTGCGCCATCTGTTCGCGATCGTCGACACCGGCGACGGGCTCGACACGGACATCACGACCGACCTGGCGATTCGGGACTGGGCCAGACATGATCCGGCGGTCGCCGAGCGCGTTCGGCGCGTCGACAACCGCCACATGGACTACCTGCGTTCGCTGTACCGCGCCTTCTGCCCCGACGAGGACGAGGTCGAGGCACGGTGCTTGATCACCTTCTCGCTCTACATCGCCGACCAGCACATGTTCGCCGACCACGGCGACCGCAGCCGTGCCGACATCCACGAACTGACGACGAGGTGGCTGCTGGGATCTCCGCGCTAGAGCAGTCCCGCCATGGGTCGCGCTGGAGCAGCCCGCCATAGGTCGCGCTGGAGCAGTCTCGCCGTAGGTCTCGCTGGGACCGCCTCCGCCGAGGCACCCCCTCGCGCGATCAACTCTCAGCGGGCGTTGGCAATCTCCCAAGTGGTTGTCGCAACATCAAGGCCCGTCCGCACCCCGTCGACGACCTCGCTGGGCCTGTCAGGAAGGTTGATGCCTCCATCGCCGTCGGAGGATTCCCCCGCGCCGGCGGGGCCTGCCACAGCAAGGGCTGCGGCTGCGAGGGTCAGGGCAACGGCGGCGCGCTTAGCGTTCGTCATGACCATCTGAACGAACGCGACGTGCTCAGGTTGCGCTTGTCCCACAACTCCGGCAGACCGCAGGCCAGGTAAGCACCCGTATGCCGCAGCAGACCGATTGACGGCCGAACAGCGAGGGAGCGGGCCGGCTCGAGCACGCTCGCACGCCAGCGCACTCACTCCTGGTTCTATCCGGCCATGACACCGGGGTCGACGCCAGTCAGGTCACAGCTTGCGTCCCACAACCGGGCCGCGACGGAGGTGTCGGCGAGGTGCTTCCACACCGGTTCACGTCGTGGCTCGCCGCGCAGGCCGAACACGCGCGGCCCCCACAACTGGCCCCCACGCACGGCCGGATCAAGCACCGCCCGAACCGCGGGCCACGCGCCGGCGTGCTTGCCCTGGACCATGAGGGCCGCGGGGGCCGCGCTCAACCGTGCGCCGGTGGTTCGCACATGGAGCGGCGGCCGTGACGGGGTGAGGGAGTCCAGTGCGCCGCCGGGATGAACCACCACGCTCGCCACCGTGCTGCCGGCAGCCCGCAGGCGGCGGTCGAGTTCGAGGCCGAAGTGCATCTGTGCCAACTTGGAGCGTCCGTAGGTGCGCTTGGGCCGGTAGTCCTTGAGGGACTGCAGGTCTTCCAGGTCCAGCCGCTCGGACTTCGCCGCGAAGCTGCCCATCGTCACGACGCGGGCCGCCGGAGCCGCCGACAGCAGCGGCATCAGCCACCGCGTCAAGGCGAAGTGCCCGAGGTGGTTCGTCCCGAACATGAGCTCGTGACCGTCGCAGGTCTCCTCGCGCGGTGGGTCGTCCAGCGCGACACCGGCATTGTGGACCACCGCGTCAAGGCGATCCATCTCCAGTGAATCCACCGCCGCTTCGAGCGACGACGAGTCGGCGAGGTCCAGCCGTACGGCCCGCACGCGCGCGCCGGGGACGTGCTCACGGATCGAGGCCATGGCGACCTCGGCCTTGGCGGGATCTCGGCTGCCGAGTACGACGGTGGCCCCCGTCGCCGACAACTGCTCCGCGACGAAGTACCCGATGCCGGCGTTGCCGCCGGTGACCAGGAAGACACTGCCCTCGGCGCCGGGCAGCCGGTCGACGTCCCAGGGCGGGGTGGACGGTGCGGACGACATGACGATGGAACTCCCTCGTTGGTGAGGACGGCTGGTGCCGCCGCCCCCTTGGGCAACTGAACACCCACGGTTCCAGCAGCCACCGACACACCGCCGTTGGATCACCGACAGCCGAGCCGCACGTCCGACATCCCACCGACACGATGCGGTCCGTCGCCGCGCTCCACCCGTAGGAGATTCCCTACGTTTGACGCGTAGGGAATCTCCTACCTATTGTGCCGGGTATGAACATCACCCACGCTTCCTTCGTCACCGTCCCCGTCTCCGACCAGGACAAGGCCCTCCGCTTCTACACGGACGTACTCGGCTTCGAGGTCACCGCAGACCACCAGATGCCCCCCGGCCGCTGGCTCCAGGTCGCCCCGAAGGGCGCCCGGACCGTGCTCACCCTCTCCGGCCCCGGCATGGGCGACTTCACGCCCGGAACCGCACGAGGGATCATGTTCGTCACGACAGACGTGGACGCGGACTGCGCCAGGCTCATCGAAGCTGGAGTGACTGTGGACGGCCCGAGCGATCTCCCCTGGGGACGCATGGCCGGCTTCCAGGACCCCGACGGCAACGGTCTGATGCTGCTCACGGAGAAGACGGAGAAGGAAGGCTTCTGACCCCAGTGATCACACAGAGCACCCAGAGCGCCCCGAGCAGCCAGGACCAGCTCTTCGCCGCCCTCGCGAACGCGACGCGGCGCGAGGTGCTGCGCCTGCTGCGCGACCAGGGCCCTCAGTCGGTCCAGGGGCTCGCGGATCACTTCGCCATGCGCCGCCCCAGCCTCTCGGAGCACCTGAAAGTACTCCGGGAGGCGGGTCTCGTCTCCGAGGAACGCCAGGGCAGACAGCGCATCTACCGCCTGGAGGCGGCCCCGCTCGCCGAGGTGCAGGACTGGCTCCATCCGTACGAGCGGTTCTGGCGCGACAAGCTGAAGGGCCTCGGCGATCTGCTCGACCGCATGCCGGACGATGAGGCATGACGATGCCCCATCCGCCCGACGGACCGGACGAGGACGACCTCACCACGATCGAGGTCGATCACTTTCTGGCCCACCCGCCTTCCAAGGTCTGGCGGGCCCTGACCGAGCCCGAGCTGATCGCCCAGTGGATGATGCCGGGCGATTTCCGCCTTGAGGTCGGCCACCGCTACACGATGACCGCCGTGCCTCGCCCCAACACCAACTTCTCCGGCACCATCCGGGCCGAGGTCCTCGCCTTCGACCACGAGCGGATGCTGAGTGTCCGCTGGCAGGACGCCGTCGAGACGCAGGGGAACGCAGCCGACTGGACCATCACGTGGACCCTGGAGCCCGAAGGCCGCGGCACACGTCTCTTCCTCGTGCACTCGGGCTTCGACCCGGACGATCCGGCCCAGCAGATGGCGCACCGGATCATGGGCGGAGGCTGGCGTTCCTACGTCATGAGCGCACTGGAGAACGTACTGGAGACGTACTGAGGTGCCGTCCCCGCGGCAATGCCCCTCGACGCAGAAGCGGTTGCCTTCCATGTCGGCCAGTACGACGTAGGGGCGCCCTCTGGGAGGCAACTCACCCGCGCCCTCTTGTCGTCGCTCACGCCCAACGAGACCTGCTGGATCGACGCCATGCCAGCACCATAATGCGGTCAACTCCTGCCCCCAGGCACGGAAGAAGCATGTCTCCCGCAGCCGGGCAGCCATGCCCAGAAGGGTGCGCCCCGCAGGCCTTTGCACCACTGACCGCCTGTTCAGCCGCTGCTAGCCTGCGCACATGATCAAGGGGAGATCGAGTTCGCCCGGCCGAAGCCGAATAGCAGGGATGGCTCGGATAGGTCGGATGGCTCGGATAGCCGGGGTAGTTGGGGACAACAGGTCAGAGCGTGTACTGATCCTGGCCAGCTTCGTGAACCGGGTCGGCAATGGGCTCTTCAACACGGCGGCGGCGCTCTACTTCACGTTGGTCGTGGATCTACCAGCCGTGCAAGTGGGTGCAGCCCTCACCATCGCCGGCTTGATCGGACTGCTCGCGGGGATACCGGGAGGCCACCTGGCCGATCGACGTGGACCGCGCACGATCATGATGCTCGCCTTGGCGGTTCAAGCAGTGGCCATGTCCGCTCTCGTGTTCGTCGAGAGCTGGGCCGCCCTCACGGTCATCGCTGCCATCGACCAGCTTGCCGCTGCAGCCGGGGGCGCAGCCTGGGGAGCCCTCGTGGTCCGGGTCGGTACCGACCGCCCAGCGGCGTTCAGGGCCAAGCTCCGTACCTACGTCAATCTGGGTGTCGTCCTGGGAACCGTGGGTGCGGGATTCGCGGTCACGGCGAATACGCGTACCGCCTATTTCGTGCTGATCCTCGGCAACGCGGCCAGCTTCGCCCTGTGCGCTCTCTTCCTGTTCCTGCTCCCCAACTACCGGGCCGTGGCACCCCCGCCGCAGCAGCGCCGCTGGATCGCCCTCACCGACCGTCCGTTCGTGACGTTCACAGCCCTCTTTGGGGCGATGGGGCTGCAGTACCCAGTGGTGTCCCTGCTACTGCCGATCTGGATCTCAGAACACACAGACGCACCGCGCTGGACCGTGGCCGCGGTGTCCGCGATCAACTCTGGAGTCTGCGTCCTGCTGCAGACCCGCATCGGATCCCGCATCGAAACCCTTCGCGACGGCGGCAAAGCGTTCCGCACGGCAGGGCTGCTCTTCCTCCTGAGCTGTCCGATGATGGCCCTGACCGCACACGCTCCCGTGTGGGCGGCCGCAGGGCTCGCGGTCGCAGCGATCTTCGTCCACAGCCTGGGCGAGATATGGGAGTCCTCCGCCGGCTTCGCCCTTGGCTTCGGTCTGGCACCCGACCATGCCCAAGGCCAGTACCAGGGGCTCCTCGGGCTTGGCTTCAGCGCGGGCCAGGCGCTGGCCCCCGCCATCCTCACCACCGTCGTACTCGGCCTTGGCACGGTCGGCTGGCTGCTCCTCGGCGCGTTCTTCGCCGCTGCGGGCGCCGCCGGACCATCGATCGAACGCTGGGGCACGCGAACCCGGTCTCGACAGGGGACCGCAGCCGCGGAATCCAGCCGAGACCCGGACGAGGCGCGCGCATAGCAGCACCCCGGGCTCCGGCGCGCAGGCGGCATGCCGACGCGCAGGCGTGCAGGCGTGCAGGCGTGCAGGCAGGCCGACGTCAGCCGATCGGCTCGCGCATCTCCTCGCGTACCTTCAGCGTCGTCCGCGCGACCTCGAGCAGGTCGACGTCCTGGGGATCCTGAGTCACGTTCTCGTCGGTGACAACTCCCACCGAAGCGCCGGTGTTGGCGTCACCCCACGCGCACATGGGGACATTGCTGCGCGTGCCGTCCTGTTCAGAGGTCAGTACCTGGCACCGCAGCGTCAGGCGCGAACCCGGGGGCGTGACGTCGTGTGCGGGTACTGCGACCGTGGCGCCCTGGGCCTCGGCGGCACCCTCCATCATGTCGTCCTTCGCCAACTCCGGGTGCTTGAACCGCCCGTACATGCCGGAGACCACCAGCCTGCTGCCGTCCCGCTCCCCTTGTCCCGCGTACGCGCCCACGACGGCCGTCGGCTCACGGACATTGCTGCGGTTCCGGTTGTCCTCGACGATCTGCCGGCCCGCGGTGTCCGAGAGGTCCGTGGTGAGCGTGAACGTCCCATCGACCAGCTCGCCGGGAACCCGCAGCCGGTACTTGGCCTCCGGGAACCCCACACCGCTGCCGACGAGCACCGCGAACCCGACGATCACCACCACCAGCGCCCCCACACCGGCCCCGACGATGGCAAGGATCTTGCCGGTGCTGCGCCTGGGCGGCGGAACCATGGGCGGCGCACCCCATGGGCCAGGGCCTGCGGGATAGGGCTGCTGTCCGAACGGAGGGCCCTGCTGCGTGAAGGGCGGCTGTACGTACGGGAGTTGTGGAGGCTGGTGCCCGTATGAGGGGTGCGGAGGCTGCTGAACGTACGGGGGTTGCGGAGGCTGCTGCCCGTATGGGGGCGGGGCAGCGCCGAACCCACCCGGCTGGGGCGGTGGCGTGGACATGCCGCTACGCTACGTCACCCTCCGGACAAGACATCACGCAGCCCGACAGGTCCCAACTCCCCATCACTGGACCCCACCACTGGACCCCACCACTGAGCCTCATCACTCGGCTGCATCACTGGTGGCGAGCTTCTTCCATTGGGCGCGTGCCACGTCGACAGGGAAGGGCATCGCCTTCGCCGACGCGTCCGTGGCGGGTCCCGGATACGTCCGGCTGAAGAAGCCCAGCGTGTGACCGGAGCGCACGACCAACACCTTGCGGGTGGGGACGTCATCGCCCGGCTTTCCGGTGAGCGTGAACCACGTGTACTCATCGGCGAAGCCGAGGCGTCCGGGCTCGGCCTCCTGCGGAGGAGAGAGCACCGGGGTCCGTTCACCGCGCACCGTGGCAGTGAAGCCGAGCATGCACGCCGTACTGGCATAACCCAGGTCGTGGAGGACCTTCTCCTCGCCCTTGCCCTTGCCCTTGCCCTTGTACGACGCCAAGTTCACCGTCGTCTTGACGAGGTCGCCCGAGCCCGACTTCGCTCCCCGCGGGTTGCCCATCGCGGTGCGCTGCACCGTGGAAACGGGGTCACCGACGTCCATGCCGAGCGCCACCCTGGCCTGCACCACGCACTCCGGCTGACTCGTGCTCACGTCGGAGTTCTCGTACCGGTCGGCCGCCTCCCGGGCGCCCACTTGGTGGTTCGGCACGTCGCTGCCATCGACCGCGGCGGTCTCGATCTCCGCGGCGGTCAGGGTCCTGACCGGAGCGGTGGGGCTCGGTTCCGGGTCGCCGCCGTCCGATTCAGAGCCGCTGCATGCCGCCAGCACGCTCAAGGCCGCGGCGACGACCATGATCCGCGCCGGTCGGCGCACAGCAGTCGTTGTCCTGCTCATGTGCTGTTCGCTCCCCCGTAGTTCCTGCTGCACGGCAGGCTAGACGATCAGGGTGGAGCGACCGCGCGGCGGGTCGGCGGGTCGGCGGCGGGTCGATGGCCTCGCCCTGCGGCGCTTGTGCAGCCGTCCGGCGGATCTTGTCCGGGGACGCGGTGGTCCGGCGCGCCCATCTGCGGCGTGGCCGTCCAGTGAGGGAGGGGGATGAGTGAGGGAGAGGGAGGAGAATGAACGGCATGACCATGGTGAAGGACATCGATCTCCGCGGCATGCAGCACTGCGAGACGACTGCGCTGGGCGTGCTGCTGCGGCATCAGGGGCTCGACCTGACCGAGCCCATGCTGTTCGGGCTCGGCTCCGGGCTGTCCTTCATCTACTGGGACAGCAAAGGGATGGGCTTTCCCTTCCTGGGAGGCCGGGTCAAGCCGTTCGAGCTCACCAGGAACCTGGCCGCCACACTGGGCCTTGAGCTACTGGTCGCGGAGACCACGTCCCCGCGCAAGGCATGGCAGGACGTGACGACGCCCATCGCCGCCGGTCGGCCGGTCGGCCTTCAACTCGACAGCTACCACCTGGACTACTTCAGTACCAAGGTGCACTTCGGCGGCCACGTCGTGGCCATGTACGGCTACGACGAACAGTCCGCCTTCCTGGTGGACACCGAACCGCAGGGCGGAGCCGTATCGACCAGCCTCGACAGCCTGGCCGACGCCAGGGCCGAGCGCGGGCCCATGACCGCCAAGCACCGCTCCTTCACCATCACGGCGCCCAGCGGCCTGACGTCACCGCAGGACCGGATCATCCCCGCTATCAAGACCTGCGCCGACGCGTTCCTGAACCCGCCCATCGCGAACCTCGGCCACCGAGGCATCGAGAAGACCGCCGAGCAAGTGCCGAAGTGGCTGCGGCGCAGCGCCAATCCGCGCGAGGACCTGCCACACGCCGCCGCCCTCATGGAGCGGGCCGGAACCGGCGGCGCCCTGTTCCGCAACCTCTACCGGGACTTCCTCGCCGAGTGTGCCCAACAGATCGACAACAGCCGCCTGCGCACCGGCCACAGCCTCTACACCGAGGCCGCCGCCCTTTGGACGCAAGTAGCCGAACTCATCGCGGCAGCAGGCGAATCCGACGACGCGGGGAACCTGAAGCAGGCCGCCTCCATCCTGCACGAGCTCTCCCGCATCGAACGCGATGCGATGCAGGCACTCAGCCTGCTCTAGCGGTGGTCGCCCACACGCGCAGTCCGCCGACCCGTCCTGCCCGTCCTGGTCACCGGGTTCGTCCTCGTGTACGCGGGGGGCGCCAGGCGCCCTACGTCGAGCCCCGCCGAGGCCGACGAGAGCCGCGCCAGGGCAGGTCACTCAGACCCTCCGCCTCGCCTGTGGTCCTTGGCGAGGGCGGCGGCGTCCCGTTTGAAGGCCCACTCCATCTTCGGCTCCATCGCGAAGCGGAACATGCGCTGCACCGGTGGCGTACACAGCAGAGTGATCACTGTTCCGGCGATGAGCGTGACCACGATCTCGCCGAGTGGCTGGTGCACCCACTGGTAGTCGTACCAGTCCCAGAAGCGGGAGCCCTTGGCGATGAACCCGTGCAGCAGATAGCCGTAGAGCGTGCCCGCGCCCAGCGCGGTGAACCAGAGCCTGCGGCCGGGTACCCAGGCGAAGAAGCAGGCGACCAGGACCGCCGAGCAGCCGAACATCCCGAGCGTCATCACGGCCCCGGACCAGCCGGGCGCGGCCAACTCCTGTGCGCTGTCCCGGCGGTAGAACCAGGCCGCGTTCATCCGCGGCGCCGCCCAGTACGCGAACAGCAGGGCTCCCGCGAAGACCGGCAGCGCCAGGATCCGTGCCTCCCTGCGGCGCACGATCTGGAAGTGCTCGGGCTTCAGGACGAGGCCGAGGACGAAGAACGGCAGGAACTGCAGCACCCGTTGCAGGTCCAGGTCGTCGCCGATGTCCGGCGACACGGACGCGAGCACGGCGATGGCCAACGCTATCGGCAGGGGCCAGCGGACCACCTTCCACAGCGGGGTGGTCAGCCGCCAGACGAACAACGCGCCCAGGAACCAGGTGAGGTACCAGGGGTCGAGCAG
>NZ_JBWLKL010000081.1:0-11439 GCF_059026065.1 Streptomyces sp. A18 | reverse complement strand
AAGAGACCGTTGCCGACCTCGCCCGCACCGTCCCAGGAGAAGATCACGAACTGCGGGGGCGTCTCACCCGGCTGCAGGGGCACGGGTTTGCCCGGCTGATGCGGCTGCTTTCCCGTGTACGAGGTCGAGCCGTCCCCGATCGGCTTCGCCGGGTTCTTCTTGTCGCCGCCCTTGCCCGACCCCGCGGGGCCGGCCGAATGACTGCCGCCGCCCGTGCCGCAGCCCGCGAGTCCCAAAGCGGCCGCGGTCCCGACCCCGAGGCCCAGCATTCCCCTGCGACTGATGTCGCGCATTCCATCCCCATTCGTCGCGCCCTGCAGCCCTGCACGCATCCATGCATGAGGGACGCCCCGTTAGAGGGCGCGACGAACAAAGGGGTTCCGACAAGTAGGCACATATTGAGTGCCTTTTACCGAGAACGGACATACAGTCGCGAGCCGATTACCTGGCGTGGGCGCCCCGAAGGGGCGCGGGGGCTGTTACACATTGCGGCTCCGCCGCGCGGGCGCGCCCAGCCACGACGACGCCGCAGACGATCGACGGCAATACCAGCGGAGTGCTTACGCGCCGAACGCCTTCGCCTTGCCCTTCACCGGCTTGGCGCCCGCGAGGAGATGTGCGGGCACGAGATCCCGCGCCGGCTCCGTGTACCCCACCGACACGATCTTGTCGCCGCGGTACGTGAACGTCGTCAGCGAGGCGAGCGTGCACTGCCGCTTGCGCGGGTCGTGCCACAGCCGCCGCTTCTCCACGAAGCTCCGCACGATCCAGATCGGCAACTGATGGCTGACGCACACCGCTTCATGACCGCGGGCCGCGTCCTTCGCCGCGTCCAGCGCGCCCATCATCCGCACGACCTGCTCGACGTACGGCTCGCCCCAGGACGGCTTGAAGGGGTTGACCAGGTGCTTCCAGTTCTCCGGGTTCTTCAGCGCGCCGTCACCGACACCGAAGGTCTTGCCCTCGAAGACGTTGCCCGCCTCGATGAGCCGGCCGTCCGTCGCCAGATCAAGGCCCTGCGCCTTGGCGATCGGCGTCGCCGTCTCCTGCGCGCGGTCCAGCGGCGAGGCGACGACATGCCTGATGTCACGCGGGGCGAGATGCTCGGCGATCCGGTCGGCCATCTGCCGCCCCAGCTCGGAGAGGTGATAGTCGGGAAGGCGCCCGTAAAGGATCCCGTCCGGGTTCTCCACCTCCCCGTGGCGCATCACATGGACGACAGTGATCTCGCTGCCCGCGCTCATGCGGTGGCCTCCGTGGTGGGGGATTCAGTGGCTTCGGCCGCCGCACGCGCCGCCGAAGGCAGGGCCGCGGCGATCTTCTCGATCGCCCGCTCGTCATGGGCGGTGGACACGAACCAGGACTCGAAGGCCGACGGCGGCAGATACACGCCCTGCGACAGCATCGAGTGGAAGAACGCGGTGAAGCGGAACGACTCCTGGGTCTTCGCGTCGTCGTAGTTCCGCACCTCACGCTCGGTGAAGAAGACGGAGAACATGTTCGACGCGTTCTGCAGCCGGTGCGCGACACCCTCCTTGGAGAGCGCGTCGGTGACCAGGGCGCGCAGCTGCCCGGAGACGACGTCGACCTTCTCGTACGCCGCGTCGTCGAGCAGCCGCAGCTGCGCGAGGCCCGCGGCCGTCGCGATCGGGTTCCCCGACAGGGTGCCCGCCTGGTAGACGGGACCGACCGGGGCGAGATGCCCCATGACGTCCGCCCGGCCACCGAACGCGGCGGCCGGGAAGCCGCCGCCCATGACCTTGCCGAAGGTCATCAGGTCGGGGCGCACGCCGTCGACGCCGAACCAGCCCGCCTTCGACGTACGGAAGCCGGTCATCACCTCGTCCGAGATGTAGAGAGCGCCGTTCTTCGCGCACGCGTCCTTGAGGCCCTGATTGAACCCGGGCCCCGGCGGCACCACGCCCATGTTGCCGGGCGAAGCCTCCGTGATCACACACGCGATCTCACCGGGATACGTGTGGAACGCCTCGTGCACCGCTTCGAGGTCGTTGTACGGAACGACGATCGTGTCGCCCGCCTGGGCGCCGGTGACTCCAGGGGTGTCCGGAAGCCCGAGAGTCGCCACGCCGGACCCGGCGGCGGCGAGCAGCGCGTCGACATGGCCGTGGTAACACCCGGCGAACTTGATCACCTTGGCGCGTCCTGTGAACCCGCGCGCGAGGCGGATCGCGGACATCGTCGCCTCGGTGCCGCTGGAGACGAGACGCACCTGCTCGACGGGCGCGATGCGCGCGACGATCTCCTCGGCGAGCGCGACCTCGCCCTCACCGGGCGTGCCGAAGGACGTGCCGCGCGCGACGGCCTCCTGGACGGCGGCGATCACTTCGGGGTGGGAGTGGCCGAGGATCATCGGCCCCCACGAGCAGACGAGGTCGACGTACTCACGGCCGTCGGCATCCGTCAGGTACGGACCGGTGCCGGACACCATGAAACGGGGCGTACCGCCCACTGCGCGGAAAGCGCGCACGGGAGAGTTCACACCGCCGGGCGTCACGGCCGCCGCACGGTCGAAAAGAGTCTGCGAAACTGGGGCGCTATACGGGAAGCTCACATGAACCATGGTGTCAGAGGCTTCGGACATCCTGCGGACAGGTGTTTCACTCGACGTTTTAGCCGGTGACCGTGGGGGAGGTCACTGACACGATGATCGGGTTGCGCGGCGGGGGCCTCGCGGCCTAGAAAAGCAGGGGCGGGGCGCCCTGGAAAAGCAGTCGGGTGGAGATATGCATCGCGGTGGCGGACTGGGCGAGGGGACCGACGGCCTGGGTCCGCGGCGTGCCCGGCGGATCGGCAAGCACCGGCGCGAGGCGGAGGCGGCCGAGGCAGAAGCCTCGGCACGGGGCGAGACGGAGCGGGACCGGGCGGAGACCAGGAGTGGCCGGGTGGGTGGGGTGACCTACAAATACTTCGGTGCCCCGGACGGCGCGACCGCCGCCCGCGTGCCCATCTCGATGCGCCCCGAAGAGCTCGGCGGAGACGAGCTCGGCATGGGCGGCATGTTCACGAAGATCAAGCCGGAGACGGTGGCCGCGATGGTCCTGACCGGCATCGAGGGCATACCCCTGAACAAGGTCCCCCCGCTCGAACTGGTCGTCCTGCACCCCGACTACGCCGTGGTGAAACTCCCCATGACGGTCGTCGACCCGCTGCGCGGCGTCGGCGAGGAGTCGGTCGGCGCCGCGGCCTTCATCTGGTCCACGGTCCCCGACCGCGGCGGCCCGCGCGACGCGTTCAACGTCTACCAACTCCTGCACGAATGGCAGGACTTCAGCCACCGACTGCATGACGCGGGGCATCAGGCGTACTGCCTGGTGTGGCCCTGAGGCCCCGCGCCTGTTTGGCCCCTACTCCGGCCACAGCGACGCGAGTTGCCGCTCGAAGGGGATCAGTTCGTCCTCCTGGGCCGGGGCGGGGCGCATGATTCCGGCCAATTCTTCCGCTGCCCGCTCGATACGGCCGTCGAGGCCGTCCGCGCCCCAGTCCTCGGAAGCGGCGTACACCGCTGTCGGTACGACCACGGCCCGCAGATGGGCGAACAGCGGGCGCAGCGCGTGTTCCAGGACCAGCGAATGGCGCGGGGTGCCGCCGGTCGCCGCGATCAGGACCGGCGTACCGGCGATCGCGTCCTTGTCCAGGACCGTCAGCACGTCGAAGAACGACTTGAACAGGCCGCTGTACGAGGCGGAGAAGACCGGCGTGACGGCGATCAGGCCGTCCGCGCCCTTCACCGCTTCCGCAGCCGCGCTCAGCTGGGGGCCGGGGAATCCGGTGACGTAGTTGTGGGCGATCTCCACGGCAAGGTCGCGGAGTTCGACGACCTGGATCTCCACGTCGGCGCGCCGGCCGGTGGCCGCCGCCAGGCGGTCGGCCAGGAGTCGGGTGGAGGAGGGGACGCTCAGCCCCGCGGAGACGACGACGAGCTTCATGCGGTGGCCTCCTCGGCCTGGGTCGCGGCCACGCGTGCGGCGTGGGTGGGTGCGTCCGGGACGTTCGCCGGGCGGTTCTTGGCGAACTCCTCGCGCAGGACCGGGACGACCTCCTCGCCGAGGATGTCCAGCTGCTCCAGGACGGTCTTGAGGGGCAGGCCCGCGTGGTCCATCAGGAACAGCTGGCGCTGGTAGTCGCCGACCGTGTCGCGGAAGGACAGCGTCCGGTCGATCACCTGCTGCGGGGAGCCGACCGTCAGCGGAGTCTGTGACGTGAACTCCTCGAGGGACGGGCCGTGCCCGTAGACGGGCGCGTTGTCGAAGTACGGCCGGAACTCGCTGACCGCGTCCTGGGAGTTCTTCCGCATGAACACCTGCCCGCCGAGCCCGACGATCGCCTGCTCGGGGGTGCCGTGTCCGTAGTGCGCGTACCGGTTGCGGTAGAGCTCGACCATCTTCTTCGTGTGCTCCTGCGGCCAGAAGATGTTGTTGTGGAAGAACCCGTCTCCGTAGTACGCGGCCTGCTCGGCGATCTCCGGGGAGCGGATGGAACCGTGCCAGACGAAGGGCGCGACGCCGTCCAGCGGGCGGGGCGTCGAGGTGAACGACTGCAGCGGCGTACGGAACGTGCCTTCCCACGTCACGACGTCCTCGCGCCACAACCGGTGCAGGAGCGCGTAGTTCTCGACGGCGAGGTTGATGCCCTGGCGGATGTCCTTGCCGAACCACGGGTACACCGGGCCGGTGTTGCCGCGGCCCATCATCACGTCGACCCGGCCTCCGGCGAGGTGCTGGAGCATCGCGAAGTCCTCGGCGATCTTCACCGGGTCGTTCGTGGTGATGAGGGTGGTGGAGGTGGAGAGGGTCAGGCGCTCGGTGCGGGCGGCGATGTAGCCGAGCATCGTGGTCGGCGAGGAGGGGACGAACGGCGGGTTGTGGTGCTCGCCGGTCGCGAAGACGTCGAGCCCGACCTCCTCGGCCTTCAGCGCGATGGCCACCATCGCCTTGATGCGCTCGTGCTCGCTGGGGGTGCGGCCTGTCGTGGGGTCCGGCGTCACGTCGCCGACGCTGAAGATCCCGAACTGCATGCCGGATCCGGACTGCATGGCTGACTCACTCTCCGAGGTTGTTGACTGTTCAACTATACCTGCGGAACGGTAGTGGGTCCGGGGGTATTCCCCCGCGGGTATCGGAGCGGGCGCGGCGTGGGCGTGGCGGGGCCTGGCCTGGGCTGGGCGCGGCCTACGCCGTTGGAGGGGTCTGCGGGGTCCAGCGGGGGTCTCGGCCCGTCTCGGCGAGGAGACGCTCCAGCTCGGAGGCGCCTTCGGGCACGGCGAGCGGCTCCCCGAAGACACCCATCTTCCGGGCCGTCGGAGCCAGGCCCGCGACCGCTTCCCGCAGCGCGGCGACCACACCGCTGCTCTCCGGAGCGGGCTCGTACTCCTGCCCCGTGGCGCGGGCCAGGTCCCAGGCGTGCACCGTCAGGTCGAGCAGGGCCATGGAGCCGACGGTCCGCGCGGGCATGCCCATCGCGCCCGTGGTGCCCTCATCGGCTCCGGGCGCGGCCCAGGCGGCGACCAGCTTCGCGGCTTCGTCGGCGAAACGGTCACGCCAGTCGGAGCCGGAGTCGCGGCTCTCCGCCACGAAGTCGGGGGTCTCACCGAACTCGGAGTCCTGCTTGGCGGCCAGCGCCTGGAACTGGACGACCACCTGGAGGAGGTGGTTGACCAGGGCCTTTACGTCGTACTCGGCGCACGGGGTGGGGGCGGTGAGGCGGTCTTCGGGGATGGCGCGGACCACGGGGACGGCGTGGGCGGTGGCCGCCTTCAGGAGGTCGGCGATGCTGGTGTCGGTCATGCCGTGACGGTAGGGCGGCGAGGGCTCCCGTGGCTTGAAGAAACGCGACACGGGTCGGCCGCCCCCGGCATACGATCAAGCCATGGCCGACGCCGCCGAAAGCCCGCTTTCCGGGCCTCGGACCGACACCCGCGGCATCGTGGACGCCGCAGGCCTCTTCGCCCGCGTGCATTTCCGCCGCGTCGCGCCGGGGGCGGCCGTGCTCCGCCCCTACGTGGAGCAGTACTGGCTGATCGACTGGGACCTGACCGAGTCCGAGCCGTACGCGTCGCACATCGTGCCGCACCCGTCCGTGAACGTCGTCTTCCAATCGCTCCCCGGCCAGGAGCCCTTCGCCGAGGTCGCGGGGATCGGGCTCGACCTCTTCACGCAGAAACTGGAGGGGCGGGGGCGGGTCTGCGGGGTGAAGTTCCGCCCCGGCGGCTTCCGGCCGTTCGCTCCTTCGGCGCCGGTGTCCCGGTGGACGGGGCGGCGGCTGCTGCCGCTGGAGGAGGTCTTCGGGGCGGTCCCCGAAGACGCGCTCGGCGCGGTGCTCTCCCCCGAGGACTCGGTGCTCTCCCCCGTGGCCGCGGTGCTCTCCCCCGAGGAGGAGCACGCGCGCGTGGCGGCGCTCGACGCCTTCCTGCTGAGCCTCGGCCCCACGCCCGACCCCCAGGCGGACCGCGCCATGGCCCTCGCCGAACGCATCGGCACGGACCGCGGAATCCGCCGGGTCGACGCGTTCGCGCGGGCGGAGGGGATGTCGGTGCGGGCGCTGCAGCGGCTCTTCTCGGCGTACGTGGGGGTGGGCCCGAAGTGGATGATCCTGCGCCACCGGATCCACGAGGCGCTTGAGCGGGCGGAGAGCGAGCGGGATCTTGACTGGGCGGACCTGGCGACGACGCTGGGTTACGCGGACCAGGCGCACCTGATCAGGGACTTCACGGCGACGGTGGGGGTACCACCGACGGCGTACGGGTCGCAGCGGGGCTGAGCCCGGTTCCCCGTTGCGGGCGCGGCGGGGGCTGCGAGTTCGGGGGGGAGCTGCGGGGTAACGGACGGGTGGGTGGGAGAGGCCGTTCGTCCAGGGACGGAGGGACGGATGCGGGGCCGGCCTCGGGTGGCCGGGGGGGCCAGCCGCGCCGCGGGCCCCGGCTGCTACCTATCCTGGCGGGACAACCAGACGCACACCAGTACGCCCAAGGAGCAGCCATGACCGCCGCGAACGCCGCCACCCGCATCGCGATCGTCACCGGCGCGAGCAGCGGCATCGGTGCCGCCACCGCGCGCGGACTCGCGGCCGCCGGCTACCGCGTCGTCCTCACCGCCCGCCGCAAGGACCGCATCGAGGCACTGGCCGCCGAGATCACGGCCGCGGGCGACGACGCGATGGCGTACGCACTCGACATCACGGACCGCGCGGCCGTGGACGAGTTCGCCACCGCCTTCCGCAAGGTCGCGGTCCTGGTCAACAACGCGGGGGGCGCACTCGGTGCCGACACCATCGCCACCGGCGACCCCGCCGACTGGCGCCAGATGTACGAGACGAACGTCATCGGCACCCTGAACGTCACCCAGGCCCTGCTCCCCGCACTCACCGCGAGCGGCGACGGCACGGTGGTGGTCCTCTCCTCCACGGCCGGCCACGGCACGTACGAAGGTGGCGGCGGCTACGTGGCCGCGAAGCACGCCGAGCACGTCCTCGCCGAGACCCTGCGCCTGGAGATCGTCGGCACCCCGGTCCGCGTCATCGAGGTGGCCCCCGGCATGGTCAAGACGGAGGAGTTCGCAACGACCCGCTTCGGCGGCGACGAGGAGAAGGCGGCGAAGGTCTACGCAGGCGTGGCCGCCCCCCTGACGGCCGACGATGTGGCGGACACGATCACCTGGGCGGTCACCCGCCCGCCCCACGTCAACATCGACCTCTTGGTGGTCCGCCCCCGCGCCCAGGCCTCGAACACGAAGGTGCACAGGGAGCTGTGAAGTCCGAGCCGGACGATCCGAGCCGGACGAAACCAACGCGAAGCAGGGCCCGGACCACAACGGCTCGGGCCCTGCCGGCGGTTCAGCCCTTCACACAGATGACCTGCTTGAGCTTGGCCACGACCTGGACCAGGTCGCGCTGCTGATCGATGACCTTCTCGATCGGCTTGTACGCACCCGGAATCTCATCCACGACACCCGAGTCCTTGCGGCACTCGACTCCACGCGTCTGCTCTTCCAGATCCTTGGTGGTGAAGCGTCGCTTCGCCGCGTTCCGGCTCATCCGCCGACCCGCGCCGTGCGAGGCAGAGTTGAAGGACTTCTCGTTCCCGAGGCCCTTCACGATGTACGAGCCCGTGCCCATCGAACCCGGGATGATCCCGTACTCGCCGGAACCGGCACGGATCGCGCCCTTTCGGGTGACGAGGAGATCCATTCCGTCGTAGCGCTCGGCCTGAACGTAATTGTGGTGACAGCTGATCTCCGGCTCGAAGGTGACCTTCGCCTTCCTGAACTCGCGGCGGATCACCTCTCGGGACAGCGCCATCATGATGGCGCGGTTGTACTTCGCGTACTCCTGAGCCCAGAAGAGGTCGTTACGGTACGCCGCCATCTGCGGGGTCTCCGCGATGAAGACCGCCAGGTCACGGTCGATCAGACCCTGGTTGTGCGGCAGCTTCTGGGCAATGCCCATGTGATGGTCGGCCAGCTCCTTGCCGATGTTCCGGGATCCGGAGTGCAGCATGACCCAGACAGAATTGTCCGAATCGAGGCAAAACTCCCAGAAGTGGTTGCCCGAGCCAAGTGTCCCCATTTGCGAAGCGGCTCGCGCCCGGCGGAACTTCACCTCATCCGCCACCCCGTCGAACCGCCCCCAGAAGCCCTCCCACCCACCGGTGGCGAACCCATGCAGCCTCCCCGGATCCACCGGATCCGCATGCATCCCCCGCCCCACCGGAATCGCCTGCTCGATCTTCGACCGCAATCGCGACAGGTCCCCCGGCAGGTCATTGGCCGTCAGAGAGGTCTTGACGGCGGACATTCCGCAGCCGATGTCGACACCCACCGCCGCAGGACACACCGCCCCCTGCATGGCGATCACCGAACCCACCGTCGCACCCTTGCCGTAGTGGACGTCCGGCATGACGGCCAGACCCTTGATCCAGGGCAGCGTCGCCACGTTCTGGAGCTGCTGGAGTGCGACATCCTCGACCGAGGCCGGGTCCGTCCACATCCGGATCGGTACCTTCGCCCCCGGAACCTCTACATACGACATAACGCCCTCAATCCCCCGTGGTTGAACATAAGTTTCACAAGCCCCGTACGACTTGAAACGCAAATACCCGCGCCAAGGTCAACGAAAGCGACGACGGACCGGCGTCCACGGCATTGCGTGCGATACACATTGTGTCCACCGGTCGCCCATCAGCGGCAACCCAATATCCCCGGCGCGAAGGAGCCCACACGGTGCAGCGGAAGGCGTACGTACCAGGCGTCGCAGCTCTCATCGCGGCGCTGCTCGCCGGCTGCACGGGCGGGGGCGCACTCGGCGGTGCGCCCGACGACTCCAAGCCCGGCGACACCGGCGGGACGACCGCAGCCGCCGAACCCGGCAAGTACCGCACGCTCCCCGAGCCCTGCGGCGAGGTCGACCGCGGCACGCTCGACTCGATGCTGCCCGGCATCAAGGAGACGCCGGGCGAGGAGCAGCGGGAGAAGGTGTACGAGGGTGTGCCCACCGTCACGTACGACACCGACCGGCGTGTGGGCTGCCGCTGGAAGGTGGAGTCCTCGGACGCCACCCACCATCTGCTCGTCGACTTCGAGCGCGTCGTCTCGTACGACCCCAACGTGAGCGATGACACCCGCGCCACGGAGGTCTACTCGTCGAAGGCGCAGAAGGCTGACCTGCCCGAGCCCTCCGGCACTCCCAGCGCCGACGAAGAAGACGGAGAGGACGGACAGGACGGGCAGGACGGAGGGGCCGACGCCGAGCCGTCCGATGGCGCCGGGACGGATGCGAGTGAGTCCGGCAAGGGGGACGACAAGGGTGACGCGGACGACAGCGCCTCCGGGGACTCCTCCGAACAGGGCGTCACGCCGCCCGGTCTCCAGCCCCGGATCCTGGAGGACCTGGGCGACGAGGCCTTCGTCGACGACGCGTTCTCGACCTCCGCGTCCACGACCCGGCACCGCACGGTGACTGTGGTGTTCCGCACGTCGAACGTCATTGTGACCGTCGAGTACGACGAGCAGCCGGGGCGTCTCACCGACATCCCCGACAGCAAGGAAATGCAGGACAAGGCGCAGGAACTGGCCGGATCGCTGACCGACAGCTTCAGCGATTAGGGACGGTTCGGGCGGGCGTCCGGCTCTCCGGAAGCGGAGTCGTCCGCGTCGGGCACGGCGTACCGTGGCCCATCGAACCGACGACAGCCGTCTTGAGTGACTTGAGTGAAGGAACCATGCACCGACCAGCACAGCGACTCACCCGCATACTCACCTGCGCAGCCGCCGTACCGGTGATCCTCATTGCCTCCGGCTGCTCCGCCGACTCCGACTCCGGTTCGGACGGGGCGAAGAAGGACTCGGGCTCGAAGGCTTCCGCCTCGGCCTCGGGCAAGGACAAGGCCGCGACCGTGGAGAAGGCGGCGTACAGCAAGCTGCCCGAGCCCTGCGAGGTCCTGTCGAAGAAGACGCTCGGCGACCTCGTCCCCAAGGCGAAGGACAAGTCGGGCAAGGCGGGCACGTCCGACGACACGTCGGCACGCGGCACCTGCTCCTGGGACAGCCTCGACAACAACGGCGTCGACGGCTCGCAGTTCCGCTGGCTCCGCGTCTCGCTGATGCGCTTCGACTCGGACGCGTCGCTGGGCAGCGGCGCCAAGCGCGCGCAGAACAGCTTCGCCAAGCAGGTCGCGGACGCGCAGGCGACGGAGGGCGCGAAGAGCGTCAAGACGGAGCCGGTGCCGGGCATGGGCGACCAGACGACGGTCGTGGCGTACGACCTGAAGAAGGACAAGGAAAACTTCAAGCAGCAGACGGTCGTGACGCGCGTGGAGAACGCCGTCGTCACGATCGACTACAACGGCGCGGGCCTGGCGGGCGACAAGGCGCCGAGCTCGAAGGACCTGTCGAAGGCCGCCGAGAAGGCCGCGAAGGAGGCCGCGGAGGCGGTCGCCGAGGCGAACAACAAGTCGGGCGGCGGCGCGAGCGACAGCAGCGGCTCGGGCAGCGGCTCGAAGGAGTCGGACAGCCCCAAGTCGGGCTCCAAGTCCGACGCGAAGTCCGGCTCCAAGTCCAGCAGCAAGCCCAAGAGCTGACGCCGGACGCGTGATCCGCGGCACGTGCCAAGCGTGCAACTCGCGGCGAAGTCAAGGCAGTTGTGGAGCCCGGCCCCTCTGGTGGCCGGGCTCCTGCCGTACCGGCACACCGTCTTCCACATGCGTGTGCCAGGCTGTCGCTCGCAACAAACCGAACAGGGAGGGGTTCGCGGGTGGCCGCGATGCAGCTGACACGCACGCACCGCATACTCATCGGCGTGGTCGTAGCCGGTGCGGTCGTCATCGCCGCGATCGGTTTCGCGGGGTCGTACACGGCCGTGCGTGACCTTGCCGAGAAGAAGGGTTTCGGCAGCTTCTCGGTGGTCTTCCCGATCGGCATCGACGCGGGC
>NZ_JBWLKL010000080.1:0-12580 GCF_059026065.1 Streptomyces sp. A18 | reverse complement strand
TCAACATGGCCGAACGGCCTCTCCAGGCTCTGATCCTCACCGGCCCCGATCCCGTCACTGGAGACATTGAAGTTCTGAACTCTCAGTAGCTGAGCCACGTGCTCCTCCTGCGCTGTCGAGCATGCTGGTGAGACTTGCCCGGCCGGGAAAACTCATTGCTGCATCCGTGACCGGTTCTCGGTGGTCGCTTTCTCGTCTTCCGTGGAACAGCCCCAGCCTCCACCGCCGCTCACCGCTGATCAATACGCAGTTCGAGCAGCAACGTGAACCCACAGCTACACGAACCGGCCCGGCGCCGTGGCGCGGTCGCCGGACGGATCAACAACGTCTCGGCCGCCTCCACAGCGGCACGAACGCCATCAGGGGCGAGCGGTAGATCGCCAGCAGGATGATCAGGACAAGCACGATGGTGGCCAGCAACAGGGCCTTGTCACCGCCGCTGAAGACCTTCACAGTATCGGTGGCGATCTCGGCGGGACCGGTCACCGCGACCTCGGCGGGCCCGGCACGGTCGCGAGGGCACGCACCTCGTCAACCGCGTTCTGGTAGGACTCCTCCGAGGGGCCCCCTTCATGGGCACGATGACCAACTGAGCACTACGGTCCTGCGAGACCAACTCGGCTGCGGCATCGGGAGCGTTCACCGTGGAGACCACGCCCGCGACATGGTCGGGCGGGCCGGTTCCGGAAAGAGCCGAGGTGATGCCGGCGACCGCCTGCGTGGCCCTCGCTCCGGCGTCGGTGCCCTTGCCGCTGACCACGATGATCGCCGGCGTCGCGTCCTGGCCCGGAAGCTGGGCGCGGACGAGATCACGAGCCTTCATGGAGTCCGAGGCGGCGGGCGGCAGGTTGGCGGACGCGTTGTCCTCGACGGATTCCGGGGCCGGGGCGACCCCGGCGAGGAGGCCCGCGATCAGGACCTAGAAGGCCACCACCACGGCGGCACACTTTTCGATCCGAGGAGAATTCAGAGCACAGGGGAGTTCTTCGGTTGCATCGGGCAGCCTTCGGTAGGGGCGTATCTCCTGGCCGGGCCATCTAGCCAACCACAGTGATCATGTTCGAGCGTTCGCCGCATACGAGCGACAAACACGCCCATTCGCCGAGTTGGACCAGGCGCTTGCCAGCGAAGGGAAACGCGTAATCGCGCCAACCACCCGAACCCAGCTCTGGTTTGGAATTCGCCGTGTAAGCACCGAGTTTCCGCTTCTGATCGCACCCGTAGCCGGGAAACCGATGGCGTCTCATGGATGACATCGTTGGCGAATTCGAGGGTTTTCTATGCCGGAGGAAGACGCACGAGTGAGATGCCCGGGTGTGTGGCCGGCGTTGGCACCGGTGGAAGAACCAGCGGGAATCGGCTGCGAGTTGGGCCTGGTCGCAGGCCCGGCTGTGCATCGGCCGGCTCCGTTTGAGGTCGGCGTCGACCAGTTCGTCGGGGTTCAGCTCCGGCGAGTACGACGGCAGGAAGTGCAGCTCGATCCGGTCCGGATGGTCGGCGAGCCAGGTGCGGACCTTGCGGGAGCCGGGCGCGGAGTGGCCGTCCACGACGAGGTGGACCTTGCCGTCGAAGTGGCCTGCGAGCCTGTTGAAGAAGCGGCACATCACGTCGGCGTCAAAGGTCTCGGTGAACACAATGAAGTGCATCCGGCCCTTCGTGCTGATCGCGGACATCGCGTCACCAAGAACCGGTTGCCCAGGCGGCGCACGATGGGGGTGCACCCCTTGGCGCCCCAGGTGCGGCCGGTGACCTGGTCGGAGCGGATGCCGACCTGGTTGGCGAAGAGCGCCACGCCGCCCTCGGCCTTCACCTTCGCACGGATCGCCGGCCAGGTCTCTTCCCGCCAGACGCCCCCACGCCGGTACGCGTCCACAGCTTTCCGGCCGGCCCCAGGTCACAGGGCCGGTGATCCAGCACGGCCCGCCCGGACCGCATGCCACTCGACCGCGTCGAGAACCAGATGTTCTCCGACCCGGCGCCCACGCGGCTGGGCCATGAGCGCCTCGCGTCCGCCGACCAGCCACTTCGCCCACCAGTTGCCCGCGGCCTTGAGCGAGCCCTGGAACACCGCCGCGACATCCTCGTGAGTCCGGCCTCCACGAATGCGGCCCCGCCCGCAGCCGTAGGGCCTCCTGTGCCAACGGCGACAGCTGCCGTGCGTCCCGTACCCCTCGGGGTACATGGGTGGCGTTGCGGAGTCGTCTCGATGCTGTTCAGTGGCGAGGGAGGCCGACGTCCACGAAGTCAGCTCCGGCCGCGATGGCGAGGTCCGGTCCGAGAGCGGCGGACGGGGCGTGCGCGCCGGTCCTTCCCTTGCCCGCGGCGAGCTGGAGGGCGGTCTGCGCGGCCACGGCGGCGGTGAAATCCATGGCGTCGCCGGCCCGCAGCCAGCCTTCGCGGACGGTGCCGTCGGACCAAGTGATGACGGCGTGACCCCAGGTGTGGGGGCGAGGGCGGGGGGCGGCTTTACCCTTCATCCCGGACATCCGGTGGATGGCGAAGGTCCGCACGGCCCGGATGCGCAGGATCGCCGACAGCAGGGGCAGGGCGGCTCGAACGGCGAGCGAGGCGGGGATGAGACCGGAGGTCGCTGACACCGAGGGGGCTTTGCTCACCCGGTGCGCGGCGATGAGTTCACCGGAGGGGACACCGACCGATGACATGTGCTCTCCGTCGGGCAGGGTCAGTTGATGGGCCTCCCCGCCGAGACGGGTCCTGACCAACTGGCCGCCTTCGTAGCGGCGTCCCCCCGTCGCGAAGAGGTCCACGATGCCGGTGGCGAGAGCGGCGCCGAGCAGTCCTTCCTCGACGGCGGCCGAGGCGACGGCGTCCACGCGAACCCGGCTCGGCACGGGGCGGTTCTCGCACAGGCGAGCCACGACCGCCTCGGTGCCGACGACCCCGAACCCCGCGCCGGTCACCAGGGTGCTTCCGGCGGCGACGGCCTCGTCGTGCAGGGCGAACAGGCGGTGGAAGGAGGTCGGATCGTTGGCCTGGTCGACGTAGTGGCCGCCCGGCATGCAGGCGCGTGCGAGCGGGACGGCGCTCTCGGCATAGTTCCCGATGGTGTTGACGACCACGGCGGGCCGCTGCCGGGTGATCTCGGCCGCCATGGCGTCCGCCCCGGACGCGACGACGATCTCCGAGTCGGCGTCGAGCCCGAGGTCGGCGGCGGCTTTACGCAGCCGGTCGGCGTCGCGTCCGACCAGCACGGGGACGGTCCCGGCCGCCACGAGCTGTGCCGCGACAGCCCGGCCGACCCGGCCGGTGGCCCCGAGAATCCAGATCTCGTCCTGCTTCATGCGTCTTTACTCCCTGCGATGTCTCACTGTGACATCACTAGACTAGCAGCGATGTCACAGTGAGACATCTCCATGGGTAAGATGCCGGTATGGCACGTTGGGACGCTGGAGCTCCGGAACGCCTGCGCCAGGCGGCACTGGACCTGTTCGGGGAGCACGGCTATGACGCCGTGACGGTGACGCAGATCGCAGAGCGGGCGGGCCTGACCCGCCGGACCTTCCACCGGTACTTCTCGGACAAGCGGGAGATTCTCTTCGCCGGCTCCGAGAGACTTCCACGCGCCGTGACCGAGGCCGTCCTCGCCGCAGATCCCCAGCTTCCACCGCTGCGGGCGGCGCTGTCGGCCCTGCGCGACGTCGGTTCGGAGGTCAGCGCGACGGTCACCGATTCCGGGCGGCGCAGAGCAATCATCCAGTCCAGTGCGGAACTTCTGGAACGCGAGCGCAGCAAGTCGGCCGAGGTCACCGCCGCGCTGCAGAGCGCCCTGGAACGGCGCGGAACCGGACCTGCCGAGGCACACCTCGCCGCACGCGTGGCCTCGATCGTCTCCGAGGAGGCATTCGGACGCTGGACCCGCGGCGAGGACCTCTTCCCCGAGTGTTTCGACGCCGCCGAGGCCGCGCTCCACGCGGTGCTCGCCGCCGGGGACACCTGAACCTCCAGAAGCGGGCCCTCGGTGTCGGTCAGAATCCGGCGCTCGCGTCCGTCACGTGATTTACCCCGTCGTATCCGCGGCTGTCTTCTATCGATCACAAACCCATGGGGTGCTCGTCCAGCACGTAGCGGACGCGTGGGCCGCCGAAGCAGCCGCGGACAACGTGCGGCTGACGCCGGCGTCTGCGGAAGAACCGGCGGGTCTCGGCAACGAGTTCGGCCTGGTCGCGGGCTCGGTGCTGCCGGGGCAGGCTGTGCTTGAGGTCGGCGTTGACCAGCTCGTCGGGGTTCAGCTCGGGCGAGTACTGCGCCAGGAAGTGCAGCTCGACGTCGTCAGGGTGAGTGGCGAGCCACTCGCAGACCTTCTTGGACCGGTGAGCGGAGTGCCCGTCGACCACGAGATGGACCTTGTGGTCGAAGTGGCTGGCGAGCCGGTCCAGGAAGCGACACATCACCTCGGCGGTGTAGCTCTCGGTGAAGACCATGAAGTGCATCCGGCCCTTGGTGCTAATCGCCGACATCTCGTCACCAATATCCGGTTCCCGCTCCAACTGGAGTTCACGCGGGTTCCTGCGTGGTCTCGACGCGGGGAACAGTGCAAGTGAGGAGGTGAGGGGCTTCTCCTTGTGCCTCACTCGTACGTGTCAAGTTCTTCAAGTTGCTGGCAGATTCTGAGAGTTCGGCCAGGAACTTGCGTGGCTATGCGGGATTCAGGAAGTCGCCGCCTCACATTGCTCACCGGGCAGCCGGAGGACGGTGACGCACCCAGCTCCGGCGTGGCAGAGGACAGTGGTCTGGCCGATGTCCAGGTGCTCCAGCGACGGGCCGCCGCCCAGACTCACGCCGTCGATGAACAGGGCTTCTACCTGGAAACTGTGTCGGAGTATCTGTGGGCCCGGGACGTTGCGGGGTTCGCTCCCACGACCCTGGAGAAGCTGGTCCGCCCGGTGATGGAGCTGTGCTCCTTCTACGACCTGGTGCCGTGGCGGCTCACGCCGCGGCACGTGGACCGGTTCTATGCCGGTCAGGGCCGCCGGGCCCGCTCGACAGTGCGGAGCAAGCTGACCAAGGTCGACAGCTACTTCGCATTCCTGGAACAGCGGTATGCCGGAGAGATCGCCCGGAGGTTCAGCGCGACGGTCGAGTCGCCGGTCGACACGTTCAACAGGCCGGTTCACCGCGGGGACTACGGGTTGCGGATTCCCCCGTCGCAGCGGGCGCTGACGGAGTGCTTCACGCAGTGGCGGGCCTCGCTTCTGGCGGCACGCAAGTACCAGGTGGCCGTACGCGACTACGCGATGGCCCAGCTCGCTTACGTCTCCGGGGTCCGCGCGAGCGAGTTGTGCGCTGTCCGTCTCGGGGACATCCATTGGGAGCTGGGGCAGCTACCTCTCGACCGTCCATGCGGACCCGGAGCTGGCCAGCCTGCAGTCCGCACGCCGGGCAGTCCGCCGGCTGAGCATGGAGGCATGAACGATGAAATGGAATCTGCGGATGGTTGCCGCACAGCGCGACATCTGGAGGCCGACACAGCTGCAGAGCGTCTTCGAGAGACCGCAGACCCGATCCGGCTGATGCTCTTGTTCGGCATCACCTCGCACACCGTAATCCACTACGTCCGAGCCGCCCACCCCGAGTACTTCACGATCGATCGCACCCAGGCTTAGACCTAGGCTGTCGGGCCACTCGGAGCGAGATCAGCCTTTGGCCACCAGACAGAACGGATGCCCAGCTGGATCGGTCAGGACCCGCCAGCGATCTTCATTGGGCTGGTGCTCCAGCTTGCTTGCACCCAGATCCAGGAGCCATGCCTCGGCCTCATCCAGGTCGTCGACGTCGAAGTCGAAGTGGAACTGCTGAGGAACGGTTTGGTCGGGCCAGCAGGGAGCCCGGTAGTCGTCGACCCGCTGGAAACCGATGAAGAGTCCGTCGTCGCGGTTGAGACCGGCAAAGTCGGCGTCGGACTTCGGATGCGGTTCGAGGCCGGTGGCCTGTTGATAGAACGCCGCCAGCGCTAGGGGGTCTGGGCAGTCGAGTGTTATCGCGGACAACTTCATCTGCGGTGGCATGGCAGCTCCGAACCAATCGGTGACTTTCGCGATGTCACACACTAAAGGGCCAGGGCAGACCGGCTGAACTCACGCGTCACCGCCAGAGGGATACCCCTACCACCAGCGGGTTCGCCGGGTTGGTGCCGTGAGAATCCGCGAACCCGCTGGTTTCGCCGCACCACTGGCGTCTTGCCCTTCGCACCCCAGGTACGGCCGGTGACCTGGTCGGCGAAGAGGATCTCGCCACCCCCTCGCCTTCGCACGGATCACCGGCCATCCCTCATCGTGCCAGCGCACCACTGCCTCCGGGGCCCGCCCGACGGTCCGCCTGTCCGGACGCTGGAAGGACAACCCCCACCGACTAAGGTGCTTACCCACCCCTGGCTCGGTCAGCCGTACCCGGTACAGCTTTGCGATCAGCTCACCCACCAGCCGCCGCGTCCACAACTGCCCGGAAAGCCCCACGTCACAGGGCCTGTGATCGAGGACCGCCTGCCGCAACGCGGCCTACTCGACTTCCCTGAGCAGCTGGTGCACACCGACCGGCTTGCCCCGCGGTTGCATGACCAGTACCTCCCGGCCGCCGGCCTGCCACTTAGCAGGCACGTTGAGGTGGACGGGGTCGTTGGAGGGGTGGCTGTCGAGGAGGTTGGCGATGCCGGCGCGGGCAACCATGATGCGGCGTGGCGGTGGCGTGAGGCGAGCACGCACAGGCGGCCGGCTTCCAGGTGGAAGGCGGAGGCGTCGCGGCGTCCGGACAGTGGGTGCAGGACGATGGTGACGGCGTATTGGCTCCCCTGCAGGCGGTTGGCTGTGTCGGCGCGGACTCCGTGGGTGTGGGGGGTGCCGGTGAGGAGTTGCTGGACGTAGCGAGCCTGTTCGGGGTGTGCGGCGCCGATGGCGATGTCGGTGTGCTGGAGGCGGCGGCCTCGGGGGGTCTCGGAGACGGATTCGGCTCCGCGCGCCAGGAGACGGGATACCAGGGCGACGGTGGCGTGGGCGGCCTCGGCGTCGACGCGGGCGGTGTGCCTGGGCGGGAGTTCGTGCAGGGCCCAGCCGGTTCGGGGTCGTCGAGGGCGGCGTCGTAGGGGTCGTGCAGGCCTGAGGTGGTGTAGCCGAGTGCGCGCTGGTCGGGGGCGGTGCCGGGGTGGAAGGAAGTGAAGGGGTAGAAGGCCCGGGAGACGAGGCCGGCTGCCGAGGGGCGGGGGGAGGCGCCAGGAGACGGGCAGGGTGTGGGTTCAGAGACGGGCACTGACAGTGAAGATGGTCGTCTTCAGCGCGCTGGTCTGGGCCGACTGGGTCGGGTGTCGACGTGCAGGAGGAGAGGCGAGAAGTCCCGGCGTCACGCCCCTGCGTTGACCGTCGCCACGTCCCCGCTCGTCGTCCGCCGGTACCTGTCCGTGATCGCCGCGACCGAATCCCTGCCCTTCGCTCCGCGCATACGCCGGTCCATCTCCCGATTCGCGCGCTGCACGTCCCCCGTAGGCCCGACCCGCGCCTTCTCGTAGCGGGCGAGCGCGGCGGCCATACTGCCCCCGGCCGCCAGTTCTGTCGCGAGTGTCCGGGCGTCCACGATCGCCTGGGAGGCACCGTTGGCACCCGTCGGATACATGGGGTGTGCGGCGTCGCCGAGCAGCGTCGCACGCCCCCGGCCCCAACGGGGCAGCGGATCCCGATCCACCATGGGGTACTCGAAGATGGCCGGGCTACTGGTGACAAGGCCGTGGATGTCCACGCCGAGCGCGGCGAAGTCCCAGCCCTCGAAGTGGCGCAGTACGTCCTCGGCGCTTCCCTCGCGATTCCAGCCCACGTTCTCGATCAGCGGCCCCGGCGCTGCCTCAAACGCCAGGCTCACCCAGTTGACCAGTGGGCGCCGCGCCGAGATCGGGTATACGACCAGTTGGTGGTCCCGCTCGTCGTTCGCGATGATCGCGGACCGGCCCGTCAGAAACGGTGCGGCCTCCGTGACGCCCCGCCACATCCGCGCCCCCGACCAGCGCATCGGACCCTCTTGCGCGTGCAGAGCTGCGCGCACCGTCGACCGGGCCCCGTCCGCGCCGACCAGCGCCTGGACCGCGATCACCGCGGGCAGCCCGGTCGCCCGGTCGGTGACCCTGACCCGTACCGTGTCCTGCTCGTCGGTGAAGGACTCGAGACGCGTTCCTGTGTGGACCGCGTCCGGGCCGAGCCGCTCCCGTACCGCGTCGAGCAGCAGGAGCTGCAACTCGCCGCGGTGGATGGCGTATTGCGGCCATTGGTACCCGGCCGCCATGCCGACGTCCTCGGAGAACCGGCGCTCGCCGCGTTCGTCGGCGTAGACCTGCTCGGCAGTGGCGACGCCGGTCGCGGCGAGCGCGTCCCCGAGGCCGAGTCGGGTCAAATCACGCACCGCGTGCGGCTGGAGGCTGATGCCCACTCCGAGGGAGGTGATCTGCCGGACCCGCTCGATGACGGTCACCCTGATGCCTTCTGCATGCAGGGCGAGGGCGGCGGTCAGTCCGCCGATTCCGGACCCGGCGATCAGTACGCCGGTCTCTTCAGCACTGCTGAGTTCGTTGATTCCCATGGATTCACTGTCGATCAGCAAGCGATCAGAAGTCCAAGTAGTTCTTCTTCGCCCAACTATGATTGTTGGTTATGGAGTTGCGACAGCTCGAATATCTGGTGGCGGTGGTCGAGGAGGCCAGCTTCACCAGGGCTGCGGCCCGCCTGCATGTCACCCAGCCTGGTGTGAGTTCCCAGATACGCCAGTTGGAGCGCGAGCTGGGCCAGCGGCTCCTTGACCGCTCGGGCCGGACGGTCCGCCCCACCGAGGTGGGTGCCACCGTGCTGGAGTACGCGCGGTCCGCCCTCGCCTCCGTGGCGGGCGCCCGGCTCGCGGTGGACGAGTACGCCGGGCTGCTGCGCGGCCATGTCGCGGTCGGCACGGTCACCCTGGCGTCCACGCTCGATCTCCCCGGGCTCCTCGCCTCCTTCCACCGCCGCCACCCGGCCGTGGAGATCAGCCTCCGGGAGTCCAGCTCGGATGAGCTGGCCGAGGCCCTGGCCGCAGGCAGGCTTGACGCGGCCGTGCTCGCCCCGGCGCACACATCCCCGCCCGGCGTCGAGCTCCAAGCCATCGCCGACGAACCGCTGGTGGCCGCCGTGAGCCGGGACGACCCGCTCGCCGTGGCCGGGCGAGAGCGGCTCGCGCTCGAGGAGCTGGCTGACCGCGCGCTGATCACCTTCACCCACTCCACCGGCACCCGGGGAGACATCGACGCCGCCTGCGTCGCCGCCGGGTTCCGACCGCGCATCGCCTTCGAAGCGAGCGACCCCGGGGTGCTGGCGCGGCTCGCGGCGCACGGCATGGGCGTGGCGATCCTGCCTGCGCCGATCGCCCGCGACCATCCGGAAGAGCTGCACGTACTGTCCACCGACCCCGCCATACGCGGTCGGCTCGCCCTGGCGTGGCGGTCGGCGGGTACCGAGAGCCCAGCGGCGACGGCCTTCCTGGCTCATGCCCGTGCCACCTTGAGGACTCCCGTATGAGTACCGCTTGGCGACTGTCCTGACGAAGGGTCACCACCTAGCGGATTCATCGCCACGGCGCCCCTCCTACCGGAGCGCCACCCAAGCCGCACTACATATCACCAAGATCACTTAGCTCCACATCAGGCACCGTTCTTCCTGACGAGGCCAGAGTGATGATCTTGGTGCTCGCTGCGCAGCCCGATCAAACGCCCCAGCGGAGCACGTCAGATCCTCGTACTACGGGCGATGCGGTACAGCACCTTCGGACGCAGTGGCCCTTCGGGCTCGGTGGGGTCGTCGAAGTCGTCGGCCGGGTACCGGGTCATGCCGATCCTGCGCATCACGGCCTGCGAACGCAGGTTGGCGGCTGTTGTGACAGCGAGGACCTCAGGAAGCTCAAGAGTGTCGAAGCCGTGGGCCAGAACTGTCAGAGCAGCCTCGGTGGCGTAACCCTGGCCCCAAGCCGAGCGGGCGAGCCGCCAGCCCATCTCCACTCCTGTGAACGGCATGTAGTCGCCCGCCACTACTGCAACTGTTTCACTCATACCACCGGTGAACAGTCGCGAGGTACCCCATTCGTTCGGTCCGACGAGACTGCCTGCGTGAGGTCTCGGGACGTGTTTGACGGATCGTCATCACGTGACGCTTGACGTACTGGTGTGCGTCTCAGGAGATGCTTGACCGCCTCCGGCTGCCCTGTGTCGCCGAGGCGAAACCGCAGATGTCGCAGGAGGCAGTGGGATGTAGCACGACGGGCGCAACGGGCTTGGTAACACGTCGGGTACCTCCGAGGTGCGGCTAGGGCCTGTCCGGCGGATCTTGCCGGGGTCGCGGGGTCCGGCACGCGCGTCTGCGCGGCGTACAAGGGGACGTCGACCGGATCCGGTCTGATCCTCCGGACAGGCCATAGGATGACCCTTCATGGGCTGCCTCACCGATGACCTGCCGTTGCTGGAGTTGCTGTGCGCTGCCGACGAAGTGCGGGTCCCTGGCGAACTCGAGTCGTCGGGCCCTCACGAGAACGCTCCCGACGCGGTAGTGGACACATACGTAGTCAACGGCGGCCGACTGCTTCTCACTCTTTGGCGCGGCCGGCTGCATGAGGTGATCTACCAGACCCCGGCGGAGTCCGGAGAGGACGCATCGCGGCGCAATGACCGACTGTTCGCACACTACGGACAGGGCGACAGCTGGACCGAGATTCTCGACAACGGTTTCGGCAAGACCTATCGCCGTGCCGATCAGCAGCAGTACGCATTGTGGAGCTACGCGATGGACATCGCGACCTTCGGCACGATGGACTTCCATCAGGTCCAATGGTAGGTCCTGTCGATCTGACGGGCTGAGTAAAACCGGGTGCGGCCGGTCGCCGCGAGGGTGTGAGATGCGGGACATGACGATTGTTCTGGACGAGCCCGGCGTCGACGGGCTGGCCGGGGCCGTGGTTGCCCTCCGCGTATGGCAGGACGACCGCACACCGCTGCAACTCCATCCGGGAGACCTCGGCTGGGCCTGGGCGCTGGGCGCGGAGAGGCTGGCCGCGGCCGTCCGCACCTGGAGCGTGGACGGACGGATCATTGCCGTCGGATACCTGGACGCCCCTGATGTACTGCGCCTGACGACCGCGCCGGACCTGCGAGAAGACGGCAATCTGGCGCGCCAACTGCTGGCGGACCTCAATGATCCGGAGCGCGGGGTCCTGCCATCCGGGAAGGTCGGCCTCGAAGTCCCCAACGGCGCCCTGCTCCGCGAGGTCCTCTTGGAGGCGGGCTGGAATCTGGACGAGCCGTGGACGCCGCTGCGCCACGACCTCGCCGAGCCGGTGAAGGACTCCGGCCTGCGGATCGAGGTAGCCGGTCCGGAGACGGCGGGGGTGCGGACCGCAGTGCATCGCTCGGCGTTCGGCAGCCCGGGGTTCACCGAGGAGATCTGGCACGTCCTCTCGGCCGGGCCGGTCTACGCCGACGCCCGCTGCCTGGTTGGCTACGACGACCAGGACAACGCGGTGGCCGCGGCGACGGTCTGGTCGGCCGGGCCCGGTAAGCCCGGCCTGTTGGAGCCGGTGGGCGTGCACGCCGACCATCGCGGTCGCGGCTACGGGACGGCGATCAGCGTCGCCGCTGCGGCGGCGCTGCGTGAACTGGGTGCATCAAGCGCACTCGTCAGCACCCCGAGCTCGAACGCTGCCGCCGTGGCCGCCTACAGGGCTGCTGGATACGCGCCGTCGGCCGAACGGCTGGACGTCAGTCGAGCCGCCTGAAATCGTCATCAAGCACATTCACCTTTGCGGCCTTTGTGCGAACGTGATTCCGTGGCGGAAGGCACGCACATCCAGGGGCTGTCAGGCCGCCCTCAAGAAGTCCCTGGTGAGTGACACCGTCCGGGACGCCGTTCAACTCCCGAGGCAAGAAGACAAGCTCAGGCTGGGGCTGTCGGGTCAGCCGATTCGGCGGCGCGGTGGTCCTCGGCGTTGATGCGCTGGGCCTCTTGGAGTTGGTCTTCGAGGATGTCGTCGTCGAGACAGCCGAAGGAATCGTCTGCTGTCACTGTGCCTCTCTGTGGAACACGCTCGAGGGGCCGGGCTTTCGCACCCCAGAGCCCCGCACCGCAGGCGGCGACACGTCTCGCACGAGGTGTCCGGGCACAGCTGCGGGCCCTCTCCTTCTACGCGCCATCCCAGAAGGCTGCGTCCCCGCGCCCCAACCCAACCGCGGGGCGCGCAAACCGCGCCGCTGACCTCAGCTTCGTTCGCGAGGCAGGCCGGTGGGCTGAGAGTGAAGTCAGCAACCACTGCACCGGGGTACTGCCCAGGCGTCACCTCCTGGCCGACCGTCGCTCGCGCCCTGGACGATCTGGGGCTCACTCGGTTGGCGGCGGCAGCCGAATCCGGACGTTGTCACGGCTGCGCAACAGCACCGCACGCCTCACGGTTACCCCCGGATCTCCGGCTAGCGTTCCCGTCGCCAGCGCTGGAGACCCGACGGCCGTCCAACGGCCGCGGGACATCGGAAGGGAACCTCATGAGGCTCAAGCAACTCGGCCGGATCGGTACGGCTGGT
>NZ_JBWLKL010000079.1:0-15459 GCF_059026065.1 Streptomyces sp. A18 | reverse complement strand
GCCCCGTCGCCGTCCTGCAACCGCTCTGGCTTCGAAACTCCACCACCGCACCGCCCTGCAACTGCACTTGCGGGTACTTCTGCCCGGCAGTTCGTCTCTGCCGGGCCCTGCTTGATCTCCGTTACGAGAGAAACCATAACCACACCACCACCCAATGTCTACTCTGGCCGACACAGATTTTCGTGTGTTCGACGGCGGGGTAATCGGGTGCGAACGGGGCAGGAGGGAATCAGCGGGCCCGGGGCAACGGAGCCGCACTGGCGGACCAGGCATGGACGATCAGACCCGGGGCTGATGAACGCGATGAGCGTCCACGCCGCAGCAGACCGCTCCACCTGCGCCGTCACCGACGCAAGCGGTGCCACCCGGGCCTTCCTCGAAGACCTCAGGCAGCCGCAGATCGCGCCCGAAGACGCCGATCCGCCGTCCTGATCGTTTCCGAACTCGTCACCAACGCCGTGCGCCACGGCGGCGGAACCTTCACGCTCCGCCTGACCGCCGACACCATCGCGGTCGCCGTCGACGACGCCAGCCCACAGGCACCGCAGGCTCCGCCATGCTGAGAACGAGGGGGGGTTTCCTGGCATCCGGAGGCGTCCTGCACGTCGACTGCCGACGCGGCTTCGATCAACTCCGGCGTAATCAGGCTGACCGCGATGCGAACTCCTCCGTGAGCAAGCCCTGCCGACCAGACCGGGAGTCACGCGACCACACGAAGAGGACGAGAGTCTGATCGCGCGAACAACGCCACCGTTCCGGCGATGGCATGCCCGACGATGCGCGTCAGTGCTGCGGATGTATCCGAGAGACCCGAGTACCGCTGACAGTCCCCCGCTGGGCCTCATCATGGGCGGGGGCGGCGAGTGCCTCACAGCCCGTCACGATGCGTGCGTGCATGAGCAGGCGGGCCTGCACACCCCGCGGCGTTTCGATACCCGCCATAAGGTCCATAGCGTAGCCGTCCTCGAGAGCCAGGAACGAACGGGCGAGATCCTCGGCGGGCGCAGCCAGCGTGAACACCCCGTCGTCCGCACCCCGCTGCAGCACCTCCCGGTACAGCGCGACCTGGCGCGCGGCGAAGGTCCGTTGCTGCTGCTCGGACTCGTGTCCGCGCAGAGTCAGCGGGAACAGTTCGATCAGCAGTCGCGTACTGCGCTCGGCTCGGCCGGGCCACGGAACTCCGGAGCGGATGCAGGCGCGCATCTGGTCGACTGCATTCGACGCCGCGTCGATCTGCGCCTCGCGCAACTCACAGAAGGTCTCCCTGCTGTGCTCCAGGACAGCAGCGAACACGGCCTGCAGGTCCGGGTAGTAGTAGAGCACCGCGGCCGGCGTCACCCCGGCAGCTGTGGCCACGTCCCGCAGCTTCGTCGCTGTGGCACCGTGCTCGAGGATCGCCGCAGTGGCGGCATCGACGAGGTGAGCACGGCGTTCGGCCTGGTTCTTGCGGCGGGGCATGGAACACATGCTGGCACACGCACGCCGCCCTCTCGGCAGCATCCATGGACGCCCACTCGCGCGCATCCATTGACCCCACCTGTTCAGTTAATTAAATTTCATTTAACAAACCCGGGAGCCCGGGCTGCCCTCCCCCCCTGCCCTCCCATGAACAGGTATGCCCTTATGAGCCGACACCTCCGCGTCGCCCTCGTCCAGACAGTCGCCGAGACCCTCGGCGACTTCGCCACCAACCTGCGCCGCCGCCAGAAGTCCCCCAGCGCCGCCGAACTCGTCGTGTATCCGGAGCTGCACCTGTGCTCACCGGCCGATGACACCTCATTGGACCTCGAGGACTACTACGCGGCGTACGCCGAACCCCTTGACGGCCCGCGCGGCAAGCACCTGTCCGCATTGGCCCGCGAACGGGGCATCTGGCTGGTACCCGGCACCGTCCTGGAACGAGCCGAGGACGGACAGGTCCACAACACGGCTGTGGTCTACAGTCCGGAAGGCGAACTCGTCGCCCACTACCGGAAGATCTTCACTTGGCGTCCGTACGAGCCGATGGCACCGGGGCGCGACTTCGTCGTGTTCGACATGCCGGGCACCGGGCGCGTCGGGCTGTCCATCTGCTACGACGTGTGGTACCCGGAGGTCACCCGCCACCTCGCCTGGATGGGCGCCGAGCTGATCCTCAACCTCGTCCAGACACCGACCTCGGGCCGGGCCCAGGAGATCCCCCTCAACGTCGCCAACTCGATCGTCAACCAGGTCTGGACGGCCAGCGTCAACGGTGCGGCGCCGACCGCGCTGGGCCGGTCGCTGCTCGTCGACCCCGAGGGCGAGACCCGGACGGCCGCAGTGGGAGCAGAAGAGACGGTGCTGCTCAGCGTGGTCGACTTCGACCGGGTACCGGCCGCCCGCATGCACGGCACGGGCGGAGACTCCTGGCCCTGGAACTACTTCGCTCCGGACGACACCCCGCTGGAACTCCCCCTGTACAACGGCCGGATCGAGCCCTCGAACTGGCACCCGGCGACCCCGCCCGAAACCCCGTCGGCGCTCCGAATCCGGCCGCCGGACCAGCAGCGCAACGAGGACGCCGAGGCGAGCCGGTGAGCGCCGCCCCTCAGGCCTCAGGCAGCCCCGCGCTCAAGGGACACCTCTCCCTGGCCTCGGTTGTAACCTTCGGCGTCTCCTACATGGCACCGAGCCTGGTGGTGGTCCTGTTCGGGGTCGTGGCCTCCGCCAGTACCGGCACCGCGCCCACCGCGTTCCTGCTCGCCACGGGCGCCATGTGCCTCACCGCCCTGAGCTACGCACGGATGGCCCGCCACTACCCGGCCTCCGGCTCGGCCTATGTATACGCTCGCCGCCAACTCGGGGCACCGGTCGGCTTCTTGGTGGGGTGGGCGGTACTGCTCGACTATCTCTTCCTGCCCATGATGGCCTGGCTGGTGCAGTCGGTGTACCTCAACGCCCAGTTCCCCGCGGTCCCAGTGTGGGCGTGGCTGATCATCAACGCCGTCCTGACCACCATCGTCAACATCATCGGTCTCAACTTCACGGACCGCCTGAACAAGGCCTTCACCGCGCTCGCGGTACTCCTGGTCCTCCTGTTCGTGGTCTATTGCCTGGTCCACCTCGGCGGCCACCACCCGGCCTCCTACTCCGCTCCGCTCTGGAACGACGGGACAACACTCGCAGGTGTCTCCGCGGCAGCTGCCGTGGCCGCGTACTCCTACCTCGGCTTCGACGCCGTCACCACTCTGGCCGAGGAGACCCGGGACCCGGCCCGCACGATCCCCCGGGCCGTCGTACTCGTGGTCGCGATCGGCGGACTCCTCTTCGCCTGTGTCGCCTACGTCATGCAACTGGTGCACCCCGGCGGCCACTTCGCCAACCCCGACATCGCCGGGTACACCCTCTCCGTCCAGGTCGGCGGACAGGCGTTCGCCGACTGGACGAACACTGCCACCATCATCGGAGGCTTCGCCTCAGGCGTGGCCGTACAGCTCTCGACCAGCCGCCTCCTCTACACGATGGGCCGGGACGGAGTCCTGCCCCACCGCGTCTTCGGCATCCTCAACCCGCGCACCCACTCCCCCGTGCGGGGCCTCCTCGTCACCGCGGCGATGGCCGCTGCCGGCCTGAATATCTCGCTCGCCACGGCCACCTCCTTCGTCAACTTCGGCGCCTTCCTGGCCTTCACGGCGGTGAACGCGTGCACAATCGCGTACTACGTCCGGCGGCGCCGGACAGAACGTCGTGTGGGAGCCCTTGGCTACGTCCTCGTGCCTGCACTCGCCGCATGCGTGACCATCTACCTCCTCACCCAACTCAGCGCCACCGCTCTCACGATCGGGGCCTGCTGGCTGTGCGCCGGGCTCGGCTGGCTCGTCTGGATCACACGGGGGTTCCGCCGGCCCACGCCAGAGGTGAGCGCCGAGACGCAGGCAACTCCCCCGACAGCGGCACAGGAGCCAGCCGTGATCGAGTCCTGACAGGCCCTCCCTTCTGCTGCAGCCCGTTCGGCGGCGGATTTTCTGGCCAACACACCAGGACCAGGATGCATGCGCTGCCGCTGTCCGGTGTGCCACGGGCACGTAGCGGTTGATTCGGTCCGGCATGGGCGGGTCAGTGGAGCAATGCAGCTGCGGACACGGAAGGGAGCGAACACGCTCCGATGCAGCGATCGAGTGGACGGTCGCTACCGGGGAGGCTGGGGCCGTTTGTAGACGATGCCGTCCATCATGACGAATGCGACCTCGCCCGTGACGTCGAGATCGGTGAAACGGGTCGCTCGGCATCGCAATGATGTCGGCGGTCTTACCGGCCCCGGAGTCCTAGCTCAGACACCGGGGAGCAAGTAACCCGCCGGTAGCTTCATGTCGTTCACTTCTACCGTTTCCCGGTGCCGGGCACCTCGTTGAGCCGACCGGGTGAATGCCCCGGAGGGGCCAACGGCAAAGGGGCGTGTGCGACAGGAGTGGTAGCCGGTCTTCGCCGCGCTGGCCGCCCACTGGGTGGCGGAGGGGCGTGTCGTGCCCGGTCAGGGGATCGGGAGTGGGCCATGCTGGCGGGCAGCTGCCCGTGGCCCCTCGGGTAGAGACCAGCGTGGTGCGGTGGTCGCCCCACGGCCCGCATCCGCTGACCGACCGGCAGCCTCGACGCCTGCCCGGCCACCCGAGGCTGCCGGACCGGCCGGTCTTGTTGGGCCCCTTCCGGCCCGGCAGCCTCAATCCCTTACCCGCCGGAACCGCCCAGGACGTGGTGTCGTTGACCCGGGCGTGGGTGGGTACACCTGTGCGCTCCCGACGATGAACACCTGGGCCGGCGGCCGTGCTCGTGACGGAAGCCGGGCGAACGGCCCAGCGCCGCATCGTCGGGGCCGTGCCCGGTAGGAACGGAACAGGAACCCGTGTTGCCGTCAGAAGATTTGACGGCGGCGATCCGGTACGGCTTCAGCCCGACGCCGCCGTACCGTCCGGTTCACCGGTGGGAACGGCCCGGCGCCAGGGCAGCTTGTACGCGCCGCCGCACACCTGGCACTGCGCGAGGTAGGGAGCGGCGGCCGCCCCGAAGCTGTCGCTGGGCTCTGCCGGGAACTCCTGGCCCTCGATCTTCGCGACCAGCTCCGGCGCCTCGCACGCGCAGAGGTCCAGGCGGACCACCTCCATGCGCTGGCCCTTCGGCCGCTTCGGCGCCCCGTAGGCGTACCGGTTGAAGAGCTTGAGCGCGAGCTCGTCACCGAAGAGCAGCAGCATCCCGGCCAGCAGCAGATACGCCTGCCCCCGCAGTAGACGTCGCGCAGGATTGAACACCGCGACCGGCACCCCCTCCCCGTCGACCAGCGGGACGCCGCCCGCCAGCAGGGATCGGCCACGCTCCAGCCCACCCTGGCCGTCAGGCCGTGTTCCCGGCTCAGGTAGGCGATGGCCCGGCGCACGCCGCGCCGCCTTCTCCCGCAGAGCCGAAGACGCCGACATGCCTCCGGCCGCTTCCTCCGCCTTGAGCGCCTTGCGCAGGGCCCGCACGCGGCTGGCCGCGTTGCCCCTCACGGACCACGCCCTTGCGAGCGCTTCCTGATGGCGGCCTGTGCCTCGTAGGCCAGCCGTCGGCGTTCCTCTTCGGCCAGGTGGGTTTCCTCGGCCGCGATAAACTTCGGGTGCGTCCACACCTTCCGCAGGCTGCGTAACCCGTCCTCGTACGCGTAAAGGCTCTTCACCGAATGCTCCACGGCCTGGCCGTGGAAGACCCAGCGCAGGAAGTCGGGCAGCACGGTCGCCCGGTCCCGTCGCCAGGACCGGCCGTCGAAGCGGACCAGACCCTCCGCAACGCCCAGGGGGCCGCCGTCCTGTTCGCGGACCACCCGTACGGAGCGGACCGTGCCCAGCCACGGGGGCCGCGGCCGGTCGCTGAACCAGCGGGCCGCGACGCCGTGCTGGCGCATCGGCTCCGTCCGGACCGCGATGTCCGTATCCGTGATGGGCGACAGCGGGGCCTCCAGCGCGATGTGCCAGGAACCGTCCGGGGCGGAGGCCAGCACGTCGGCCCGCCAGGACCCGTCCGGCGCCCGTACCTCCAGCTCGGCGTGGGCGCCCGCGTCGCGCGCGGCCCAGGCGAGTTCGAGCTTGAGGAGGTGGTGGGCCTCCGATTCCCCCTCGCGCGCGATCTTGCAGTCCGGGGCGTGCGGGGCGTGGGCGAAGAACCGCATCCCCGCCCGGGAGGTCTTCGCGTACATCGGGCGCCAGCACTCCACGCAGGCGATCGACGCGCGCGGCTTCACCTTCCACACCGCCTCCCACGCCTGCCCGCAGCCGAGATCCGGCAGGTGTGCGAAGACGGTTCCCCACCCGGCGTGCACGGCCCGGAATGCCATCGCCCCCCTCTGAACGACAATCAGCTCAGAGTGTTGCGCTGGCCACTGACAGTTGAGACCACCGAATTCGGACGCACGTCCGGAACTCGATCACGACTCCCCTTCGGTCGAGCACAGGCCTAAGCCACACACTGCGTCACTCTCACAAATGACCATCTGTGAGAGTTCTGAGAACGTCCCTGGGGCGATTACATTTCCGCAGATCGACGTTCGCAAAAGTCCCCGGCGTGTTGTGCGAGGTGCTTCTGAGAGGCTTCCTCCATGGATTTGACGCCCGATCAGGCAGCACTTGCGGCAGAACATCACGACTGCACGAAATGTGATGTGCCCGCCGGCAGCGCCTGCCGCACCCGCGGCGGGAAGACCGCCGCGAAGTACCACACCCCCCGCTTCGTCCTCGTCCCCGCGCTCCGCGAGGAACTGGAGATCCTCGTCCCCGCCGACCGGCACCCGGGCCGCGCGTGGAAGCAGGGCCCGGCGCTCGCAATCGTGCCCGCGCCCCGCACCGAGCGCCCGATCAGACTCGGGTACGCCCGCACCTCGACCGCCCGCCAAGAGCTGGCAAGCCAGCTCGAAGCCCTCCACCGGGCGGAGTGCCACAAGGTCTTCAAGGAACAGACCAGCACCCGCGTCAAAGTGCGGCCCGAGCTGGAGAAGGCGCTCGCCCTGGCCCACCAGTTCAAGGAGGCCGCGCCCGATACGGCCGTGATCCTCACCGTCCACGAGATGAAGCGTCTGGCCAGGAACGCGGCCAAGCTAATGACCGTGTCCGCGGGGCTCCAGGCTGGCGGCATCCAGCTCGAACTCCTCACCGGCTCGCTCACCGGCATCTGCGACCCCAACGGCATGGGCGCCATGTCCTTCGCCGTCGGCGCCCAGCTCGACCGCAACTACATCCGGGAGAAGACCCTCGAAGGCCAGGTCATCGCCGCGTCCAAGGGCAACCACGGCGGACGCCCGAAGGTCATCGACGATGACATGCTCAACTTCGCCGTCGCCCTGAAGGACAAGGGCGTCCCCGTCCCCGAGATCGCGAAGAAGCTCACCATCAAGGTCGGTAAGAACGCGGGCAAGTCTCCCTCGGTCGCCTCGCTGTACCGAGCGCTCGCCGAAGCCGCCGCGGCGGACGACGGCCTGCCGCTGCGGCCCAAGCCCGTACGCATCCGCCGGCCCGAGGACCCGCTCACCCCCGAAAAGATCGACCTGCGCGAACGGCTCCAGGCCCCGCCCCACCCCAACGCCGCAGGCACCCGACATGGATGACCTCGCCACCGTACGCGCGCAGGAGTACGCGAAGGTCTACGACGAACTCCTCGACGCCGCAGCCCGGCTCGACATGCTGCGGCGCCTGGAAGGCGGCAGCGTCGACGCCCACGCCACCGCCGCCATGCACGGGCTCCGGTTCGCCGCCACCATCCTGTGGCCGACCGTCCCGAACACCCCGCCGCCCGGCTACCGCCACGACAGCGAACGGCTGCTCCAACTCGCCGCGAACTGGCGCGAGGCAGCACTCGAACTCGGCGAGTTCGCCCCACCACGCCCCACCCTGCGGCTCGTCTCCCCCTCAGAACCAGACGGGAAATATCCGACCAGAAAGCGGCGGTAAGCCGCCCGGCCACCGGGACAAGATCCACCTGAAGGACCACCGGCGGTACGCCGCCGACATCACCACAGGGGGAACGAAGACCATGGGCAAGACGACCAAGAAGGCCAGGCAGGCACCGCCACCGTCCGCCGACCGAGTCCGCACCGGCTGGCAGGGCCCGGCCGGCACCCGCACCCGCCTGGCCCGCGGCCAGGACGTCGAAGCGGCGAACGCGCTGATGGCCACCACCGGCGACGGCGTCAGGATCATCCCCGTCCTGCGGGCAGCCATCGAGGACGGCTCGGCGTCCTGCGCCATGCTCGCCGGACTCGGCGCCTCGAACACGAAGGCGTACTACGACGCCGCCTCGGCCGCCTTCACCGACCGGCCCATGAACGAGGCCCTGACCACCGTCTCCCTGACGCTGGGCGCCACCCACGAGACCGACCGCACCGTCGGCATCCTCTCTGCCACCGCCCCCGGAACGCTCATCGATATGGCCATGAACAACGGCTACACGGCCGACAAGGCCATGGCCCTGAGCCTGTTCGTCGCCAAGATCCACGGCCTGGCCGTGGCCGAACACGCCCGCGGCCAGGGCATCGCCGCCACCTGCTCAAGCGGACCTGGCAGATCCACCAGCAGCTCGGCTACATCCTGCTGTACGGCTCCTACGAAGCCGACCGCGATCTGGCCGCGTTCTACACCCGCTGCGGCTGGACTCCCCACGCCCCCGGCGAGACCTTCCCCCTGGGCCGCATCGCCCTGCCCTTCCGGCTCGGCGCCGGCGACGGCCAGTGCGTCACCCGCTGGCGTCCACGCCACTGACCAACAACGAGACCGGGGCGGCGCATTCTGCTGATGTCGGCCGCGCGCGTGCGTCAGGATGCCGCTCATGGATCAGGGAATCGCCGCCTTAGCGGGCGCAGGAATCGGTGTCGTCGGATCGTTGGGAACGGCGGGACTCGCCTACCTTGCCGCCGGGCGGCAAGCTCGCGACCGCGGGCGAATAGAACACGCACAGAAGCTCAGAGAGGAACGGCGCGCGGCTTACCGGCTGTTCCAGCAGGCGGCCGAGCCGATCGACGACGCGTTGCACCGGGTCGGGCTGGGAGCAGTCGACGGTCCCGCCATCTCATTCCTGCTCACCAGCCGCAACCTGCGGCTCTCTGAACAGGAGATCAGCGATGCTATCCGGGAACTGAGGAAGCTGCTGATCGAGATCCAACTCAACGGTCCGGACGCTGCTGCGGCGGCAGCGCAGGAGGTCTATATCTGCGGCCGCATCTTGAACGACGAGTTCCGTCTGTTTGTCGAACGCATCCGTCGCGCTCCGTGGCGCGGTCGGGCGGCGGAGGACGAGGAACGCCGCGACCTGGCTTTCCATGAGGCCCGCGCCAAGTTCGACGCGGGCAGGGATGCATTCGCCCGCTCCTCCCGGTCCGTCGTAGAGGATCACGGACTTGAGGAACGTCGGCCGCGCCAAGGCCGACCATGATTGTTCTCAGCGCCAACCGCTGTCACCCAAAGCAACTAACGCCACTGACCCAATACGCGTCGAAGACCCCAGCGATCACCACGCTGGGGGTCTTCGACATTCATAATCAAGTGCTTAGCGCCAATAGCTGTTCCGTTGGTCCCCAAGGCCGGTTCCCCGCCTGCGGAGACCTAGGCAGCGAGTCCGTGCGGCTCGGCGGCGGCCGACTGGTCCGGGAGGGGTCAGTGGCGGGGGTGGCGACGGTGAGTCCGAGGCCGATCAGGGCGATGCCGCCCGCGCCGCCGATCATCGACAGGCGCCGGTCGGAGCCGGCGAACCAGGTCCGGGCCGACGAGGCGCCCAGGCCCCAGACCGTGTCGCAGACCAGGCCGATGCCGCCCGGGATCAGGCCGAGGACCATCATCTGCAGCGGGATGTTCCCGGCGTCGTGGTTGACGAACTGCGGCAGGACCGCAGCGAAGAAGACCAGGCCCTTGGGGTTGGTGGCGCTCACCAACAGGCCGTCCAGGACCGTGCGCAGATCACCGCGCCGCTCGCCCTCCCCGGTCGTCAGGTCGGCCCGCAGGCGGCCGCGGTGGCGGTACGCCTGGATGCCGAGGTAGGCGGCGCCGGCCAACATCGTCGACCTGAAGGGGCTCCTGCTGTTCGTGATGGTCACCCCGGCCGACATGCACGACAGCGTCGCAGCCCGAGAAGTCCTCTTCCGGCTCCGGCTCGTGAATCCTGAAATCACCATCGTCTGGGCAGACTTGGTCTACGCGGGCAAGCTCGTGGACTGGGCGAAGTCGTTCCTCCGCCTGACGATCAAGACTGTGAGTAGGCCCAAGGGTGCCCAGGGGTTCGTGATTTTGCCGCGTCGGTGGGTGGTAGAGAGGCCGCTGGCGTGGCTGGTGCAGGCGCGCCGGAATGTGCGCGACTACGAGTCCCGTCCCGATCACTCCGAAGCGATGCTCACGCTCGCCGCGATCACGCTCATGACCCGCCGACTTACCCGCCCGCCCGTTCACCCAACAGCCGCAATTCTCCGCCCCGCCACATTAGTTCAGGCGGTGTCATCACACGCCGCCTGCCCCCGCTAGCCTCCCGATAGGGGGACGCGTCAATGATAGGTACAAAGCCGCAGCGTGAGCAGTATCGGCACGGATGCCAGTGCACGGCACGTATTTAAGGTTCAAATCAGAGATCTTACCGGTTCATGTCCTGTATTACGGCCGAAATGGCATCAGCTATCACCCCGATACTCTCCGGCAGGTCGTTGGTTAGGACATGCGGAGCGCCGAGGACTCCCGAAAGCGTCAGAATTGTGGCGACGAGAGCGTGGGTGTCGACTCGATACGCTCGGCCGCTAGCACGCAGCCCGTCACGCATGAGCTTTGCCGCTGCCACTGCTTCCGCGCTGCCCCCCTAGCGTTCAACGTACGCTCTGGCCCATTGCTTGGCTTCCCGGCGCTCTCGGAGGGTTGACCCGGGCAGCAGTTCGTCAAGCTGCATCCTGTCGATACGAACGGGACGACGTTGGGCTTCTTGGACCGCTTCGCGAAGTGCAGTTCCCACTTGAAGCTCAGCTTTGAGTTTCGCCAAGGCTCCCAGCCGAGCCTTGTCGTGAAAATGTGTCAGGTCCAGCAAATGTGGGCCCTCAAAGGTAAATGTGTGCTGCTGCTCAGCGCGGTGCGCAGATCTTTGCCACACGTACATGCAGTGGCCTTGTGGCTTCTCCGTGACGCCCAGAGCGAGTCGTACGTTATCCCCCCAGATTTCGTCAGTCTCCCTGCCCTGTTCATTGCCGGAACGGTAGATGGAGCGCTGATCGGCGTGGAAATGAACGTCGAGCGTGGATCCGGTGATCTCGTCCATCCCGCGGAAGGTGCGGCTGAGAAAGGGGATGGCCTCGAATTCGGTCGAGGCATACCAGGCATGGAATCGCCGCCCGTAGTAGCTCGTGATGAAGCTGCGCAACTGGGATGCTTGCTGATCGTAGCGGTTGCTTGAGGCCGGTCCCGGTAGCCTGAGATCTTGGCCCTGCATGGGGTCCTGGTGCCTGTACACAAAATACCAGCGCATGCTAGACAGCAGACTGTCAAGCTGATCCCGCTCCTGTTGGCCTGCACTCCGACTAGCTTGAGAAAAAAGCTTACCAAGGAAGGAATTCATACTGCGTGCGGAGTAGGATATCGACACTCTTTCTAAGAGCTCGTAACACGATCATGAACGGTCTTTCTTCATGTGCCTGAGCGCTTCGTTGGCGGCTGCTAGCACACCGCCTGCGAGTCAGTCAAAGGGCTGCAGGCTTGGATCCGAATGGCCTGCGAGCGGATCGCTGACTCCACAAGACTGTCTCCATGAGCGCGTTGTGGAGCTTGCTGGCGGCTCCTGCGGGCGCGGTGGTGACCACGCTCATCGGTGTGTTCGCTGGCAGCGCGGTCAGCAGGAGATCTCAGGATCGACACTGGATCAGGGATCAGCAGGTGGCGGCATATGCATGTGTGCTGCGGGAATCGACTGCGGTACTCATTGGCCTCGGCCAGATGGAAGGAAGTCGTCCCGACTCAGTTCCGCAGGGTGTCGTCGTGGCGACCACTGTCGACTGGCGGCCTTGGAACGAAGCGATAGCTATGGTGAACCTCGTAGCTGATCGGGACACCGCAGAAGCCGTCCACGCCCTCGATGAGCAAATCTGGCAGCTCCACTTCGCTGTGAGACGCGGTCTGACCCCTGACGAGAGCTGGTTGGCTCTGCGAGCTCGCGTTGAAGCGGCGCAGGGCCACTTCCTCAACGTCGCGCGCCGCCGACTCTCGCTCGCCGGAGGTCCGCTCCGGCGCCTCTCAGGACGACCAGCACTGGACGATCCGATGTGGGCTGGGTATCGACCCGGCTCATCCGTCAACTGAAGCGCTCAGCCACACTTGAGGCGTCTCCAGCAGATGAGGCTGCAGGCCAACGAGATGAAAGCGTCGTGCAGTTCGGTTCGACGTTCCCAGCGGACGGCGAGGCGCTTGAACTGGTGGAGCAGAGCGAAGGTCTGCTCGACGACGTAACGGAGTTTGCCAAGGCCCTTGATGTTCGGGGCGCCCTTGCACGAGATGACGGGCAGGATCCGCCGCTTGCGCAGCTCTCGCCGGTTGGGGTTGGAGTCGTAGCCCTTGTCACCAAGAAGCGAGTCGGGGCGGCGGCGCGGGCGCCCGGGCCATCCGGCCACGGGCGGGATGCCGTCGACCAGGGCGAGGGTCTGGGTGACGTCGTTGACGTTAGCCGCAGTGGTGATGACCTTGAGCGGGGTGCCGCGTCCGTCGCAGATCAGGTGGTGTTTGCTGCCCGTCTTCCGCCGGTCGACCGGCGACGGACCGGTGTCGGCTCCCCCTTTTTCGCGCGGATGTGGGAGCCGTCCACGCAGGCCCGGGACCAGTCGAGTTCGCCGGCCGCGTTGAGTTCGGTGAGCAGGATGCGGTGCAGTAGGTCGAAGACTCCGGCCTGCTGCCAGCGGTCCAAGCGTCGCCAGCAGGTCTGTCCCGAGCCGAACCCCAGCTCAAGCGGCAGGAGTTGCCAGGCTATGTCGTTATAGAGGACATACAGGATGCCCTGGAGACACAGCCGGTCCGGTACCGGCTGCGGGCCCGGCGCCTTCTCTGGCCAGGGCGGCAGCAGCGGCTCGATCAGCGCCCACAAGTCGTCGTCCACGATCCACGGCCGAGTACTCACGCCCTCCCGAACGGCCGAATCGTCACATCGGTCACGCCCGACCAGCACACCTCAACAAGATCGTGTTACGAGCTCTAAAGAACGCAGCTTTCTGAACCTCTCCGCCAAGCAGATCAACGCGGGGTATATGTAGTGCCGACTTGGGTTCATTGGACCTTCCATGACTGAGGTCGGGACCAGCATGAGGGGCATGGGATCGATGTGATGGCGGGTTTCCCGAAGATGGATACTCCTGCATGCCCGGGGGCGCCTCGCCTCGAAGATCCCCCGTTCTGGCGCTGCTCCTCCTGGTGCTCCGTAACCGACCACTCTACTGACGGCATCGCGTATCAGGATGTCGTCAGTTCGCCAGGACCGCGGCGCGCAGGAACGTAGTTCACCCATGACATGCCGATTGTGTCGGCATGTTGCTCGACGCACCGAGACGTGTAGCCGACGGCCTGGGCGGCGACGGCCGGTGGCATCTCGGAGACGAGGGCTCGGAGCGCGGTGATTCGGCTGCGAACGAGCGGGATGCCGCTGTCCCTAAGGGCGTGCAGATCATCAACCCGCAGGTTTGATCTTTGAGTTGGTGTCCGGAGCGAGGAACATCGCGATGTCCTTGGGCGTGCGGAAGCGGGCCGTGGAGGCGGTGGTGTGGTGACCGCGGGCTTCCAGAAGCGGACGGACTTCCCGGACGATGCGGCTGACGGTCATGCTGGTGATTCCGAAGAGCTGGCCAACGAGTTCGAGGGTGGCGAGTCTGCGCAGGTAGAGCACGGTCGCCAGGACCTGGTCGGCGGGAGCGAGCTTGGCTTTGGCGCCCGCACCGGGGGCTACCAAGCGTTCGTGGCCACGACGCATGCGGAGTGACTGCTCGCGCTGTAGCTCCAGCTCGGGAATGAGTGTGTCGATCAATTCGCTGAGCTGTTGGCGGGTCATACCGGTCAGTTCCGGGTCCTGCAGCGAGTGCAGCGTCAGGTGATGTGGTCTGTTTGCCGGCGGCTGTTCCGCGGTGCTGTTGACGGGCGTCGTGTCCGGAAGCAGCTGGGGGTGGAGGGTGTAATTCCAGTCGCCATGGAAACGGTGCCGTGTGATCGGCAGGGCAGCAATCTCCTCGTCGCTGACCTGGATGCCGGTGGGGTACTGGTCGGTGTCGAGTTCGGCGTGCACCGTCAGGCCAGCTTTGGTGGTGGTCGCGGCGATGCTCTGGACGATGACTTCGTGACTGGTCAGGGGCCTGCCGCGCCAGTTCATGGTGATGTGGGAGAACAGCCGGTGCTCGATCCGGTTCCACTTCGAAGTTCCGGGAGGCATGTGGCAGACGGTGATAGCCAGGCCGGACTCGGCTGCGAACTGGGCGAGCTCGGTCTTCCAGGTGCGGGTGCGATACCCGTTGGAGCCGCCCGCGTCGGCGGTGATCAGCAGCCGGTCGGCCGTGGGATAGGCGGCCCGCCCGGCCTCGTTCCACCAGCGGCGGATCGATTCGACGGCGAACGCGGCGGTGTCGTGGTCAGTGCCCACGTTGACCCAGCCGGTGTTCGCGGCGACGTCATAGATGCCGTAGGGCACCGCCCTGCCCAAGGCGAGGCCGGGGAAGTCATGGGTGTCCACCCGCACCGGCTTGCCCCGCGGCTCCCATTCGCGGCCGTTGTTCTTGAAGGGGCCGACCAGTTCCTTCTTCTTCGCGTCCACACTGATCACCGGATCCCCGCCGCCTTGATGGTTCCGGGCTTGCTCGTTGAGGTAGTGGAACTGGGCGTCCCGGTCGGGGTGCTGCTTGCCCTCCAGGATCTTGGCGTTGCCCTGAAGGCTGAAGCCCTCCTCGCGTAGGAGGTCGCCAACCGTGTCCGCGGAGATCCTGTGGCCCTGGCCGGTCAATACCTCGGCGAGCTTGCGGGTGGACTTGGTGGTCCAGCGCAGTGGAGACATGGGATCCCCGCGGACATCAGGCTCGACCAGGGTGAGCAGCGCGGCCCGAAGAGCAGGGTCGAGGTCGACGATGCGTTTGCGTCCACCGCCGGCCCTGCGGACCCGCCCCAACGGGGCTTCCCCGGAGTCGAGTTCCCGCACCCCGAGCGACACAGTGGCCTCACGGACACCGGCGGCACGGGCGACCGCCTTGATCCCTCCGTGGCCGAGCGACCGGGCCTCCGCCCCTATCAGCAGACGCCGCTGCCGCTCATCAAGATGCGGCAGGATCGCCCCGAACTTGGCTGCCAGCACGGCCTGTTGCGCTTCCAGCCCACCCAGACCAACGATCCACTGAATGGGAAGCCACGGGTTAAAAACCTGCACGCCCTAAGGGATAGCGATCGCCTAGCGTACGGGCGATCAGGACAGCCAACTCCGTCTTCCCCAGACCGCCAGGCCCGCTCA
>NZ_JBWLKL010000078.1:0-17560 GCF_059026065.1 Streptomyces sp. A18 | reverse complement strand
CCACATCACCATCCAGCGCACCCCGCCCGACTCCGATGAACCCCAACAAACCAGCGCAAGCTGATAGTTCAGAGAAGTGATCCAGGGGCGATACGTTCTGCGGTGGCCGGCCTGCCAGCGTTCCTTCGCCTTCGCCACCGCCCGGCGGGTCGTGCGCTCGTCCCCGGTGAACCCGAGGAGCTGAAGGCGCTCGTGGAGCTTGTCCGCGCGGACCTTGCCCTGCGACCGCTCCACCCACTCTTCGATCTTCGGCATGAACGGGTCGATCAGCTTCGGCCGGACCACAGCCGCGTCGACCGGACGGCCCGTGTCCCTCATCCGTGCGTATCTCCGCACGGTCTTCGGATCAACCCCCGCCAGCTGGGCCGCCGAATGCGCACACCCAGTGGCGTCCAAGGCTTCGAAGATCTCCATCACTTCCCTGTCAGACTTCTTCAACGATCCCTCCGGGATGGACAGCTCGGCTCGTAGTGCGTGGCAGCACCGAGCCAACCCCCGGAGGGATCACCAGTTCGGAATTGAGAATCGGGATTCACACGAACAGCCCCGTGAACAGGGAGATCAGCTGTCCGCCGAGCGGGACCCGAGGCGTCCGCCTACAAGGATCTTGCGCTGTCCGCTCTCAGGGCCCCTCCCCGAGTGCGCGGGGAGGCAGGAGGAAGAGGGCACCGTGGACACGGACTTCGAGGGTCCATCCCCGCGTGCGCGGGGAGCAGACCGAGACCGGCTTCACCATCGCGGGCACCTCGGGTCCATCCCCGCGTGCGCGGGGAGCAGGGCCCCACACACCCCCTGCCGGGGCCCGGCTCGGGTTCATCCCCGCGTGCGCGGGGAGCAGCTGGGGGGCCCGCTGAAGCACTCGCGACCCGCGGGTTCATCCCCGCGTGCGCGGGGAGCAGGCTGATTGACCAGCAAAGATACTCGGTCACGACTCCGTTTCTCGGCACATCAATCAACTCGGACCTATAGCGCAAAACGTGACGAGAGGTCTTCGTTCCTCCAGGCGCGACCTCACCCCCAGGCGAGCTGTCGAGGAACATCGTCGCAATCGGAACGATGGAAGCTGGAAAAGCATCCCTTCAGCACCCGTGATTGCACTTGGATGCTGCTGTGAATGATCTACAGGGCGGCAAATCGCGCGGCACCAGCGGGGCGCTGTCGAGGGCAGCGCGCTGTGTGTGGGCCAAGTACGACACGGGGACGGATGGCTGGCTGCCGTTGTGGCTGCACATGACGGACAGTGCGGCGGTGGCCGGTCTCTTGTGGGACCGATGGGTGCCTGAGGGAGTGCGGCGACTTGTTGCCGAGGTGCTGCCGGAGGGCATGGCGGATGCGCGTCGGCTGGCGGTGTGGCTGGCCGGGGCGCATGACATCGGGAAGGCAACGCCCGCCTTCGGCTGCCAGGTCGAAGGCCTAGCGGAGCCGATGCGCAGGGCGGGTCTGGCGATGCCCTCTGAGCGGGAGTTGAGACCGGAGCGGAGGCTGGCTCCCCACGCGCTGGCCGGGCAAACCTTGTTGCAGGAGTGGCTGGAGCAGGAGCATGGGTGGCCGGGGCGGGCCACCGCCCAGTTTGCCGTTACGCTGGGCGGGCATCACGGGGCTCCGCCGGAGGACGCGCAGATCTACGATCTCGCATGTCATCCCGGGCTGTTGCGGACGCCCGGCGCGAGTGAGGCGCTGCGGCGGCAGGTGCAGACGGAGTTGCTTGACGCGTGCGCCCAGGAGTTCGGCGTGCGGGAGCGTCTGGTCGACTGGCGGGCGGAAAAGCTGCCGCAGCCCGTTCAGGTGCTGTTGTCGGCGCTGGTCATCGTCGCGGACTGGATCGCGAGTAACCGAGACCTGTTTCCCTACTTTCCCGATGCGGCCTCGCAGGGACAGGCCGAGCGCGTCGCGGCCGCATGGCGCGGGTTGGCGCTGCCCGAGCCGTGGCGGCCCTCGGTGCCGGGCGAGTCGGCCGCCGAGCTGTTCGCTGCTCGTTTCGATCTGCCCGACAGGGCCGTGCCCCGTCCCGTGCAGGAGGCGGCGGTCCAGGTGGCCCGGGAGATGATGACGCCTGGCCTGCTAATCGTCGAGGCGCCGATGGGTGCGGGGAAGACGGAGGCGACGCTGGCGGCGGCTGAGGTATTGGCGGCGCGATCCGGGGCGGGCGGGGTGTTCTTCGCGCTGCCGACGATGGCCACCGGGAACGCGATGTTCCCGCGCCTGCTGAACTGGCTGAACCGGCTCCCCGCCGTCGACGGGGAGCGGCTGTCGGTTCAACTGGTGCACTCTAAGGCCGCGTTGAACAAGGACTTTGAGGTGCTGATGCGCGCCTCGCGGCAACACATCGCCGCGATCGACACCGAGCCCGCACAGGAGTTGCCCCGGCCCGGTGCATCGCAGCGTCTGGCGCCGGCAGAGCTGGTGGCGCACGAGTGGCTGCGTGGCCGCAAGAAGGCGATGCTGGCATCGTTCACCGTGGGGACCATCGATCAGCTGCTGTTCGCCGGGTTGAAGAGCCGCCATCTGGCGCTGCGTCACCTCGCGCTCGCGGGCAAGGTCGTCGTCATCGATGAGGCGCACGCCTACGACACGTACATGAACTCCTATCTGGACCGGGTGCTGTCGTGGCTGGGCGCCTACCGGGCGCCGGTGGTGGTGCTGTCGGCGACACTGCCCGCCGCGCGGCGCCGGGCGCTGGCGGAGGCGTACGCGGGCGTCGCGGCGGGCGCCTATGGGGCGGTGGAGGAGGCGGAGGGGTATCCGCTGGTGACCGCAGTCGCCCCCGGTCAGGAGCCGCTGGTGGTGCGCCCGGGGGCCTCGGGGCGCTCCAGTGCGGTGCGTGTCGAACCGTTGGAGGATCGCCTGGAGGTGCTCGCGGACCGGCTGGAGAACGAACTCGCCGACGGCGGGTGCGTGCTGATCGTGCGGAACACGGTGAACCGGGTGCTGGGAACAGCGCAGGCGCTGCGGGAGCGGTTCGGTGCCGACGCGGTCACGGTGGCGCACGCCCGGTTCGTCGACGTGGACCGGGCCGCGAAGGACCAGGATCTGCTGGACCGGTTCGGCCCGGCCGCCACGCAGCGGCCCCGGCGGCACATCGTGGTGGCCAGCCAGGTCGCCGAGCAGTCCCTGGATGTCGACTTCGACCTGCTGGTCACCGACCTGGCGCCGGTCGACCTGGTGCTGCAGCGGGTGGGACGCCTGCACCGGCATGAGCGCGGATCGCGGCCCGCGCGGCTGCGGGAACCGCGCTGCCTGATGACCGGCGTCGACTGGAGCTCCACTCCGCCCACGCCGGTGCGCGGCTCACAGCTGGTCTACGGGCGGCACGCGCTGTTGCGCTCCTGGGCCGTTCTCCAGCCGCATCTCACGGGCGCGGCGGGCCCGGTGCGGCTGCCGCAGGACATCAGCCCTCTCGTGCAGGACGCCTACGCCGACGGGCCGGTGGGACCTGAGGCCTGGGGCGAGGTGATGGAGGAGGCGCGGGCGGAGCACGAGCGGCGCCAGGACGTGAAGGAGCAGCGTGCCGACACGTTCCGGCTCGGGGCTCAGGCGAAGGCCGGGCGGGCGCTGACGGGCTGGGTGGCAGGCGGCGCCGGGGATGCAGATGACACCCGGGCCGGGCGGGCGCAAGTCCGCGACAACCAGGAGAGTTTGGAGGTCCTCCTCGTCCAGCAGCATCCGGACGGCTCGTTGACGACGCTGGAGTGGGTTGGCGAGGGCCGGGGCGGGCTGCCGCTGCCGCTGGATGCGGTGCCTCCGGTACGGGCAGCGAAGGCCGTGGCGGCGTGCGGGCTGCGGCTGCCGCTGCAGCTCTCCCATCCCAAGGTCATCGATCAAGTGATCGGCGAGCTGGAGGAGTTCTGCGTACCGGCCTGGCAGACCAAGCAGAGCCCGTGGCTGGCGGGAGAGCTCATTTTGCCTGTTCACAGCGATTGTCAGACCCGCCTGGCAGGGTTCGTCCTCAGCTACTCCCCCAACGACGGGCTTGAGGTGCGACGTGACGGATGACCAGACGGCAGGGACGGCAGATGGTCCGTTGTCGTTCGACCTGATCGACCAACCGTGGCTGCCGGTGCAGTTGCTCGATGGCGGTGAGACGGTGCTGTCGCTGCGGGAGATCTTCGCCCAGGCCGGCAGCCTCCGGCGGCTGGCCGGTGACGTCCCCACCCAGGACTTCGCTCTGGTGCGGCTGATGGTCGCCCTCCTCCATGACGCACTGGAGGGCCCCCAGGACCTGGATGAGTGGGGGGAGTTGTGGGAATCGGACGAGCCGTTCACGCCGGTATCCGGCTACCTGGACTCCCACCGGGAGCGGTTCGACCTGCTGCACCCGGTCGCCCCGTTCTTCCAGACGCCGGGTCTGCGGACGGCCAAGGGGGAGGTCTTCTCGCTCGACCGGATCGTGGCGGACGTGCCCAACGGCACGCTGTTCTTCACGATGCGCGCCCAAGGTGCCGAGACGATCTCCTTTGCGGAGGCGGCCCGTTGGGTGGTGCACGCGCAGGCGTACGACACCTCCGGGATCAAAACCGGGGTCGTCGGGGACGAGCGTGTCAAGGCCGGCAAGGCCTTCCCGCAGGGTGTGGCCTGGGCGGGCAGTATCGGCGGGGTGCTGGCCGAAGGGCCCACCCTGCGCGAGACGCTCCTGCTCAACCTCATCGCCGCCGACGGCCCCGGCACGGCGACGGGCGGCAAGGACCGGCCCGCCTGGCGCAGCGAGCCCGCCCGGCCGGGTGCCGCAGCTGACCTCACCCTGCGCCCGTACGGGGTGCGCGACCTGTACACCTGGCAGTCGCGCCGACTGCTGCTGCACGCGGACGCCGACGGGGTGCACAGCGTCGTGCTCACCTACGGCGATCCTCTCGCCCCGCGCAACCGGCAGGGGCTGGAGCCGATGTCTGGCTGGCGGCGCAGCCAGGCCCAGGAGAAGAAGCACCAGCAGGCCCTCGTCTACATGCCGCGCGAGCACGACCCGGCCCGCGCCGCATGGCGGGGCCTGGCCGCGCTCATCGCCCCGCGCGATCAGAACACCGCGCCCCGTGGCGAGCCGCCCTCCCGGCTGCGGCCCGGCCTGGTCGACTGGATCGCCCGTCTTATCAATGAACGGGTGCTGCCCGCCCGGACATTGATCCGCGTGCGGACCTACGGCGTGGTGTACGGCACCCAGCAGTCCGTGATCGACGAGATCACGGAGGACGCCGTCACGCTGTCCGTGATCCTGCTCAGCGAGGCCGACCGTGGCCTGGGGCAGTGCGCGGTGGATGCCGTGGCCGACGCGGAGGCGGCCGTCACGGCGCTGGGTGCGCTGGCCGCCGCCCTCGCGCAGGCGGCTGGCAGCGAGGTGGAGGCGCCCAAGGACACCGCCCGTGACCGGGGGTTCGGCGCTCTCGATGGTCCCTACCGGGCCTGGCTGGCCGCCTTGCGCCCCGGCGGTGATCCCCAGCAGGCCCGCACCCAGTGGCAGCAGACGGCACACCGGACGCTCGCTCCCATGGGCGCCCAACTCGTCGCGCAGGCGAGCGAGGCCGCGCGGCAGGGACGGGTCATCGACCGCCCCAAGGGCGGCCAACTGTGGCTCAACGCCGCCTCGGCCGACCTGCACTTCCGCACCAGGCTCAACGAATGCCTCCCGCTCGCCACACCCCCCGCCCCCGGGCCCGAAGAGGCGCCGGGCGACCGCCTCCGGAAGGTGTCCGCATGACCACCCAAACCTCAACCCGCGCTCCGCTCAGGAGCGTTGGGACTCTGGTGGACAGCCAGATCCGCCGCCTGCAGCAGGGCTATCTCGCCGACCGCTCCGACGCGGTCGCCACCCTGGCCCGCCTGCGCCGCGGCGCGGGCCGGGCTCCGATGGATGCTCCCGACCTGTGGGCCCTGATCGACCTGACGGAACTGTCCACCGACCCGCAGCTGAGGGGCGAGACCTCCCAGATCCGCGCCCAGAATGCCGCCTACGCCGCGCTGACCCTATGGGCTCTGCACCAGCAGTCCCGCCAGAAGCCCATGCACCGGCGCGACGGGCTTGGCCTGGGCGGCGCCGTGCGCCGTCTCATGCCCGCCAACGAGATCGACGAACCCGTCCGCAAGCGGTTCGTACGGGCCGGCGCAGCACCCACCTGGGACGCCCTGGCCGTCCGGCTGCGGGAGGTGGTGACCCTGCTGCGGCGCGAGGAGATCAGCCTCGACTACGCGCTGCTGGCCGACCAGCTCCACACCTGGCAGCACCCCGACCGCCGCGCCGCCGTCCGAGATGCCTGGGGGCGCTCCTTCCACGCCTACCGCCCCCAGACGACCACCCCCACCGGCGGCGCCGACGACAGTGCCGTTGACGAGACCGACCCGAAGGACACCCTGTGACCAGCCGCATCATCCTCGACGTGCACGCGCTGCAGAACGTCCCGCCGAGCAACCTCAACCGCGACGACACCGGCGCCCCAAAGTCCGCCGTCTACGGCGGCGTCACCCGGGCCCGGGTCTCCAGCCAGGCCTGGAAACGCGCGACCCGCCGCTACTTCGCCGACCTCCTCGACTCGGCCGAACTGGGCGTGCGCACCAAGCGCGTCGCCGAGTTGCTCGCCGAACACATCACCGCCCTGGCCCCGTCCATCGATGCTGCCCAGGCCCTGAAGATCGCCGCCGAGACGCTCCAGTCCGCGACCGGCTCCAAGATCGAGCCGCCCAAACGGCAGGCGGAAGCCGCGAAGAAGAACGGCATCGGCGAGCCCGCGCCCACCTCTTCGTACCTGATGTTCCTCAGTGCTCGACAGATCGGCGGGCTGGCCGAGCTCGCCGTCGAAGGCGCCGCAGACATCAAGGAGTTCTTCAAGAACAAGGAACACAAGGCCCGCGCCAAGCGGATCGCCGACACCCAGCACTCGGTCGACATCGCGCTGTTCGGCCGCATGGTCGCCGACTCCACTGACATCAACGTCGACGCCGCGGCCCAGGTCGCCCATGCCCTCAGCGTCCACCGCGCCGAAGTGGAATCGGACTACTTCACCGCGGTCGACGACCGCAACACCAACGCCGAGCCGGGTGCCGGGATGATCGGCACCGTCGACTTCAACTCCGCCACCCTCTACCGTTACGCCGCTGTCGACGTCGACCTGCTGGAACGCAACCTTGGCACGGGCCTGGCCGCCGAGGAGTCTCCGGCCACCCCCGTGCGCCGGGCCGTGGAGGCCTTCGTGGACGGCTTCGTCGCCTCCCTGCCCACCGGGAAGATCAACACGTTCGGCAACCACACGCTGCCCGACGCCGTGATCATCAAGCTCCGCGCGGCCCGCCCCGTCAGCTTTGTCTCCGCCTTCGAAAAGCCCGTGACTGCCGACGAGTCGGGCGGCCACATGGAGGGCGCCTGCGCGCGTCTGGCCGACTACATTCCCGAGATCGAACGCGCTTACGGCGATGAGAGTGCCGTCACCTGGGTGCTGCGCGTCGGCCCGGCCACTGCGAAGATCGCTGACCTGGGCACCGAAGTTCCCAGCCTGAACAAGCTCGTGGAGAGCGTCGGTGCGGCCGTCGCGGAGCGCCTGGAGCAGCGGGGATGAGTGTCCTGGTCCTGCAACTGGCTGGTCCCCTGCAGGCGTGGGGGGCTTCGGCCCGCTTCGCCCGGCGCACCACGGAGAGCGCCCCCACCAAGAGCGGCGTGATCGGCCTGCTTGCCTCCGCCAAGGGCCTGGAGCGCACCGCGGACCTCACCGCGCTCACCGCCCTGCGTTTCGGAGTCCGCATCGACCAACCGGGCACACGGATCCGGGACTTCCAGACCGCCCACCATCCCGTCACCGGTCAGGCGATGCCCATCTCCGACCGCTACTACCTGGCCGACGCGGTCTTCGTCGCCGCCCTGGAAGGCACGGACGATCTCATCGCGGCGCTGGATGCGGCGGTGCGCTGCCCGCGCTATCTGCCCTATCTGGGCCGCCGCTCCTGTCCGCCCTCCCGCCCCCTCAACCTGGGCGTCCACCCCACCGGTGCCCTGGAGGACGTCCTGGCCGCGGAACCGTGGCATGCCGCCGCATGGCACCAAAAGCGGCACCGGAATGAGACCGCAGTGGACCTGCCGGTCCTGACCGAGACTCGCGGCGGTGACACGGCCGACTCCCTCGCCGCAGACACGCTGCGCGACCAGCCCCTCAGCTTCGACCCCCGCCACCGGCGCTACGCGCTGCGCACCGTGCACCACAGCACGGTCACCGTCACCAACCCACACGCCCAGTCGGGCACCACCCGCCGCGGCGTTTCGCCGCACGATCCGACCAGCCTCCTGGAAGACGCCTGATGTTCCTGACCCGATTCCGCGTCAACACCGCGCGCCCGGCCAGCAGGCAACTGCTCTCCTCACCGCAAGCCCTGCACGCGGCCGTCATGAGCTCCTTCCCGCAGCTCCTGCCCAGCGCCCCCGACACCCCGCGCGTCCTGTGGCGCATCGACCGCAACGCGGCCGCTGAGGTCATGCTCTACATCGTGAGCCCGGAGCGGCCGGACCTGACGCACCTGGTGGAGCAAGCGGGCTGGCCCGCCGCGGCCGCCGCAGGGACCCCGGGCTGGCAGACCTACCAGTACACGCCCTTCCTCGAACACCTCGAGGAAAGGAGCGTGTGGAACTTCCGTCTCACCGCCAACCCTGTACACAGCATCCGCAACCGTGACGGCGTGCCCACCAAACGCACCGCGCACCTCACCCCCAAGCACCAACTGGGCTGGCTGTTGCAACGGCAGGAAGCCTCCGGTTTCCGCGTCGTCACCAAGCCCGCCGACCGCCGGCACACCGAGCACGGCGACGAGCACCAGATCATCGTCAGCGACCAGCGCAGCCTCGACTTCGGCAAACGCGGCACCGGCCAACGACGCCCCAACCGGGTCACCCTCACCACCGTCACCTACAACGGCCGCCTGGAAGTCACCGACCCCATCGCGCTGCGCCGCATCCTCACCCAGGGCCTGGGCAAGGCCAAGGCCTACGGCTGCGGCCTGATGACCCTCGCCCCGGCGGAGTGATCCGGTGAACACCCCGAGCCAGCGTCCGGCCAGCGGTCCGCGCGACCTCACCCGCTCGCCGACCGGACCTCCTTCGTCTACCTGGAACGCTGCACCATCCACAGCGACGCCAACGCGATCACCGCCGAAGACGCGGACGGCACCACGCACATCCCCTCCGCGACCATCGGCACGCTCCTCCTGGGCCCTGGCACCCGCATCACCCACCAGGCGATGAGCGTGCTCGGCGAGAGCGGCGCGGGCGTGGTGTGGGTCGGAGAACAGGGCGTGCGCTACTACGCCTCCGGGCGGGCCCTGACTCGTTCTTCTCATCTGGCCGAGGCCCAGGCGGTGCGCTGGGCAAACCGCCGCAGCCGCCTGGATGTGGCCCGCGCCATATACCGGCTGCGCTTCCCCGACGAAGACCCCGCCGGTTTCACCCGCCACGAACTCCTCGGCAGGGAGGGCCGCCGCGTCAAGAACTGCTATCGGGCACGAGCCGTACGCACCGGCATCCCCTGAAAGGGCCGCAACTACACCCCCGGCGACTTCACTTCGGACGACGCGGTCAACCAGGCGATCACCGCCGCAGCACAGGCGATGTACGGCGTCACCCACGCCGTCGTCACCTCTCTCGGCTGCTCCCCCGCTCTCGGCTTCGTCCACTCCGGCCACGAACTGTCCTTCGTCCTGGACGTGGCAGACCTCTACAAGACAGAGATCGGCATCCCGGTCGCCTTCGAAGCCGCAGCCCAATCACCCGAAGACATAGGCCCACGAACCCGTCGTGCGCTGCGCGACCGCATCCACGACCTGGACCTCCTCGACCGGGTCGTCGACGACATCAAAGGACTGCTCCTCACCGACGACGAAGCACGCAACGCCGAACCGAGGTCCATCGACCTGGACGAAGTCACGCTCCAGACCGACCGGGACGAACGAGTGGCTGCCGGCGTCAACCACGCCTCCCTGACCGAGGACGCCTGGTGACCGTCATCGTCCTGACCAACTGTCCGGCAGGCCTGCGAGGTCTCCTCACCCGATGGCTCCTGGAAATCTCACCCGGCGTCTTCATCGGCAGCCCATCGGCCCGCATACGCGACGTGCTGGGGGACGAGGTCTGCCAGTACACCGGCGAGGGCATGGCCCTCCTTGTGCACACCACCAACACTGAGCAGGGCTTCACCTTCCGCACACACGACCACACATGGGACCCGATCGACCACGAAGGCCTCACACTCATCCGCCGCCCAAGCTCCGCCGCCCCGAGCTCGCAGACCACCCCGCGACAGGGCTGGAGCAACGCGGCAAAGCGCCGCAGGTTCGGAAAGAGGTAATAGTCCTAGTTGCCGTATGAGTCCGCTTCCCTGGAAGTCCTGCACTTCGACACCTCTCTGTGACAAGCACGCAGGTCACGCAGCCTGCTCCCCGCGCCCGCGGGGATGTTCCCGCCAGGCAGTGGCAGGGGGTTTCGTCGGTGTCCTGCTCCCCGCGCCCGCGGGGATGTTCCCACCGACGACACGTACGCGAAGTCGTGGCGGGTCTGCTCCCCGCGCCCGCGGGGATGTTCCCGTCATCAAGGAGATGGCGTTCAACAAGTCCGACTGCTCCCCGCGCCCGCGGGGATGTTCCCAGGGAACCCTGGTCTACGTCGTGCACGTTCCGCTGCTCCCCGCGCCCGCGGGGATCTTCCCGAGGCACACGCCTGGATTCAGGGCGACGGATTCTGCTCCCCACGCCCGCGGGGATGTCCCCCAGGTGGTGGCCGCGATTCAGTCCAAGCTCGGCTGCTCCCCGCGCCCGCGGGCACGTTTCCGACCGGCTACGCTTCGGCCTCGCTCGGTTCTCCTGCTCCCCCCTCAAGCGGGGATGGCTCCCCACAGGAATCGTGTGGGCTGTGTTCGGTGTCCTGCTCCCCGCGTCTGCGGGTACGCCACCGACCATCCGTCGCTCCGGCGGATGCGGGAGGGCGCCTCCCTCATACTCCGCGCGCCCGCGGGGTTGTTGCCGCGTTGTGGTCGAGCACCGTGTCGCTGCCGGTCTACTCCCCACTCGCGTGAGGTTGTTGCCCGGAGTCCATGACCACCGACCCCGCGTCCGGCACCGCTCCAGATCCGTCAAGGCAGCCTTTGTTGATTTGCGGGAGGAGCTGCCGCTGGGCGACGCACACCTCGGCCGCAGTGGTGCGCTTGGTCTGCATAGCCGGGCGCCTCCCGCGGCTACGAGTTCAGGTCTCGGTGCCTAGCATCTCCACGGGAACGTTCGGTGGGGCCTCGTCAGCATTAGAGCGAAGCATCGGGCCAGTAACTTCGATCGGCGCGTCCAAGCCATCGAGGAGCGCAATGATCCGGTCAATGTTGGTGAGCCGTCGCCTCCCCGACTCCAGCAGGGACAGGAAGGACTGACTCAGCTCGGTGAGGGTTGACATGTCCTCCTGCCGGAGCCCGCCGTGTTCTCGGATGAGGCGGCATAGGGTGCCGAAGTCCCGCTGAACCAGAGCCCTTTTTACTCCACTGTGCTGCCATACGTGCGGTGGGACGAAGGGCAACTTCGGCTCTACAACCCTCGCTCCACGGCCGCATCCGCTGCACAGATCAGCAGAGTTGTACCTGCTCAGCCGACAGGAGCAGCGGATACACCGGCGCACTCCCGGCGCAACCACAGGCACCTCGGCGGCTTGCATCGCCGGCACGGTCATCCACTCCTCCACGGAACAAGCCATCAACCTGAAGAGCGCCAGATCGGCGCAGGTACCAGTAAGCCGTGGCCGCGAGCCGTTGACAGTGGACAGGGTTAACAACCGGCCTCGTTAACTGTTAACCCCCCACGTCAGCCCAGGATTAACGTCATGATGGGCTCCATGTGAGCTGGGACCGCGGAGGGGCCGATGGGGGCGAAGAGCAAGCTGCAGGCGGCCCGACTGCGTGCTGACTGGACACAACCCGAACTGATCGACGCGTTGGTCGCTGCCGCGGATCGGCTGGGCGTGGCATCACCGTCACCGTCCAGTTGGAAGACCCTCATCTCGATGTACGAGAACGGGCGACGTCCGGTGAGCCCTGACCATCGGCCCTTGTTCCGCGAGGTGTACCAGGCCACGGACGAGGAGCTCGGCTTCCCAATCTCGGCGAAGGTGCCGGAGCTCCAGGCAGCTCCGCCTTCAACTCTGTTGCGAAGCAAACTGCCTGTGCCGGTGAACCCGAAGATGCTCAAGTACCTGACATCGGTACTTGAGCATCACGCGCAGGCCGAGCCGTTAGTCGGTCCGCTCTTCCTCATCGCGCCTGTCGAGGCTCAGGTGCCCCTGATTGAGCAGATGTGCCTGGAGGCGTACGGGCCCCTGCGGGAGAGCGTGCTGCGTCTCGGCGCCCGGTACACCGAGTTCCTGGGCTGGCTGTACCAGGACTTGGGCAACCCTGACGAGGCTATGAAATGGACGAGTCAGGCCATGGACTATGCCCAGGAGCTGAACGACTCGTCGCTCATGGCATACAACTTTCAGCGCCGCAGCAACATCGCCACGGAGGCCGGGTATGCCGGGCATGGGGCTGGCCTCGCCAGCGCGGCCCTACGGTATTCGCCGGATCTCTCCCCCCGAGTTCGTGCGGTTGTCCTGCGTCAGCTGGCGAACAGCAAGGCCAACCTGGGTGAACATGCCGAGGCCATGCGGGCCATCGATCAAGCTCTGGAGTCCGCGGCTCAGGGGGACGACGATGATCCAATGGCCGGGTACTGCTCCGTCGCCTACGTCGAGATGGAGGGAGCCAACTGTGATCTCCGGCTGGAGAGGCCGGAGAACGCGGTCGGTACGTTCACTGAAAGCTTGCAGCACTGGCCGGCGGTTCAAGAGCGTGATCGCGGTCTGTGCCTGGCGAGGCTGGCCACCGCAGAGGCCACCATGGGCAATGTGGAGGGCGCACACGTCGCAGCCCAGCAGGCGCTCGGCATCGCTGAGCAGACCGGGTCTGCCCGCATCCGGGATGAGCTGTTCCGTCTGCGGCCCCGACTTGCGCCGTGGCGCAAGCTGGTGGAAATCTCCGAGCTGAACCGGGCGCTCGACAGGTTGAAGGGCGCCGCTATGTAGTTCGAGCGAAGGAGCACTGTGAACTTGCTGCCGACTGCTACCAGCACCGACGTAGAGGAGCAGCTGCCCCGTGTGGCCGTGCTCCCCATCGGCTCCTTCGAGCAGCACGGCCGCTACCTACCGTTGATCACGGACACGGCGATCGCCTGCATCATCGCCCGGGAGATAGCCGACGCCTATCCCGTGCATCTGCTGCCTCCCGTGACCATGTCGTGCAGCCACGAGCACGGCTCCTGGCCAGGAACGGTCAGTATCAGCGCCAAGACCTTGCTCGCGATGATCGAGGACATCCGGGCGTCGCTCGCACGCTCGGATATCGAGAAGCTGGTGATCGTGAACGGCCATGGCGGGAACTATGTGCTCTCCAATGTGGTTCAGGAGGCGAACGTCGACGGGCCCTGTATGTCGCTGTTCCCTCTCAGCTCTGACTGGGAGCGGGCAAGGCAACACGGCGGGCTAGTCTCCGATCGGCACGGCGACATGCACGCTGGGGAGGTCGAGACCTCCCTCCTCCTCCACGCCGCACCAGAGCTGGTACGGCCCGGCTACGAGAACGCGGACCACGACGGCGGAGCACGGCGTTTCCTCCTGACGCTCGGCATGGGCGCCTATACCGACTCTGGCGTGATCGGCTATCCCTCGCACGCAACGGCTGCCAAGGGGGAGGCCGTCCTGGCCAGCCTCACGGACACATTCGCAGAACACCTGAAAGCCCTCGGCGAACCCTCGGCTGGTCTGTCGCCAGCCCGGTTGTCCGAGCGGCCAGCCTGACAGAATTCATATCCGACATCTCAGGCATACTCTGACGGCCGGATTTATCGGCCAGCTGCACTTTGTGGCCCGCGGGTCGGTCAGCGAGTTGCGGGTCGCGTGGAGGGCCAATTTGGCAGCTTCTCGGAGCAAAGCGCGATGTCGACAACAGCGAGCAGACGCAGCTGGTGTCACCGGCTCCCGTCTGATCTTCCTCGCCGCCGTACCCTTCGGCTGGAGCGGTCAGAAGCCCCAGCCGCGCCGGTCGGCCAGCCATCGGAGCACAACTTCGCCGCACCAGGTCGCTCCACTCTCACGAACGGGGACGCTGGGGTAGAGAAGCTGACGGATGATGCAGGCTGGGCCGCAGCATCGGTCCGGTGAGCTCTGGTGGAGCTTGCAGGCCATCCAGCAATTTAATGATCTTGTCAATGTTGGTCAGCTTGCGGGCTCCGGATTCCAGCATCGACAAGAAGGGCTGGCTCAGCTCGGTGAGTGCGGCGACGTCGTCCTGACGGACCCTGCCGTGCTGTCTGATCAGCTGGCACATGCGCCCGAATTCGCGGTTGATCAATGCCTGCCGGACATCAGGTAACTGCCATATGTCGGTGGGGATGCTGGGTGCGGTCGGCTCGTTGTCACGGATACAACCGGAGCACACATCTTCCTTGTTGTACCGGCTCAGACGGCATTGACAGAGCTTGCAGCGGCGGGGAGTGCTGGCTTGCGTGGAGGCATCTGTGGCAGCGCCCACGGCAAGGTGCTTCGTGCCCGACGACGTGAGGGTAGCCTCTGGCGAGCACCTAGACGAGTGGCCGCCGCCTACCCCTTCCGTGCATGTATTCGGGTAGCTCTTGGACGCGCTAACCCTGGCCTTCGTACTGGGGAGTGTTGCGCTCAAGCTCTGATCGGGCATTCGTACCCTCCGTTAGGCAGCGATGCCTCAGAGTGGCGTCGTTCAAGGTGAAGGACCCGGACAGAGTGTCCGGGTCCAAATTCCTCAAGCTCTCAACTTTATTGATGGAAGGTCAGAACAAGGCCCTGCTTGCCCCATCCAGTACGGCTTCCCACGGGTACCGGCGTCCGGGCATACCTGCCCGCGGCTCGGCGAGCGGCCATACCTCGTCTCCGTAGATCAACTGAACCCCGGAATCGTAAAGGGCCTTGATGTGCCCCTCCCACGCGGGATGGCGAGCGTGCGCGGCGTTCACCCGCGGCCAGACGACTACCGGGAGATCTAGCGTCCCGATGGCCTCGTTGACCTGTGTCAATGCCTGGTTGTCTGAGATCCCGAGGGCGAGCTTGGCGACGGTGTTGGCACTTGCCGGAGCGACAACGTAGCAGTCCGCCGGAGGGTGCGGTCGAGCGTCACCTGGCAGGCGTGATTCGGCCCGGACGGGAAGGCCGGTCAGCCCTTCGAGCTCTGCAGTTTCCCCGCTGGCGCGGAGCCACTGGCCTGCGGTCGGTGTGAGCGTGACCGCGACCGTCCAACCTCGTGCGAGCGCCGGAATGACGAGCCCGGTACGCAGTTCCTCGATTCCGCCGGCGCTCGATCCGATGACGCCTAGCACCTTGCCCTGCATCGAACTCACTGCACCGCCCTGCATCGTTGGGCCATGGCCAGCAGCTCGGATGAGCGGCTGCCGCCTGTGACCGGGGACTGCTTCCTCAGTTCGCGAAGGGTCTCGCGTACACGTGGATTGTTCCTCACGAGCTGCGGCGAGGTCTGTTCGGCTTCCCTCAGTTCGCTGAAGGACTCGTCGACACGGCCACTGAGGCAAAGGCCGCAGGCGTAGTCGATGCGGTGGGACACGGCGCGTTCTGCTGGCATGTGGGAGACGTTGATGTCGCCGTGCTCGACGATGTACGGGATGTTCTCCAGGTCGAGCTCGATCGACAGGCGGTGGAGTTCGACGTTCGTTGGACCGAAGCAGGTCTGCCAGTGGTTCTCATCGGAGCCGAGCCGGTCTGCGCGCTGCTTTGCCTTCTCCAACAGGAAGTTGGCGGTTGGCCGATCCTGATGACGTGCTGCGGCCACAGCGGCTCGCAGGTGGATCATTCCGAGCAGGCTCAGGGCGGCTGGGTCGTCGTCGCGAACTTGAGTGACGAGCCAGGCCGCCGCGGTATCGCTCAGTTCGAGGGCGTCCTCGTAGCGCCCGTTGGCCAGCAGCGCGTGCGTACCGGAGCGGGCGGCGGAGACGAGCGACAGTGGGTCCTCGGATGCATCGGCGGCCCGCATGGCACGCTCAGCAGCCAGCCACGACAGGTCGGACTCGCCGACTTTGGCGAGGGTGGTCGCCGCCAGATGGTGTGTACGGGCTGAGATGACGAGACCCTGTCTTCCCTGATCTCCACTCGGAAGGTCTTCAAGCTCCTGGGCGGTCCCGAGTAGACCAGGCAAGGCAGCTATGACGTCGCCAAGGGCGCCAGCCTGGTAGTCGCTCCAGCGGCGCTCGACGAGGGCCTCCGCCTGGTCCGGCTGTGGGAACTGCTGCTCCGCTGTGGGACCGAATAGCAGCTTGGAGAGCCTCCGAGGGTTCATCAGCGCATTGCGGACCGCCGGCACGTCGTCCATGTGCTTCTCGTCGTCCTCCAGGAGGACGGGCTGTCCCGTCAAGTCGCCGAGCGGGACCCGCAGAATGCGGGCGAGCTCAGCGAGCTTGTCGATCCGAGGTGGCTTCCGCACACCTCGCTCGATCTTCGACAGCCAATCAGTGCCGTGCCCGACGAGGCCGGCGAGTACGGGCTGCGTATAGTCCCGACGCTCGCGGTAGAACGCGATCCGCTCTCCGATGCTGAGGTGATCCCCAAGACCACGCATGCGCGCTGCCTCCCCGACGGTTGGTCCATCATTCACGGTAGCGGCCGAAGCAGGCCACAAGGTCAGGGCGCGATGCGGGCTGCGGTGCCGTGCTCAACATTCACTCCCGGCCCCAGAACCGGCCGGATACTCTGTCCGGCTACACCCACAAGTCGGGTAAGGCCGCGCCGTGCTGCCCAGCCTCACGGATACATTCGCAGCACAACTGGCCCCCCTTGGCGGACCCTCGGCAGGTCGTTTCGTCGGCGACTGACCAGCCCGACGGTCTGAACGACCAGCTCGACAGGATTCGCGGATGACACCTCCAGGCTGAATCCGTCCGCGAGTTCGTTGGCACGATGGGCGCTCGGTGCCACTTGGGCTGGTCAACGTGGTGCGAGTCTGGCAGGGCAGCGGATCCCCTGCCGCGGCCTGGAGCCGCGGCAGGGAAACTCAAGGGCAAGGTTATGGTGAGGACCGTTGCGGATGAGCAGACTTGGGGCGGAGTTAGCGAGTGGGAGATGCAGGCCGTCGGCCGCTGCCCCTGAGGGCGGATGCGGATCGCTGGATGACTGTCAGGGCTCAGCGGATGGTGCTTGGCGTAGTGCACAACATCACGTCGGCCACTCGACTCGTAGACCTACTAGCTACCTTCGCGAGCGACGAGCGGATCCAAGTCATTTTCTCCTGCACCGAGTCATCCGCCCTTGACGGCGGGACATCCGAGTTTCTGCACTCCCGAGGAATGCTGACCATTCCATGGGATGTAGCTATTTCGGAGAAGTTTGACCTAGCCCTTGCCACTAACCGGGGTGGAGATTTGCATAAAATCCCCTTCCCGCTCATTGGCTCCCCGCACGGCGCTGGCTATAATAAACAATTGAGCCGGGAGCCGGGAGCCGGGAGCCGGGAGCCGGGAGCCGGGAGCCGGGAGCCGGGAGCCGGGAGCCGGGAGCCGG
>NZ_JBWLKL010000077.1:0-18330 GCF_059026065.1 Streptomyces sp. A18 | reverse complement strand
TACCCCGGTCTGGCAGACGTGTGGCCGCTGACCGCGTTGCAGTCCGGGCTGCTCTTCCACGCCCTGCTCGCCGACGCGGCATACGACGCCTACCACATGCAGCTGGTGTTCCACCTCTCCGGACCGGTCGAGCCGGAGCGGATGCGCGCCGCGGGACAGGCGTTCCTGGACCGCTACGCGAACCTGCGGACGGCGTTCGTCAGCGGCACCACCGGTGAAAGCGTCCAACTCGTCGTCGACGATGTCCAACTGCCCTGGACACAGACCGACTTGAGCGGCCTCTCCGAGGAGGAGCGTGAGGCGGCGTACGAGCGGATCCTGACCGAGGACGACCGCACCCGCTTCGACCTGGAAAAGCCCCCGTTGGTACGGATGACCCTGGTGACCATGGGCCCGGACCGGGCCGAACTGGTCTTCACCGCGCACCACGTCCTCCTGGACGGCTGGTCGCTGCCGCTGCTCATGCAGGATCTGACACGGCTGTACGGCTCCAACGGTGATCCCTCGGTGCTGCCGCGTACGCGGGGCTACCGCGAGTTCCTGACCTGGCTGGCCCAGCAGGACCACGACGCGGCCGCTGGGGCCTGGGCACACGAACTGGACGGACTCGACGAACCGACCCTGCTGTGCCCGGACAACACGGCCGAGCAGGTGGACGGCGAGGACAGGGCAAACGCCGACAGGGACAGCGAGGACAGCGAGGGGATCGGGCAGCTCGAAGTGCCGCTGGCCGTGGAGACATCCCGCGAACTGGAGCGGCAGGCCGCCGAGTTGGGCGTGACCCTGAACACCGTCGTCCAGGCGGCCTGGGCCATTCTGCTCGGTCGGCTCACCGGACGTCAGGACGTGGTGTTCGGCACCACGGTGTCCGGCCGTCCGCCTGCCGTCCCGGACATCGACACCATGGTCGGTCTGTTCATCAACACCCTTCCCGTACGCGTGACCTGCGCCCCCGGGGACACCTTCGCCCAGGTCCTGACGCGGCTGCGGGACCGCCAGGCCGTCCTGCTCGACCACCATCACTACGGCCTCGCACAGATCCAGCAGGACACCGGCCTGAGCACCCTCTTCGACACCATGGTCGGGTTCCAGTCCTATCCGATCGACCGGGTGGGTCTCACCGAGGCGAACACGGCCGCCGGGATCGCGTTCACCGGCCTCACCTCGGTCAGCGGCACCCACTACCCGCTCGGTGTGATCGGCAGCTCCGAACCCAGGCTGCGCGTGGCCATGCAGTACCAGCGCCACGTCTTCGACCACGCCGCAGTGGAGACCATCGCCGACCGGCTCGGACACGTCCTGCGCAGTCTCGCGGCCGACCCGGACCTGGCCGTCGGAACGATCGAGGTGCTGACTCCGGCCGAACGCGAGCTACTCATCGGTGAGTTCACCGATACGGCGGCGCCGCTGCCCGAAGCGACCATTGTCGAACTCTTCGCGCACCAGGTTGCGAAGGCTCCGGACGCCGTCGCGGTCCTCGACAACGACGAGACGCTGACCTACCTGGAGCTCGACGTCCGGTCGAACCGCCTGGCGCGCCGGCTTCTGCGGGCCGGGGTACAGCAGGAGTCCGTGGTGGCCGTCGCGCTGCCACGCTCGACTGCTCTGGTGGTGGCATGGTTGGCCGTGCTCAAGGCGGGCGGCGCGTATCTGCCCGTCGATCCCGGCTACCCGGACGAGCGGATCACGTACATGCTCGCGGACTCCGGGGCCGGCGTGATCCTCGCGGACTCGACGACGGCCAGGGACCTGCCCGACCCGTCCATCCCCGTCATCTGCCCCGCCGATCCCGACGCTCCCGAGGACGCCGAGGCCTTGACCGGCTCCCAGAGCTCCTGGGGCTCCGACGGCGCCGCGTTGACCGACGCGGAGCGCGGGTGGCCGCTGTCGGGCGCGGGCACCGCGTACGTCATCTACACCTCCGGCTCCACCGGCACCCCGAAGGGGGTGGTGGTCTCGCACCGCGGCCTCGCGGGTTTCGCGCAGGCCGCCATAGAGCAGTACGCCGTGGGCTCGGGCGACCGGGTCCTGCAGTTCGCCTCGCCTAGCTTCGACGCCTCGGTCCTGGAGTTGTGCTGCTCGCTGCTCAGCGGTGCGGCGCTGGTGACGGGCGAGGAGGGGCCGCTGGTGGGCGAGCGTCTCGCCGGCGTCCTGGCCGACCGGCGCATCAGTCACACGCTCATCCCGCCCGCGGCGCTGGCCACCGTGGCGCCCGAGGCGGCCGGAGCCCTGCCGGAGTTGCGCACTCTGATCGTCGGGGCAGAGGCCTGCCCGCCCGAGCTCGTGGCGCGGTGGGCGCCCGGACGCCGGATGATCAACTCGTACGGGCCGACGGAGGCCACGGTGGTCGCCACCTGGACGGGCCCCCTGAGCCCTGACGCAGCCGCGCCGCCGATCGGCCGGGCGGCCGGTGCCACCCGCGTGTACGTCCTGGACGCGGCCCTGCGGCTCGTCCCGCCGGGAGTGACCGGGGAGTTGTACGTGGCGGGTGCCGGCCTCGCCCGCGGCTATCTGAACCGGCCCGGTCTCACCGCCGAGCGGTTCCTGGCCGACCCGTTCGGCGAGCCGGGAGAGCGGATGTACCGCACCGGTGACCTGGTCCTGCGGGGGCCGGACGGCCAGCTGCAGTTCACCGGACGCGCCGACGACCAGATCAAACTCCGCGGATTCCGCATCGAACCCGGCGAGATCGAGGCGGTGCTCCTGACGCATCCCGGCGTCGCGCAGGCCGTGGTGGTCGCCGACGGCCCGACGGGCGGTCTGCGTCTCGTGGCCTACGTGGTACCGACCACGGACCGGACCGGGGAGACGACCGACGGCGGACACTCCGCGCCTGCGGCGGACAACGGGGCTCTCGCCGCCGAGCTGCGGTCGCATCTGCGCGAACGGCTGCCGGGACACATGGTGCCGTCCGCGCTGGTGGCCATCGACGAGGTGCCCCTGACATCCAACGGCAAGCTGGACCGGCGCGCCCTCCCGGCGCCGGACGGGGTCGGGCCGACCGTCGGCAGGGCCCCGCGGAACTCGCGCGAAGAACTCCTGTGCGGCCTGTTCGCCGAGGTGCTCGGCCTCGACCGGGTCGGAGCCGACGACGACTTCTTCGGCCTCGGCGGACACTCGCTGCTCGCCACCCAACTGGTCAGCCGCATCCGCACGGTGCTCGGCGTCGAGACGTCGCTGCGGCGCGTGTTCCAGTCACCCACCGTCGCCGAGCTGGCCGCCGAACTGGCCACCGACGGCGACGCCGCCGAGTCGGACGACCCGTTCGCTGCCGTGCTGCCGATCCGAACGAGCGGGGACAAGGCGCCGCTGTGGTGGATCCACCCCGGCAGCGGGCTGTGCTGGATCTACCTCGGATTCGCCGGACGGCTGCCCGCGGACCGACCGGTCTACGGCATCCAGGCGAAGGGCTTCGACGGGGTGACCAGGCCGCCCGAGTCGATCGACGCCATGGTCGCCGACTACGTCGAGGAGATCCTCGCGGTCCAACCCGAGGGCCCCTTCCACCTTCTAGGGCTCTCCCTCGGCGGTACCCTCGCGCACGCCATGGCCGCCGAACTCCAGCGGCGAGGGCACGAGGTGGCGCTTCTCGCCCTCCTCGACAGCGTTCCCAGCACCTTCTTCGAACGCTACGAGCCTCCCCACCCCGACGACATCCGCGCCTACTTCGGCGAGCACCTCATCAGCCCCGGCAGTGCCGGCGACCACGACGCGTTCGTGGACAACGCGGTCTCCATCATCGTCGGCCACACCACGATGCTGCACAGCTTCACGTCGCCGACGTACCGCGGAGACGCGCTGTTCTTCAACGCGACGGCCGAAGGGGACGATTCGTACGCGGACCTGTGGCGCAGTCACATCACCGGCGCCATAAGGGAGTACGACATCGACAGCACGCACCAGGACATGTACTTGCCCGAACCCGCCGATGAGATCTGCGGGGTGGTGGGGCGCGCGATCGACGACGAGGAGGAAGAGGGCTCGGTGACGGAGAACTGACCGGGCACCGACGCGGGCACGACCGGCGCGGCACGACACGGCGCGGTACGCACTCCGGATTTCGCGGAGCATCGGCCCCACCATTCCCCCGAGGGGCGATGGTGGGGCCGCCGCGCGGACGGCCACCGTTTCCCACACAGACTGTCTGAGGGCTGGGCAGTTGAAATGCCGGAAGCACGCATTCGTAGTCTGTGTGACGATCTACGACCCACTTCCCGTCACGGGAATCAATGAGGAGTATCCAGCAGTGAGCCAGCCCAACCCGCAGAACCCGTTCCCGGCGTCACAAGGGCTGCCCAGCTACCCCTCTCCCCAGCAGATGGCCGGATCCCAGTACCCTCCGTTCCAACCGCCCGACTCCCCGTACGCCTACGCCGGGCAGCAGTACCCTTCCTACGCCGGGTGGATGAAGCGGGCCGACGCGTTCCTCCTGGACAGCCTGATCAACTTCGGGCCGATGTGGCTGCTGATAGGTGTCGGTTACGCGATCGACGAGCGAAGCTCGGGCGACAGCGGCGAGATCCCCGCGTCGATCCTGAGCTGGGTGGGCATCATCGCCACGATCGCCATGGTTGTCGTACAACTGATCCGCGAAGGCCGGACCGGCCAGACCATAGGCAAGAAGGCTTTCGGAGTCCGAGCCGTCCGGGACCAAGACGGCCTCGCGCCCGGCATCGGCCTGGCTCTCGGCCGCCGACTCTGCCAGTTCCTCAACTACGCGGTGTTCGGGCTGGGTTGGTGGTGGGCCACCTGGGACACCAAGAAGCAGACGTTCGCCGACAAGATCACCGGCGTTGTCGTTCTCACTGCCGAGGCAGCGCCCAAGCGGAGCGCTATACCAACTGCCTAACATCCGGGCACGGACGGGTGGCGCGCTCGGCACCCGCCCGCCAACGTCCTTCCAGTGGAACTCTGGTGTCGTCGAAGGCCAATGTGCCCCGTTGAGCATCGGGCTGTGGGCGCCTACGCGAGGCCGCCGTTGCTCATCAGCAGCTGACCGTTGATCCACTGGCCCTCCCTGGAGCACAGGAAGTCCACGAGGTGCGCGGTGTCCTGCGGAGTGCCCAGTCGGCCCAGCGGGGAGTTGCGGACGCAGTGCTCGCGGACTTCCTCGGGCATCCATCCGGTGTCGACCGGCCCGGGATTGATCGCGTTCGCGGTCACGCCGAGGTGGCCGAGTTCGTGGGCGGCGGCCAGGGTGATGCGGTCCAGGGCTCCTTTGCTCGCCCCGTAGGGCAGGTTGCCGACGGTGTGGTCACTGGTGAGGCTGACGATCCTGCCGGTTCCCCGTTCTGCGGCGAAGCGGCGTCCGAACTCGCGGATGAGCAGCCAGGTGGCGCGCGTATTGACGGCGAAGTGCCGGTCGAAACTCTCGACGGTGGTGTCAAGCAGCCCAGAGTCGACGGACTCGCAGTGGCTCATCACCAGCGCGGTGACACCTCCCATCCGCTGTTCGACCTCGTCGAAGACGCGTGCCGGGGTATCGGGGTCGGCGAGATCCGCCTCGATCGCGGTGGTGGACGCACCGTGTTCGGCCAGGGCTCGGCTGGTCACTTCGCTCGCGCCGGGCTCGCTGCCCCAGCTCATACGGTCGTCGTAGGGAGTCCAGTAGGTGAAGGCGATGTCCCAGCCCGATGCGGCCAGCCTACGGGCGATGCCCGCCCCGATACCGACGGTGCGGCCTACGCCGGTGATGAGGGCGAGTGGGCGGTCGCCTGCAGGGTCCTGCTCGTGGGCGGGCTGGACGTGATCGATGTTCGTGGTCACGTTCCGGATTGGTTCACGAACGGCACCGGAGCGTCAATCGCTTTCCTGCTACGTGGCGGCAGACGACAGGGCGCACACCAAGGCCCCGGCCGGACAAGGCGGTTAGCCACCGGGGCCGGCCGCGGCCCCCCCTACTGGGTCGTGTGCGTGGGGTAGACCTCGACATCGGTGTAGGCGCCCTTGATGTCCCCCGCGGCCGCGGGCCACTCCAGGGTCACGGTGTGGGTCTCGTTCGGGGGCGTCACCAGGATGTTGGTCGGGCGCGAGAGGCTGTCGCCGGTGTTGTCGATGTCGTAGGCGAGGTTGAAGACAGCGGCGTCGCCGGGCTTCAGGGTGGTGATGCGGGGCTGGGCCTGGCCGCGTCCGATCGGGTTCGAGGTGTTGTCTTCGTCCTTGATGTCGACGCCCGCGAAGCCCGTTGCCGAGCAGGTGGTCGAACCCCGGTTGATCATGGTGATGTCGATCCTGCCGGAGGTCTCGTCGGGCGCGGCGTCCCTGGCGTCGATGGCCAGGTCCTTCGTCTTGCAGAACGTGACCTTGGCGCCGGCCTTCGCACCGTTCGCGGCGTCGGAGTTGGCCTTGGTGTCCTGGCCGGAGCCCGACTTCGCGTTGCCGGCCTCCGAGCCGTCGGAGCCCGAGCCGCCCTCCGACTTCGAGCCGCTCTCCGAGGACGAAGAAGACGAGGAGCCCTTGGAGGACGAGTCCTTCCCGGCGTCGCCGCCGCCACAGGCGCTGAGCGAGAGGGTGGCGGCGACGCTGATGGCCGCGATGGCGGTGATGCGGGTGGACTTCACGGTGTTCCCCTTGATGTAGCGCGGTGCATGTGGTCTGAACTATTTGTATCCCGCACCGAGTTACAGGTCGTCCTCCGCCACGTCTCCGTTCTGTCACAGGCGCATCGCCGTAGCCGCACTGCGCCGCCGGGCGCAGGTCTCCGGCGAACCCGTACATACAAAGAAACACGAAGGCAATTCCCCATGCCTGCCCGATACTCGGAGCAAGCCGACAACAGGAGTGCACATGGCAGCCGCGAGAGTCTCAGACATGCGCCCCGCGATCGACGCCGCACTGGTCAGGCGCCTGGTCGATGCACAGTTCCCTCAGTGGGCAGGGCTTTCCCTGCACCTGGTCGACCCGGCCGGTTCGGACCACGCGATCTACCGGCTGGGCCAGGACTTGTCGGTTCGACTCCCCCGTCACTCTGGGGCCATGGGGCAGGCCACGAAGGAATCCCAATGGCTGCCCCAGCTCGCCCCGCACCTACCCCTGGCCATCCCGACGCCGGTGGGGGTGGGCGAACCCGGCTTCGATTACCCCTGGCATTGGGCGGTGTCCCGCTGGCTGGACGGCGAGGTGGCGACCACTGAGGCATTGGCTGATTCATCCGAGACCGCGTACGAACTGGCCGAGTTCCTGACTGCTCTTCAGCGGTGTACGCCTGAGGGCCTGATCGACGACGCATGCGACGACCTTCTCGCCCGTCCGCTGGCCGATCGAGACAGCGCGACGCGAGCCGCCATCGTGGAAGTCGACAACGCCTTCGACTCCGCCGCCATGACGAAGCTGTGGGACGCCGCGCTGAGCGCCCCCCGATGGAGTCGCCCTCCCGTCTGGTGCCACGGCGACTTCCACACCGGCAACCTCCTGACCAGCAGCGGCCGCCTCAGCGCCGTCATCGACTTCGGCGAACTCGGCATCGGCGACCCGGCCTGCGACCTCACCATCGCCTTCACCCTGATGTCGGCCGAGAGCAGGGCAGCCTTCCGCACCGCCCTCGACGTGGATGAGGCCACCTGGCTACGAGGCCGCGGCTGGGCCTTGGCCACCGGCCTGAACGCCTACACCTCCTACGCCGCCGTCAACCCCCGAGTCGCTGCGGCAACTACCCGCCAGATCACAGAGGCTCTCATCGGCTGATCGAGGACGTGCAGCGAGGTGACCGCCGGGTGGCGATCACACCGCGGCCGCGCGCTGGTTGTGGGGGGCGCACCGCTGACTGGGGAACCCCGTGAGAGGGCACGTTGGAGGGATGAGATCGCACCTGCGCAACAGTCCTCACGGCTATGGCACGGTCACGAAGACGCTTCACTGGGTGGTCTTCGTGACCATGGCAGCGCAGTTCGCCGTGGGATACCTGCTCGACGCGGACAGCGGCGGCCATGGCCGGGGACGCGGGCGTGGCCGAGGCGAGGACTCGGGCAGAGGACGAGGTCGTGGCGGGGACCCGGAGGACGGGTACGAGCCTTTCGGCGATGATGCGCTGCTCACCGTGCACGTCGTGCTCGGCGCCACGGTCGTGCTCCTCGGTGTCGTCCGGCTCGCGTGGCGGCTGGCCACGGCGCTTCCCCCGTGGGCGCCGACTCTCAGCCACCGAGAGCGGCGTCTCGCGCACGGCACCGAGACTGCCTTGTACGCGGCCATGTTCGCCGTCCCGGCCACTGGTGTCGCACTGGTGCTGTCGGGCGACGGTCTGCTCGTTGTCCATGTCTCGGCGCAGATCCTCTTCTTGACGGCTCTGGCGGTCCACGTCGGACTGGTGCTCAAGCACCAACTGATCAACCGGGACCACCTTCTACGTCGGATGACCTGAAGCCACCGGCGAGTTGAGCCGACGCAACCGATTCTTGGCGTTCTCGCTGGTCTTCTGGTTCTCAGCGGCTGCTGGCAGGCTCTGGCGCAGGCCGGAGGACCCGAGCGCCGGGGTCACAGCCTCTCCCGGCCGGGTTCGGGCCGCCTGCGTGGCCACCGTGTGCCCACCCGCTTGCTCTGCGTCCCGCTCTCGGATGTGGGCGTCGGAGGTGTTCCCTCGCTGACGGCGGCCGTCTCGGCCGGGGCGATGCGGCGCAGCAGGAAGCCTGCGGTCAGGGCCATGACGAACATCAACACCGCATACACCGCCGAGGGGATGGCCATGCGGGTGCTGTCCAGCAGCGAGGGGCTGAGGGCGATGGCCATCGACAGCGTGGTGTTGTGCATGCCGATCTCGAAGCAGGTGGCGACGGACTGCCGGTGGTCGCCGCGGGCCAGCCGGGTCGCGCCGTAGCCGACGGTGAGGGAGATGGTGCCGAAGAGGAAGACGACGATGCCGACGTCGGCGAGATAGCCGAGCACGTTCTCCCGCTCGGCGGCAAGCGCGGCGATGATGATGCCGACGAGAGCGACGACCGCCGTCACCTTGACCATCCTCGTGGAGCGCTCCGCGAAGTCCGGACGGCGGTGTCGTACCCACATCCCCGCCGCGACCGGCACCAGCACGATGAGGAAGACCTGCAGCGTCTTGTCGAAGCGCAAGCCCAGCGCCTCGTCCGTACCGGTCATGAAGTGGTCCAGGGAGAGATTCACGACGATCGGCAGCGTGAGGACGGCGATGACCGAATTGATGGCGGTCAGCGTGACGTTGAGGGCGACGTCGCCGCCGAAGAGGTGGCTGAAGATATTGGCCATCGTGCCGCCGGGAGAAGCCGCGAGCAGCATCATCCCGACGGCCAGCGCGGGACTCAGATCGAAGGCCAGCACCAGCCCGAGACAGGCCGCGGGCAGCAGCACCAACTGACAGAAAAGCGCGACGGCGACGGGCCGGGGATACGCCGCGATCCTGCGGAAGTCGGCCACGGTCAGGCCGAGTCCGAGACCGAACATGATCACGGCGAGGACAGCAGGCAGCAGATAGGTGGTCAGCGGCGAGTCCACGGGAACAGACTCCGGGACGCTGCTCGAAAAGTCTACGACCGTACCGAACAGCTCCCGCACCATGACTGCGACGGAGAAGTGAGAAGGCCCCGCGTCCGAAAGCCGACGCCAGAGGCCGAGCCGGCCCGCGCTGGTGGATATAGCTTCGGGATCACGAAGCCGCTGATCGGCACACCCACAGACCAGGCGCGGGCCGATCCGGGCGGCCAGGAGGCCGTCATCCATATTGCGCGCGTCGTCGACCAGTTGGTCCACCGCGGCCGGCCGCGGATCGATACCAGGCAGCGCCTGCGCCTCACCGATTCCGGGCAAGGAGAGCTTCCTCGTCACGACCGACGAGGGAACGCTGCTGATCGACGGCGGCAAGCGCACCGAGATCCCGCGCCGGGCCCCCGCCACCATGAACGGCGAGAAGACCCCGGAGCACGAGCGCAACACACGCCCGCCGCCGGGGCTCGGCGGGGAAGTGTCGACTCAAGCAGGGGCTTGCACACCCCGCCAGGCACACCCCACCGGAGTGTCTTCCGCTCTGGGTCGCCACCACCCCCTCAGGCGGTGCTGGGCCCGCCGCCCGGGGCGCCGCGGGACCAGACCTCGGGGCCGCCTCCCCGCCAGTCGATGCACGTCGCCGTCTCGACGATGAAGGCGTCGGCCCCGTTCATCCCGGCCCGGCGCAGGATCTCGGCCATGTCGGCGATGTTGTGCGCCAGGCCCAGGATCTGTCCGTCCACACGCACACGGCGGCCCCCGGTCGGGGAGGGCGGCGACACGATGACGTGGAGTGCTTCGGTCATGGAGCCACTCTCACGCTCAGGCGAGGAACCGGCACCTGCTGGGCGTCCGAGTGGCCGACGGTCCCAGATTCCTGCCGCCCCACAGAAGGTTTTGCTACATGATGGCCGCTTTAGTCGCAGTTTTGCGATGAATGCGCGTTATCGCCGTTACATCTCTTACGTGTGGCCTTGATGTGAGGTGCGTAACTTCGTAGATGTCGCCGCAACGAAAGCGGCCACGCACCCCCCACAGATGTATCCGACCCGAAAGGGCCCCCTTCATCATGCGTACCGCTCGTACCCTGCGCACCACTGCCATCGCCGTCATCGCCACCGCGGGCATCAGTCTCGGAGCCGCGTCCGGTGCCGTGGCCTCCACCGTCCACCACACGGCCAGCCCGGCGAGCCTCGTCGTCGAGTCCATCGCGCACTCCAAGACCAAGACCAAGGTCAAGACGGTGAAGCTGCGTGACGGCTCCACCGCGAAGGTCTACAAGCTCGGCAAGAACAAGGCCAAAGCCGTCATCGCGGGCCCCAAGGGCGCCACGCTGATCGCCAACGGCAAGAACGCCGTCGCCAACCACAACGGCCTGCACATCAAGCTCACCCCCAGCGGCGTGCTGACCTCCTGGATGGACAAGGCGAAGCCCAAGCCGAAGCCGAAGCCGCAGCCCGAGAAGCGCCAGCACGTCCGCAACGACACCCTCGCCGACGGCTCCCTGGCCCGCGTCTACAAGCTCTCGCCCACGCACTGGCAGGCCGTCACGGCTGCCGGCTCCCTGGACGCCAACGGCCGTACGGCTTCCGGCGAGCACAACGGCATGCACGTGACGCTCTCGCCGAGCGGCGCCCTCAAGTCCTGGATGGACAAGACGGACGACGCCGCGCCGGACCCGCAGCCGACCCCTGACGACGACGTCCAGCCCGACCCGCAGCCCACGCCCACGCCGGACGACGACGTGCAGCCCGCCCCGCAACCGGCCCCGGACACCGACCCGGTCAAGCCCGACGTGAAGCCGGCCCCCGACACCGTGGGCCCCGACACCATCACCGCCCCGGTCCCGGCACCGGCCGCCTGACCCTTCCCAGCCCCCGGCAGGACGCGCACCACGCGGAGTGAGGGACGTGCTCACACGCCCCTTGCGTGTCCTGCCGGGCCCGCTCGCCGCAACCGAGGCGCCCTTCACCGCCTCGGCCACAGGGACGAGCACACCAAGGGTTGCCCGGACGCGGTGGAACTCATCCGGGCAACCCTTGGCGCCCCGACGCCTGCACCTGCCGGCAGCGCTCGACGGGCAAACCGCTCGGTCTCATCCCCGAGCGGGCTACGTGTGCCGCTGCTCGTCCGGGCGCCGCGTCCTGAACCACACCGCACCCCACACCCCCGCGACCAGGCCCGCGCCGAGACCGATCGTCGCCCAGTCGGAGCCGCCACCGCTGGAGCCGCCGACACCGGCGTGGGAGCCACGCGTGGGCATCGGGCGCGGCGGGTTGGGCATCACCGAACCGGCGACATTCAGCGTGTAGGTCGACTCCCCGCCCTGGCAGTCCACGTCCACGTCGTACGACCCGGCCTCGGCGCTTGAGCGGATGTGCGCCGTACCCGTGTAGATGCCCTCCGAGCCGGTCGACAGGGTGACGGGCTGGTCGAAGGCGTCCGACCGAGCGGTGGCGGACCCGGCCTCGCACCCACCGGAGACCGACAGGATCACGGAGTCCCCCGGCTTTGCCGGGTCCGGTGTCGCGGAGAACGACGGCTGGCGCTGGTCGCCCGCGCTCGCCGACGGGACGGCGATCGTGAACGCGGTGGCGGTGGTCAGCGCCGCGGTGGCGACGGCGGATATGACACGCATAGGTCGACCTCGATCCGGGCACGGCCGGACCGGTCGGGTCCCTGGATGCGGTGCCTGTCCACATCCATGGCAGAACGGCTCCACTCCGGCGCCCGGAGCAGAGCCACCTGGCGTAACGGGGCAGCACCGATGCCGAAGTGCTCCGCCACTTCCGCGACGGGCAGCACCAGCGAGCGGCATGAGCCTGCGTCCGCTCCATGACGACGGCCCGCGGCACATGATCGGATCGGACCGCTGCGGTCGGGTACAGCCCGGGGCTGTTCCGGCAGGGTTGTCATCGAAAGGAGGCCTCGTGATCTCGGTACTCAACCACCTCGTCGATCGCGTCGAGGAGCACCTCGCCGAAGACCTCGACGTCGACGGCCTGGCCAGGAAGCTCGGCACGACCGAATACCACCTGCGCCGGATGTTCTCGTCGTTGGCCGGCATGCCGCTGTCGGAGTATGTGCGCCGGCGCCGCATGACCGTCGCCGCTGCCGACGTCGTCCGCGGCGAGGACGATCTGCTGAGCATCGCCGTACGGCACGGATACGGCTCGACCGAGGCGTTCGGACGCGCGTTCCGCGCGGTCCACGGCGCCGGCCCTCGTGACGTACGCCGCGACGGAGGCCCCCTGCGCACACAACCACGACTCAGGATCCGCCTGAGCGTAGAAGGGAGCATCCCCATGGACACCCGCCTCGTCGACCGCCCCGCATTCCGGCTGGTCGGACACGCAACCCGGGTCCCGCTCATCCACCAGGGCATCAATCCGCACATCCAGGAGCACATCACCGCCCTGCCACAGGAGGAGCATCTGCGGCTGAAGGCCCTGAGCGACGCCGAACCAGGGGGCCTGCTGCAAGTCTGCGACGACCTTGATCCCGATGGATCAGAGGGCAGCGAACTGACCTACCTGCACGGGGTCGCCGTCTCCCGAGACACATCGGCCCCCGAGGATCTCGATGCCATTGACGTTCCGGCCGGCAGGTGGGCGGTCTTCCGCACCACCGGACCGCATCCGCAGGCCCTGCAGACGACCTGGGCCGCGACCGCGACCGAGTGGTTCCCTTCCAACCCCTGGCGTCTGCGTCCAGGTCCCTCACTCGTGGCGGTCCTCGATCGTGCGGATGACTTCAGCACGGCGACCTGCGAACTGTGGCTCCCTGTCGAACCGGCGTAAGGGCTCGCGGTAACGCCATCACTCGTGGCCGCCGAGCATCCCCCCTGCTGACATCCTTTCAGCACGGGTATCGCCGTCAGGGGTCAGCCCCGCAGCGCCTCCTCGTCGTGCCGAGAGCGCGTGACAGGCCGGACGGAAATCCAGAGCGGAAGAAGACCGATCAGCAGCGCCGGGAACAGCCGGTCCGGTCGGGACGGTTGCATCGACCGAGGGACCGGAGCCGCACGGGCGGGGAACACGGAGACCACAGGGTCGTCCGCCCCGCCAGGCTCCGGGCCCCCGGGATCGCGGTATGCCCACCGCGCACTCGGACCGAGGTCTTGTTTCTACAGAAGGACTGCTTGATGACTGACCGGCCCTTGACCCTCATGGCAGTGCACGCGCACCCCGACGACGAAGCCACCGGAACGGGAGGGGTTCTCGCTCAGTACGCCGCGGAAGGCATTCGCACGGTGCTCGTGACGTGTACCGACGGCGGTTGCGGTGACGGACCGGGGGGTGTCAAGCCGGGTGAGCCCGGCCACGATCCGGCCGCCGTCGCCTTGATGCGCCGTCAGGAACTTCAGGCGAGCTGTGATGTCCTGAAGATCAGCGATCTGGAGACGCTGGACTATGCCGACTCCGGGATGATCGGCTGGCCGAGCAATGACGCCCCCGGATCCTTCTGGCAGACGCCCGTGGAGGAAGGCGCCGCACGGCTCGCGGAACTCATGCGGCACTACCAGCCCGATGTGGTCGTCACCTACGACGAGAACGGCTTCTACGGCCACCCCGACCACATCCAGGCGCACCGCATCACGATGGCGGCGCTGGAGATGACCGGGCTGACGCCGAAGGTGTACTGGACGACGATGCCCCGCTCGGGGATGCAGCGGTTCGGGGAGATCATGCGCGAGTTCCATGAGGACATGCCGGAGCCGGACCCTGCCGAGACCGCCGCGATGGCCGAGATCGGACTCCCCGACGACGAGATCACCACGTGGGTGGACACCACCGCCTTCAGCAGCCAGAAGTTCGACTCCCTGGCCGCGCACGCCAGTCAGGGCGAGAACATCTTCTTCCTCAAGATGGGGAAGGACAGGTTCGGCGAGTTGATGGGCATGGAGACCTTCGTGCGCGTCCAGGACACCACCGGCGCCGCCATCCCCGAGAACGACCTCTTCGCCGGACTGCGCTGACCCGCCCGCCCCGACCAGGGCCCGGGAAAACTCATCGGCCGCACGGCACGAACGAGCGCGTAACCCATCGGCGGGCTTGTCCACGCGAGGTTGCACTCCGGCAGCCCGCGTGGCGGCCCGCCGACGTCGACGCGCGCCCGCGCCGCGACCCGAGGACTCCTCGCCGAAGCGGATTTCACACGGCGCGCGTCACGAGTCCGATCCGGTCTGAGCGCGGGCGATCTCCTTGAGGGCCACCCGGGCAGCCGGCGTCCCAGCAGACGTTCGCCAGAAGGGATGCCCTGCGATGCGGCGGGACAGCGCCAGCAGGCGGCGGCGCGCGGCGGTCTGCGACCCGGCCGGTGCGTCGGCAAGTTCGTCGTAGGTGAGGTACCAAGCGATCTGATCGCTCAGAAGGTCGCTGGGGAAGTGGACACGATCCATACCCCCGAATAGACCACATGTTCGATTTTCAAGGCAAAGGCTCACTTTCACGGAGCCCGCCCACCACGTCCCCGCACAGATCCTGTTCTCATCCGCACCACCGCTGGGGGCGCGTCCGTCACGGCGTGCTCTTGCAGCTCAGCCGGAGTGGTCGGAACGGCCGCTTCTGGCAATGCGCGCCCTCGACGGGCAAGGCGAACCGGCCGCAGCCCCCATTGGTGACCAGGTAATGCAGCGTGGCGTAGGGGAGAGGACGGATCCGGCCGGCGGCGACCAGTCGGTCAAGGAGACGCTCGACACCGGGCCGCAGCGGATTGACGAACCGCTCGGCGACGAATCGGACCCGCGACCTGTCGATGGCCCAGCCAGAGCCGCGCCCCCGACATCGTTGTCGCGAGCGCGGCCTGTACGGATCACTGCGGTCCTACGGGATGCGGTGAGGCCCAGCGGAGCACCGCACGCTGACGCGTCCGGTCGTCGCCCTACGGCGTGTAGACGGCGTCACTGCCGTACAACTCCCTGGTGAAGGCCGAGACATCGGCGCTGCGGTCCGTTCCGTCGAGGTTGTACGTCAGATAGACGCCGTACCCCTCACTGACGGTGCGGCGGGCGAGGTCGGCGGCCGTGCTCTGCGAGGTCCGGCCGATCTCGACGGCGGCCGGCGACAACTTCGACTTGGGCAGTGCGATGCCCGGAACCTGCCAGGTGCCGTAGTACGGGTTCCAGGCGTAGTCGAACTTGGACGAGATGTCGACGCCGCCGTAGGAGAGACGGGACGCGGCCGGGCCGATGTTGTAGAGGCTGATGATCTTGTCCGGCATGTTCGCGCGCAGCGCCGTCACCAGGTGCACGAACGAGCTGGCGTTGGGCTGGCCCGTGCCGTTGTTGCCGTACTCGGCGTACTCGTCGTCGAAGTCGATGCCGTCGAGGCCGTACTTGGTCACGGTGTCCGACAGTTGCTTCGCGAACCCCGAAGCCGCTTGCTGGGACGGGAAGTTGGCGAAGCCCGCACCCTGGTGGTTGCCGAGCACCGAGAGGACGACCTTGATGCCCTTCTCCTGCAACGGCCGTATCTGCGTGGCGGCGTTGTCGAGGACGCGCTGCACGTTCTCGTTGAAGTGCAGATACGCCGACTTCGTGTCCGTGTCGTAGTTGATGTTCGCTGCGAAGATCACGGCGACGTCGAAGGCGTTGCCGCCGCCGTTGGCGAGGCTGTATTTGCCGACGTTCAGCATGCTGTTGTTGTTCACCTCGACGTACGCCACCGAGGTCGGTCCCTGTTTCGCGGGAGCGGGAGCGGGAGCGGGGGCCGCTGCCGCGCCGGTCGCAGCGGTCGTGCCGAAGGCGAGGGCCGCGGCGGCCGAGAGCGCGAGCGCGGCCGTCCGCACTCTGCTCCGTACCAGAGTGAACATCGTTGATCGGTCTCCCATCACTTGGGGCGGCGCCCGACCAGTTCGAAACGCCGAGTGAGCCCCCTGAGTTTTCCGCTCCCGTGACCGGACCCCAAGAATCATGCGCGAACTCTTCACAAGTCCCACGCACCTCGCGCCACAACCGGCTCTCTGGGTACAGGAGTTGAGGCAAGGGAGAGGAGACCGCATCAGTGGCTGTCGACGCTGATGGTGCGTCAATCGAGGTCAGATCAATCGAGGCGGGGCGCCGAAGGTGCCCGCGTCTTGATCAGCCGCCCCTCCACCGTGCCGATCACCAGGTCACCGTCCGGACCGGCGCTCAGGCACGTCGGGGTGTAGACGTGCCCGCCGATGTCGAGCGTCTTCCGCCGCACCACCGTGCCTTCCGCCGCGCGCAGCGTGAGCAGCTCGCAAGCACCGGTCACGGCGTGCACGAGCCCGCCGTGGACGTCGACCCCGGCAATCGACGCATCGAAGCGGTGCGCCCAGACCACAGCACCGCCCGGGTACGCGCGACGTACGAGGTGGCTGCCGTCGGGCGCCGTACACGTGTGGACGAGCCCTGGCCCGGCGTCGTCGTCGACGTACACGGCCGGACCGCCGCGCAGGTACGAGCCGAGGTAGTCGTCCCAGCCGAACGGGAACAACCGCTCGATCCCGTTGGGGTCCGCCCGCACGACCCACTTCTCCAACGCTTCCGTCCGCACGTCCCCGCCACCGACGCCGTAGAGGAACAGCAGATGGGGCGAGCGTCGCACCGGAAAATCGTAGGAACTGTCGCTCTCCCCCAGCGCCAGGCTGCTCAGCCGCCGCCCGGAAGGCGTGAGCACGACACCCTCGTTCGGCGGCCAGAGCGGTCCGGGAAACAGCTCCCGGGAGTCGCGGGCCACCCAGGCACCATCCGTGCGCGCAGCGATGGCGACCGGGAAGTCGAGGCGGAGCTCGGCGAGCCGGGCGCCGTCGGCGAGGTCGAAGCGGAGCAACAGCGTGCGCCGGTGGCTGCTGTCGCCCTCCAAGACGGTGGCCCAGGCACTCTCCTGGTCCGGAGCGACGTACAGCCGACAGCCATTGCGCTGCAGGAACCCGTCAGGCGCCGGCTCGGACCACTGCAGAGTGCCGCCCGGGGACCAGCACTCCAGCAGTGATCCGCTCTGCGGCACGGCCAGCATCCGGCCGTCCCTCAGCACCTCCACCACGGCCGTCCCGGGCCGCTTGGTCCAGGCACGGCCTCGCTCGGCGGCGGCGCCGGCAAGGTATCGCTGAGGCCCGTCGATGCCCGGTCCTTTGATGCCGCTCCAGTCGATCTCCACCGGCACCTGCGGCCAGGAGACCAGTGCCGCGAGCACGTCGGCGGTCACGCCATGCCAGTCGTCGCGCTCGGCGACGGACCGCGTGTACGTCTGTCGGCCCAGGTCTTCGAAGTCGACGACCGGCCGAGCGAACGTCACCTCCAGGCCGCGCGCGTCCCGCCATCGCAGGGCGGTGACACCGGCACCGGCGACGGCCACGTCGGTCCGGCGCCGGGTCTCCGGCTCGTAGATATGCAGCCCGCCCTGGAGTTCGAACTCGTCGCCGTCCTCCGTGCCCACTGCAAGCACAGGCAGGACGGGATGAAAGGCGAGCCCTTCGATGCCGTGCTCCAGCACGATCTCGTCCCACAGGATGAGATCGCTCGTCCGATAGATGACGATCCGCCCCCGGCCGCCGCGCACGATCGCGTGACAACTCACGGCGATCCAGTTGCCATCCGCACTCACGTCGGTCGTGTACGGGTGACCGATCTCGGGGAACAGCTCGTCGGGTATCAGACGCATCGCAGGAGCGTATCGTTCGATGATCGCCGGCGAACGATCCTGCCTCTGTTCTCGCCCGGTGGAGGGCTCCCGGGGCCGCCGTGTCGGATTCCGACCCCAGATGACCAGGGGAGCCTGTCCAACCCGTTACCCTTCACAGTGTCTACGGCGTCAAATAGCGGGCGCCAACCACTGGAGGCACTACTTCATGCTGATCGCTCAGCGTCCCTCGTTGACCGAAGAGGTCGTCGACGAATTCCGCTCCCGGTTCGTGATCGAG
>NZ_JBWLKL010000076.1:0-19777 GCF_059026065.1 Streptomyces sp. A18 | reverse complement strand
ATCACGACGGCGTACGCGGCGATGCCCAGCATCGGGTTCGGGAAGCCGAAGACCGACGCCTGGTCGCTCTTCATGATGTTGCCGCAGGAGACCACCGGATTGAGGCTGCAGCCCGGCGTGTAGTCCGGGTCCTCGAGCAGCTTGAACTTGTCCAGCGTGATGACCCACGCCGCGAGCAGCCCGGCCGCACCCGTGATCACCAACAGCAGCGCGAAGGCACGGCTCTCGCCGGTACCGCCGGGTGGCGGCGCCGTACGCCCTGATGGGGACTCGGGCCTGCGGGCTTCGGGCAGAGGCGTCTTGGTGTGCATCGGCTGCGGTCCTCACCGGGTGGACGGGCGGTGGGCCCGGCACCCTTTTGCAGTAGTTGTGCATCTCTCGGCAGGACAGGCCCTGCGGGGCTCATTAGCGTCGATCGCGTCCCCAACGGATCTAGGAGATCCCCCATGAAGATCACGCTTCGTCGCGTCGCGGCGACCGCCGCGCTGACCCTGGCCATGGCGGTCCCGTTCACAACCACCGCTCAGGCGGCGGCAGTTCCCGCGCAGAAGGCGGCGACCTCCCACCCGTGCGACCACGGCGGCTGCGGCTGGCACCACCACCACGACCACGACCTGCTGGACGCCGACCTGCACCTGGGTCTTCTCTGACGTGATGCGCTGAACCGCCGCGTCACAGAGCGCTGGGTCCCGCCGGTCCGTCCCGACCGGCGGGACCCGCCGCGTCGCGGTCCGCCGGCGGCCGGTCCTAGCCGCGCAGGCTTCGTGGGGTGAGCAGGCAGTGCGCGGCGTTGGTCATGGTCTCCTCGGCGCCCGCGAACGCCGCGAGGTCCTCCTCGGAGACGGGGATCCCGGGCTTGGCCTCGGGCCAGGGGCGCGTGGTGAACATGAAGTAGGCCTGGCCCCGCTCGCCCACCGCGGCGAGCCACTCCGGCGGTACGACGCACTGGGCGTTGAGGTGCGGCATGTTCAGGACGGCCTGGCCGGCCTGGACGAGGAGGGTGACGGGCAGGCTCGGGTTGCGGGAACTCTCCACGACGGGGCCGCCGATGGGCAGTCCGGTGTTCTCCAGCAGAAGCTCGATGGCTTCGGTCGCGGCCTCTGGACCGCCCTTTCCGTCGCCCAGCGAATAGGCGAGCAGGAACGCCATGTCCCGTTCGTCCCCCGGGTGTTCACCACTCCAGGAGACCACGGTGAGGGTGCCGAGATCGGTGGCTCGGAAAGTGCGGGTTTCGCTCGATGTCGAGGTCATCCCGGAACCGTATCGATGTGTCCCGACGTCCCGGCCCCGCCTGTCACTTGACTGGGTGAGTGCGGGCGCGCGATCACACGATCGGGGCACGCCTCGGTCGAACTCCGGGGCCCCTCAGTCGAACTGAGGCCATGGAAAAGCCGACAGCGCTGAAATGGCCGGGAAAGACCCGAGGGCCGGTTCCGCAGAATGCGTCTGCGGAACCGGCCCTCACTGCTGCGTGCCGTTTGCTCGCGGCAGTACGGCCTTCAAGAGCGTCAGGGAGAAGCGGGAACGGCTACTTCGAGACGGGGAGCCCGCCGAGAAGCTTGCCGGCGCCGCCGCCCGCGTGCAGGCTGTCCGCGGCACCAGAGACGGTGTTGACGACCGAGTCCTTGTTCTCGGTGTCAAGGGCGTTGGTGGCCAGCGGGGCCGCGTCGATCTTCGACGTCGAACCGGCGATCGTGTCCAGGGCACCGTTCAGGCTGGTGGGCGTGAGGTCGGCGGCAAAGGCGGGTGCGGCGACACCTGCGATGACCATGGATCCGGCAACGACGGCGGCAGCCTTCAGGGGCTTCATCGTGTTCCTTTCTTCGGCGACGGGCGGTCGCCAGAGGGGATCTTCACTTCTCCATGGGTAACGAGCGCTGTGTACTGCGGAAACTCTGTGCGGCGGAAATTCCCGGAACCCACCCGAACGAACGCGGTGTCTCATTCTCGTATGAGATGGACGCGTGAAAAGCCCGTCGCGCCGGCCGAGAAGGCCGACGCGACGGGTGCTGACCGAGGCTCAGGACAGGGCGGGTGCCTGGGGCAGGGACGGGGCGGCGGGCAGCTTGGCCGCGTCGGTCGGGAGCTTGGGCAGGGCGGGCAGCCCGGCCAGGTCGGGTGCGGGCAGGCCACCGCCGAGCAGCGTGGCGGCGACGAGGTTGACCAGGCCGGTGAGCACGGTCGGAACCGCGGTGGCCACCGCGGTGGCGTCGCCGCCGGTGGCCGCCTTGACCAGGCCGTCGACCGCGGTCTGCAGTGCCTTGAGGGCGTCGGCCTTCGGGTCGGCCGCCGCCTTGTCGTCGTCGTCCGACAGCGCCTTGGGGAGCGCCGGGGCCTGGGGCAGTGCCGGGGTCTCCGGGAGCGCCGCGGTGTCGGGGGCCGCCGGGGTCTCGGGCAGCGCAGGGGCCTTGGGGGCCGCGGCCGAGGCCTTCGTGATGGCGGCCTTCGCCGCGTCGGCGAGCTTCGTGGCCTCCGCGGCGGGCAGTTGACCCTTGTCCGCCTTGAGGATGGCGGTGAGCAGCTCGGTGACCGGGGTGAGCACACCGCCCGCGTCGCTCAGGGTCTTGGCCTGCCCGAGCAGTTTGTCCGCTCCGGGGACGGGCGCGCGGGCCGCCTCCTGGACGCCGCCGTGTGAAGTGTCGTTTTCGGCTGCGATGACGGGGCCGGCCGCCCCGAGGAGGAGTGAGGCGCACAGGACGGTGGTCGCGATACGCCGTACGGGCAGAGCGCGCATGGATGTTCCCTTCGGTGATGCGTCGGATCTTGTGTTCACCGTGAAAGCGGTGGACACCGACCGCAACCGAGCGACTGCCATTTGGGGCAAGGCGGCCGCCCGGGTCACACGCGGGAACGACGAAGGCCGCCCTCCTCGGGGGAGAACGGCCTTCGCACAGGGCGTGCTGCTGAGGTGTCAGCTGTTGACGCAGGTGTTGCCGAACGCCGGGTTCAGCAGACCGATGACGTTGACGGTGTTGCCGCAGACGTTGACCGGGATGTGGACCGGGACCTGGACGGCGTTGCCCGAGGCGACACCGGGGGAGTGGGTGGCGGCCCCCTGGGCGCCGGCGTCGGCGGCGGCGATGCCGGCGCTGCCGGCCACAGCGGCCATGGCAACGGTGGAGAGGGCGAGGGCCTTCGCGGTACGCGACATGGAGAGTTGCTCCTTGGTCAGTTGATGCATCGGCAGGGCGGGGTGCCCGGCCCATGGATCAACGGACGGCACGCGCAAGGGTTGTGGGCCCAAAAGGGTGATCTGCTGGCGCGGGGTTAACGCGGAGGGCCCGTGAGCCGTGCTCCCGGCGGGTCACGAGCGTTCAGCACTTCACCATTCCGACACACTTGTCAGCCTTCCTGGATTAATGCGGAAAGCGGCTAGTGTTGCTCTCCTCCTGAAGCCATTTGAAAGAACAAGATGCGAGCAGTTACGAGCCGAGTGTGACTGTCGCATTTAATTTCTCCCTTCTGGTTCGGAACCTTTCCCGAAAGGGCAACGCCGGTCATGCGTAAATCCCTGGGCCCCCTACTGCGTCGCGTGACGCTGTGCGCCTTTTCCCTCGCGGTGGTCGCCACGCCGGGCGGCCCCGCCGTGGCCGCGCCCGCTCCCCCCGTCCCCGCCGAAGCGCCGAGCATCAAGTTCGCGCAGCGCTATCACGCGCTGCAGCACGGCGGGATCACCCGCGCCGCCAACACGGCCATCACCTGCCGGAAGCCGATGGCCGCCCGCGCGGTGTCGTGCCCGTCCGCGCGCGGGGGCGGGGCGGCGGCCAACAACGACTTCGACATGTTCTACGTCGACGTCGACAAGGACCCGAACACCTACAACTCCAGCCGCGGAGAGGTCCGGCTCCCGAAGGGATCGCGGGTGTCGTACGCGCGCCTGTACTGGGGCGGCAACCTCCGCGTCGGTGAGCAGAAGCCGGCCAAGGACAACGGCAAGGCCCTGATCGCCGAACCCGGCGGCAGCTACCAGAACGTGAAGGCCGACACCCTGGTCGGGCACCGCACCGCCGACGGAGCCGACGCCTTCCAGGCATCCGTCGACGTCACGCCCCTCGTCAGGGCCAGCGGCGCGGGGCTCTACACCGTCGCGCAGGTCAACGTGGCCAAGGGGCACACCAAGGCCGGGGCGTGGGGCGGCTGGACCCTGGTCGTCGCGTACGAGAACGAGGCCGCACCGCTGCGGCACCTGACCGTGTGGGACGGCTTCGACTCCTTCGGCGCGGGCAAGCGCAGCCACGCCATGCGGCTGAGCGGCGCGCCGGTTTCGGCCCGCGCGAAGGGCAGCGTCGGCATGGTCACGTACAACGGCGACCGCGGGACGACCGGCGACACGCTCACCGTGTCGACCGACCGGAGCAGGCCCGTGCGGCTCTCCGACCGGGCGAACCCCGCCCGTGACGTACTGAACTCGACCATCAGCGAGCCGGGCAGGCAGAGCGCGAGGACGCCCGCCTACGCCAACACACTCGGCTACGACTCCGACATCTTCCGGCTCGGCGGAGGGCTCAAGGCCGACCGGAAGGGTCTGCTCATCCGTCTCGCGTCACAGCGGGAGTCCGCGTGGGCCGGGGTGTTCTTCGCCGCTGTCGACGCGAAGCGGTAGCACCACCTTCCCCCTGAGCAAGGCGCCGTGCATGCAACTGTCATCAACAGACCCCCGGCGACACGTCCTCCACGTCGCGCAGCCCGTCGACGGCGGAGTGGCACGCGTGGTCACCGACCTGGTGAAGTCCCAGCTGTCCAGCGGGATGCGGGTCGACGTGGCGTGTCCGGACAGCGGCCGTCTGCCGGACGCCGTGCGCGGCCTGGGCAGCGGCTTCCACGGGTGGGCGGCGGCCCGCTCCCCGGGACCGGGGCTGCCGGACGAGGTGCGGCGCCTCGCCCGCATCGTCGACGAACTGCGGCCCGACATCGTGCACGCGCACAGCGCCAAGGCCGGGCTCGCCGCCCGGCTCGCCCTGCGCGGCAAGGTCCCCACGGTGTTCCAGCCGCACGCCTGGTCCTTCGAGGCCGTCGGCGGCACGACCGCCCGCCTCGCCCTGCGCTGGGAGCGCTTCGGGGCGCGCTGGGCCACGCACGTGGTCTGCGTCAGCGAGGCGGAGCGGCTCACCGGGCAGCGGTCCGGGATCGACGCGCGGTGGTCCGTGATCCCCAACGGAGTCGACGTCGAACGCTTCCGGCCCGTGGCCGCGCAGGCCGCGCGGACCGCGCTCGACCTCTCCGAGCAGGCGCCCTTGGTGGTGTGCGTGGGGCGGCTGTGCCGGCAGAAGGGTCAGGACGTCCTGCTGCGGGCCTGGGCCGCGGTCGCCGGGCGGATGCCGCTCGCCCGCCTCGTCCTCGTCGGGGACGGACCCGACGCGGCCGGTCTGCGCGAGCGGGCGCCCGCGTCCGTGCGGTTCGTCGGAGCCGTCCAGGACGCCACCCCCTGGTACCAGGCTGCCGACATCGTGGTCCTGCCGTCCCGCTGGGAGGGCATGGCACTCGTACCTCTCGAGGCGATGGCCTGTGCCCGTCCCGTGGTGGTCACCGACGTGGACGGTGCGCGCGAGAGCCTGCCGCCCGGACTCGTGCCCCACGGCCTTGTTCCCGCGGAGGACCCGCAGGCACTGGCGCGAGCCCTCGTCGGGCTGCTCGGCGATCCGCCCCTTCGTGAATCCCTCGGCCGTGCAGCGCACCGCCACGTCCTGAACACCCACGATGTGCGGCACACCACGGACGCTGTCGCGGCCGTGTACCGCGAGCTACTGGGCGTGGGGCCCATCAAGTGCAGGGAGTCCAGCAACCCGTGAGTGCGGAACGAACCGTCGCCCCTGCCGCGCAGCCACGGGCGGCCGACCATGCCACCGCCACCGCCTCGGTCATCCCTCCCCGCAGGGCCAGGGGCGGCCTCAGGACGAGCATCAAGTGGGGGGTTTCGGCGCGCCGCTCGTCGGCCCTCCCCCTGGTCGCCGTCGACTGCAGCGCGGCCCTGCTCGGCACCGTGCTGCTCACCGATCCGCAGCGCCACCCCCTGCTCGTGGGCCTGCTCCTGGCCGCCGTGACCGGCCTGAACGCGCGCGCCGCGCTCTACCGCCCGCTCGCCGTGCCCTCCGCCCTCGACGAACTGCCGTCGCTCGCCTGGCAGGCCATGGTGAGCTGGTGCGCCGTAGGCCTTGTCGCCGCGAGCCTCTCCGTCCTGAGCCCGCTCTCCCTCACCACCTTGTGCACGGCGGCCGCGCTCCAGAGCGTGCTGTGCTGCGCGGGCCGCGGCTCCCTGTACTGGTGGGCGCGCAGAGCGACGCTGCGCCAGCCGCGCCCGGCCCTGGTGATCGGCTCCGGAGCCGTCGCGCGGCGCGTCGCGGAGGCGGTGCTCCGCCATCCGCAGGCCGGGGTGCGTCCCGTGGGCATCGTGGGCGAAGCGCCCGCCGAGCGCGCGGAGCCGGAGGGGGCCGCCGAACTGCCGGTGCTCTCCACGATGGAGGAGCTGCGCCGCGCGGTCATCCAGAACGCCGTACGCACCGTCCTGGTCGTCGGGCCGACGCCGGGCCCTGAGCAGATCGGGTGGCTGCGCGCGCTCAGCGGCTCCGGCTGCGACGTATGGGCGATCGACGCGACGCAGCCACCGGGCTACGACGTGCCGGGGAGACAGAGCAGGACCGGGCGGCTCGCGGGGTTCCCCTGCCGCTCGCTCGTGCCCGCGAGCCGCCGGCACTTCAGCCTCAGCAAGCGCGCCCTGGACGTCATGACATCGGGGATCCTCCTGCTGCTGATCAGCCCCGTGCTCCTGGCGTGCGCCGCCGTCCTGCGGGCCACCGACGGACCCGGGGTGATCTTCCGTCAGGAGCGCATCGGCAGGGACGGACGGCCGTTCACCCTGCTGAAGTTCCGCACGCACCGTCCCGCCGACCCGCACGAGGCAGCGACCCGGTGGACCGTCGCGGGCGAACAGCACATGAGCCGGTTCTGCCAGTTCCTGCGCCGTACGTCGCTCGACGAGCTGCCCCAGCTGTGGAACGTCCTGCGGGGCGACATGAGCCTGGTCGGCCCGCGCCCCGAACGCCCCTATTTCGTCGGCAAGTTCAGCCAGACGTACCCCGGCTACGCGGAGCGCCACCGGATGCCGACCGGTATCACCGGACTCGCCCAGATCCAGGGGCTGAGGGGCGACACATCGATCGAGGACCGGTGCCGCTTCGACAACGCCTACATCGACAGCTGGTCGTTCTGGCAGGACCTCTGCATCCTGCTGCGCACCGCCGCGTCCCTCGTCCGTCCGACAGGGAGCTGACCCGGGTGAACGGTGCCTCGATCACGCTGTTCCCGGCCGGTTCACCGGCCGCGGCGCTCTCCTCGGCACTCCGCGGTGCCGGACCCGTCCTGCCCGTCATGGCCCTGGTCGCCCTGCTCGCGCTCCCTGCGCCGCCGGGGGACGGGGGCTCCGGCGGTTCCGGGGGCGGCACGGCCGCCGACGCCGCTTCCGCCCTGGTGGTGCTCTGGTGCGTGGCCCGCACCGTGCGCGGGGCCCGTCGGCCGCTGACCCGGACCGCCGCCGTCGTGCTCGGGCTTCCGGTGATCGGCATCGCGGTCGCGGCGGTCGGCGCGAGCACCGCGTCGGCCGGGGCGACCGGCCTGGTGCGCTACCTGCAGATCTTCGTCCTCGTACCGGCCGCGGTCCTGATGCTCGTCCGCGACCGCCGTGACTTCCGCCTGGTGGCCTGGTCCCTCATCGGGCTCGCCCTCTTCCAGGGCTCGGTCGGCGTCTACCAGTACGTCACCGGGACGGGCGCCAGCTACATGGGCTCGGACGTCCGGGCGGTGGGCACCTTCGGCGCGTCGGACGTCATGGGAATGTCGACCGTCGTCTCGTACGGCCTGGTGTGCGCGGTCGCGCTCGCGCTCGGCCCGCCCTCCCCGACGCGGCGTCAGACAGGGTTGAAGCAGCGCCGGATCGCGCTGGTCTGCGCACTGCTCCTGATCGTTCCGCTCGCGCTCTCCTTCAGCCGCGGCGCCTGGATCGCCACCGTCGTGGCGTGCGGTGCGCTGCTGGGGCTCGCGGGGGTGCGGCGCGCGCTGCGGGTCCTGGCGGTGGTGGCCGCGGCCGCCGTGGTCCTCGTGGGCGGGTTCGGGATCGGCACCCAGATGCTGCAGGAGCGGATCACCAGCATCACGCAGGTGACCGACGCCCCCGACCAGTCGGTCACCGACCGGTACACCATGTGGGCCGCCGCGGTGGACATGTGGCGCGACGAGCCCGTGGCGGGCGTGGGGCTCAAGGCCTTCCCCGACCACCGCGACAGCCACGCGTCGCTGGCCCTCTCCTCGGCCAGCGACACCGCGGGGGCGGGCGCCGCGTTCAGCAGGCAGCCGCTGCTCTCGCCGCACAACATGTACCTGCTCGTCCTCGGCGAGCAGGGGCTGCTCGGCCTGTGCACGCTGGTCGGCAGTTGGGCGGCGTTCCTGCTGCTCGGCCTGCGGCGGCTGAACCGCGCACGCGGGAGCGCGGGCATGGACTGCGCGCTCGTCGCGTGCGGCCTCCTCGTCTGGCAGCTGGTGGACTTCGCGTACGCCGACATCGGCGGGCCCACGACGGTGCTCATGGCCGTGGTCCTCGGCCTCGTGGCCTGGTGGGCGCTGTCCGGCCGTGCCCTGTCGGCGTCGATGCCGGGGGAGGTCCCGCGATGACCTCCACGACCCACTCCGTGGACGCGGGACCCGCCGGCAAGGTGCCCGCCCCCGCCACCGGGACCACCGAGGCCGAGCCCGCCGAGGGCTCCGACCCCTCCAGCAGCTTTCTCGCCAAGGCCGCGCTGATCACCGCGGCCCTCACCGTGGCCGGAGCGGTGCTCGGGCTCGTACGCGACCAGGCGCTCGCCCACTTCTTCGGGGCGGGCTCCGAGACCGACGCCTTCCTCGTCGCGTGGACCGTCCCCGAGGTGGCCACCACGCTGCTCATCGAGGACGGCCTCGCCTTCGCCCTCGTACCGGCGTTCAGCATGGCGCTCGCCCGCCGTGGACGAGGTGCCCGCCGCGACCCCGTCCGCGCCCTCGTGGCCGCGTCGCTGCCCCGCCTGATGCTGGCATCCGGGGTCGTCGCGCTGCTCCTCATGCTGGGGGCGCCGGTCCTGGTGGAGGTCCTCGCGCCGGGCCTGCCCGACCCGCGCCTCGCCGTGGACTGCACGCTCCTCACCGCCACCTGCGTCTTCACGTTCGGCCTCGCCGGGTACTGCAGCGCCGCCCTGCGCGCCCACCGCCGGTTCGTGGCCCCCGCCGCCATCTACGTCTTCTACAACATCGGCATCATCACCGCGGTGTTCGTCCTCGCCCCCCGCTACGGCGTCCGGGCGGCGGCCCTGGGCGTCGCGGTCGGCGGCGTACTCATGGTGCTCGTCCAGGCACCCTCGCTGTGGCGCCGGCTCACCCGAGACACCGCGGACGCGCCGAACGAGAGCGAGCCGGGTCCCTCGGCCCCGGCGCTGATGGGCAGGGCCGTGGTCGCCACGGTGCTGCTGTTCGCGCTGTGCCGGCAGTCGCAGGTGCTCATCGAGCGCTTCCTCGCGTCCTCGCTGCCGTCGGGGGCCATCTCGCACCTCAACTACGCGCAAAAAGTGGCGCAGGTGCCGATGATCCTCTCCCTGATGCTGTGCACGGTCACGCTCCCCGTCGTCGCGCGGGCCCTGGCCGAAGGCGACGTCAAGCGCGCCAGGTCGCGCGTCGAGCGGGACCTGGGGCTGGCCGGCTGCGTGGTCCTGCTCGGCACCGCCGTGGTCATCGCCTGCGCGCCGCAGCTCATCCAACTCCTCTTCCAGCGGGGCGCGTTCACCGCGGACGACGCCGTCGCCACGGCGGCCGTGATGCGCGTGTACGCCCTGGGGCTCCTGGGCCACACGCTGGTGGGCGCGCTCGTCCGCTCCTACTTCTCCGGCGGGCGCGCCACGTGGTTCCCGCTGGGCGCGATGGCGGTCGGGGTGACCGCCACCGCCGCGATCGGCAGCTGGACCGTGGACCTGTGGGGCGTACGCGGCATCGCACTCGCCAACGCGGCGGGGATCAGCGTCACGGCCTTCGTGCTGCTGTGCGGGATGGGCCCGCGCAATGTGCCGATCCGGGTCCGCGGCGTGCTCGGCGAACTGGCCAAGCCGGTGGCCGCGATGGTGTGCGCCACCGGGTTCGGCGGTGCCTTCGCGAGCCGCGTCGATTCGCCGCTCGCCGGCTTCGCCGTCGGTTCCGCGGCCGTCGCCGCCGTCTTCGCGCTCGTGCTCTGGGCCCTGAAGGCACGGGCCTTCGAGCCCGTCGTCCGTTCCGTCACATCCGCCACACGAAAGCTCGCGCATGTCCGTTGACACAGCCCTTGGTGAGACCCCACGTTCGAGGCGCCCGCGGCACTGGCTGCCCGAAGCGCCGACGTGGGTGGCGATGTACCACTCCGTGGACAACTGCGCGGACGACCCCTACAAAATCACCGTCACGCCCGAACGCCTCGCGGCCCAACTGCGCTGGCTGCGCCGCCAGGGCCTGCGCGGCGTGAGCATGACGCGGCTCCTCACGGCGCGCTCCCGCGGCGAGGGACGCGGCCTGGTCGGCCTCACCTTCGACGACGGCTACACCGACTTCATCGACCACGCCCTGCCGCTCCTGCACCGCTACGACTTCGACGCCACCGTCTTCGTGCTCCCCGGCCGCCTCGCGGGCGACAACGCCTGGGATCCGCTGGGCCCGCGCAAACCGCTGCTCGACGCGGCCGGCATCCGCCACATCGCCGCCGAGGGCATGGAGGTCGCCTCGCACGGCCTGACCCACGTCGACCTCACCCGGGCGGACGACCGGCTGCTGTGGCAGGAGACCAGCGGCAGCCGGGTCGCGCTGTCCGACCTCGTCGGCCGCGAGGTGGAGGGCTTCTGCTATCCGTACGGCACCGTCGACCCGCGCGTCGTCGAGTCCGTACGAGCGGCCGGCTACCGCTACGCGTGCGCGATCTCCCCGGGCCCCCTGACCGGCCTCCACGCCCTGCCGCGCGTCCACATCGGGCAGGAGGACACCGCCCTGCGGCTCCAGCTGAAGCTGCGGCTCGCCCGGCTGCGCCGCCGCACGGTCCGTGCACCGGCGGTGGCCGAATGAGGGCCCTGCACATCATCACCGGCCTCGGGGTCGGCGGCGCCGAGCAGCAACTGCGCCTGCTTCTGCGCCACTTGCCCGCCACCTGTGACGTCGTCACCCTCACCAACCCGGGCCCGGTCGCCGAAGGCCTCACGGCCGACGGAGTGCGCGTCATCCACCTGGGCATGTCCGGCAACCGTGACGTGGGCGCCGTGCCCCGGCTCGCGAAGGTCATCCGCGGCGGCGGGTACGACCTCGTGCACACCCACCTCTTCCGCGCCTGCCTGTACGGACGCATCGCCGCCCGCCTGGCGGGGACGCGCGCCGTCGTCGCCACCGAACACTCCCTCGGCGACTCGCAGATGGAGGGTCGGCCGCTGACCGCGGGCGTCCGCGCGCTGTACCTGACCGGTGAGCGCCTGGGGCGGGCCACGGTGGCGGTCTCCCCGTCCGTCGCCGAGCGGCTCAGGCGGTGGGGGGTGCCCCGGCAGCGCATCCACGTCGTACCGAACGGCATCGATATGGAGCGGTTCCGCTTCGACCCGCGGGCCAGGGTCGCCGCGCGCCGCCAACTGGGGCTTCCCGACGAGGCGTTCGTGGTCGGCGGGGTGGGGCGCCTCGCCGCGGGCAAGCGGTTCGACGTCCTGCTGCACGCCCTGGCCGCGCTGCCGCGTGACGTCCACGTGCTGCTGGTCGGCGGCGGGCCCGACGAGGAGAGGCTGCGCTCCGTCGCGGGCCAACTGGGCGTCGCCGACCGGGTGTTGTTCGCGGGGGAGCGGCCTCATCTGTCCGCCGAGGAGACCGACCTGCCGGCGCTCCTCGGCGCCATGGACGTCCTCGCGTCACCGTCGCCCGAGGAGGCCTTCGGCCTTGCCGTCGTGGAGGGGCTCGCCGCCGGTCTGCCGGTGCTCTACGTCAGCTGCCCCGCCATCGAGGACCTCCCGCCGGGCGCGGCCACCGGCGCCGAGCGCGTCACCGGCGACCCGGACTCCTTCGCGCGGGCGCTGCTGCGGGTCCGGTCGGCGGGGCCGCGGCGGCGCCTCGCCCTTCAGGCCGCGCACCACTACAGCATCACCCGCAGCGCCGCACAGCTGATGCACGTCTACGAGGCAGCTGCCTCCGGCTCGACCCCGAGAGTGAGTTCCTGATGACCGATACCCTCAGCAGGCGGCACCGCCCGGCCGGTCTCCCGGCCCCGATGCTGGCCCGCGTGAAGCGACTGCCCGCGTGGTGGCTGCTGCCGGCTGGTGCCGTACTCGGCGCCCTGACCGGCGGCCTGTACGGCGCGGTGAAGACACCGGAGTACACCGCGACGAGCTATGTGATCGCCGTGCCGGAGAAGGGCTCCGACCCCACCGCCGCGCTGGGCTTCGCCACCGCGTACGGCCGGGTCGCCACCCAGGTCGCGGTGCTCGGCGACGCCCAGGTGGAGTCGGGCGTCTCGCCGCAGACGCTGCGCGAGAGCGTGCAGGCGGCCACGTCGCCCGACGCCCCGATGATCTCCATCTCGGCGACCGCGGCCAAGCCCGGCAAGGCGGCCGACATCGCCAACGCGGTGTCACGCTCCCTGACCAGCAACGCGAACCACACCAAGGACAGCACCCAGGTGCGCCTCCTGCAGCTCTCCCGCGCGGTCAAGCCCGCGGAACCCGCCTCGGCCGCGGCGCCCATGACCGCCCTGGTGGGCGGCTGCGCGGGCGGCCTGCTCGGCGGGCTCGCCCTCCTGGTGCGCCCCCGGCGCGGTGAGTCCGTCGAGTCCGTCGAGTCCGTCGAGTCCGTCGAGGACACGGAGGCGGCTTCGGTGCCGGGTCCCGCGCAGTCCGCCGACCGTGGCCGGGACAGGTGATGGGGGTGGCCGACAGCGCCCTGTCCGTCGAAGTCTGCACGGACGAAGGCGAGTTCGGGAGCCTGGCGGCGGCCTGGGCCCGGCTGCACCGCAGGTGCCGGACGGCGACGCCGTTCCAGAGCCACGCGTGGCTGCACTCGTGGTGGCTCTCCTACGGCATGAGCGGGCGACTGCGCGTGGTCCTCGTGCGCAGGGGCGGCGAGCTCGTCGCGGCGGCGCCGCTGATGCGCGCGTACGTCCCGCTCCCGGCGCTCGTGCCGCTGGGCGGCGCGATCTCCGACTTCACCGACGTCCTGCTCGACGACGCGTGCGCCGACGAGGCCGCCGACGCCCTGGCCGGCGGCCTGGCGAAACTGGCCCGCAGCGCCCTGATCGACTTCCGCGAGGTCCGGTCCGGAGCCGCCGTGGAGCGCATCTACGAGCACTGGCGCGGGCCCCGGCTACGCCTCGCGGACTCGCTCTGCCTCGAGCTGCCCGCGGCGTCGATGGAGGAGCTGCTCGGGCGGCTGCCCGCACCGCGGGCCCAGCGGGCGCGCGCCAAGATCCGGAAGATGGACGCGCTGGGCGTCGAGCGCCGGATCGTACGGCACGACGAGGTGGACGCGTCGGTGCGCACACTCCTGCGCCTGCACCAACTCCAGTGGCAGGGGCGGAAGGTGACGTCCGAGCATCTCCAGCCGCGGTTCTCCGAGCACCTGATCAGGTCGGTGGGGCTCATGGTCAGGGCGGGGGACGCGGTGGTCACCGAGTTCCGGCTCGACGACGCCGTGGTGGCCGCCGATCTGACCCTGCTCTCGCCCCATCTGGTCGGCGGCTACCTCTACGGGGCGCATCCACAACTGCGGGAACGCAAGGTGGACGTGGCGACGATGCTCCTGAACGCCTGCACCGAGCACGCCGAGGGCGACCGGAGCCGGGTCCTGAGCCTCCTGCGCGGCAACGAGCCGTACAAGCACCACTGGCGCCCCGTCGCGGTCACCAACCACCGGCTGCTGCTCGCCCGCCGGCGCACCGCTCCCGTGCTGCGGGCCGCCGCGTGGGACGCGGCGGCCCGCAGCCGGGGCAAGGAGTTCCTGCGGGGGCGCAGAGAACGCCGGGAAGGCCGGGAACGGTCCTGATCAGCGCCTCTTGTACCAGTCCAGGCGCATGCACAGCTTGCCGCCCAGCCAGTGCTCGACCCATTCGCCCAGGTTCAGCGGCGAACAGTTCGGCGGCGTCGTGGGCGTGGTCGGCTGCGTCGGCTCCGGTGCGGTCGGCCCGGTGTCCGTACGGCCGAAGAGCAGGGACCGGTAGGCCTTGGACGACTTGGGATTGTCGTCGCACTGCCACACGCCGTGCGGGCAGTAGTCGGTGACGGTGTTGTAGAGCGGTTTGTGCTCGTCCATCCAGGCGAGCATTTTCCGCATGTACTCCTCGTTGTCGCCGTTGCGGAAAAGACCCCACTCCGGATAGGAGATCTCCTTGCCGTGGGCCTTCGCGAATTCCACGTGCTTTTTCAGGCCGTACGGTTCGCTGACCTGCTCGGCGAAATCAGTGCCCGCCGGCTGGTCGTACGAGTCCATGCCGATGACGTCCACGACATCGTCGCCCGGATAGCACTCGGTCCAGGGAACGGCGTCCCGGCCCCTGTTCGGCGCGAAGTCGAACTTGAACTTCTGGCCCGGCACCGAACGCATCGTCGTGACGATGCGCTTCCAGTACTTCTTCCAGGCCTCCGGGTCGGGACCACATCGATGGGTGTACGTGATGCCGTTCATTTCCCAGCCGAGCACCACCACGGTGTCCGGAACCCGCAGCTTCACCAGCCGTTCGGCGAGGGTCCGGTAATGCTTGTCGAACTCGCCCGCGGCGCCCCGGCGCAGCAGCGAGCGGACCTCGGAGTCGCCGACGCCCTCTTCGTTGCGCTCCATCATGGGGACGTTGAGCACGAAGAGCCGGTCGGCCTTCTCGCGCCGCCACTGAGCCCAGCTCTCGAGGAAGTTCGGCGCCCCCTCGATGTTGCTCCACCGGTCGCCCGGCAGGTAGGTGTGCCCCACGCGCAGCTCGGCGCCGCCCAGCCATCTGCTGAGCTCCGCCATGCGCTCCACGCCCTGGGGCCCGTAGGTGAGGTAGGCGCCGAACGCGGGGTTCTCGCGGCCAGGGACAGCAGGGGCGGCCGACTCGGCAGGGGCGGCCGGGGTGGCAGCGGAGGGGGACGGGGCGGGTGCCGTCGTCGGCAGGCCGGGCAGGCTCACCGGTGGATCGGGCTCCTGCCCCGCTCCCCACGCCTGGCCAGGTCCGACGGCGAGCGCTGCCGATACGACGATTCCGGTGGCAATGAATGCCATCCGTCTACTGGTGATCCGGCGTCTCTGCAAAGCCATGGCCGCTCCTCATGCTGCGCCTCCATCCACTGACACTCAGTCATATGTATTTCTATTGCGCCAATCGAGCCCCTAATCCTCTGGGCGTGCCCATCGCTCGCATGGGGGATCGAATTGAGAGGATTTGGCCGTGCTAACTCTTGACACCCGGGTCCCCGCCGTTCTGCTGCGGATCGACCGGAATCCCTTTCATCACGGCACACTCGGAGCGGTTCGGTCGCTGGGCCGCGCGGGAGTGGAGGTTCACGTAGCGGCGGCGGATTCCGCGGAGAGCCCGGTGCGCAGATCGCGGTATCTGCACCAGACGCACCCTCCGCCGCCGCCGGGAGCGTCGCTCCAGGAAATCGCCACCGTACTGCGCCGCATTGCCCACCGGGTGGCCCGGCCGTCCGTCCTCATTCCGATGGACGACGCGGGGGCCCTCGCGATCGGGCGGCTGCAGAGGGAATTGTCCGACGTCTATCTCCTGCCGGACCAGGCGAGCGGACTCGCGGAACGCGTGGCGGACAAGGCGACGCTTGCCCAGGTGTGCGCCGCGACCGGCATCCCGCACCCGGAGACGCTCCTGCCGGAGTCCATGGCCCAGACAGCCGCAGCCGTACGTCAGTTGGGCCTTCCCTTGGTGGCGAAGTGGAGCCGCCCGTGGCTGCTCCCCGCCGGGACGGGGCTGCGCAGCACGGTCCTCGTGAGGTCGGCGAGTGAGGCCCAGGAGCTCTACCGGCGCAGCGAGGAGGCCGGCAGCCGGCTCCTGCTCCAGGCCTTCCTGCCGGACGGCCCCGGCCGCGACTGGTTCGTCCACGGGTACGCCGACCGGGCGGGGGTCGTCCGCGGCGGCGGCTCCGGCCGCAAGCACCGCTCCTGGCCACGCGGGGCGGGCCTGACGGCGGTGGGCGAGTGGACGCCTGAGCCGGGCCTGCGGGCCGACGTGGACCGGCTGGTCGACACGCTGGGCTACCGGGGCATCTTCGACCTCGACTTCCGGGTGGACTCCGCGACCGGCGAACACTGCCTGCTCGACTTCAACCCGCGGCCAGGCGCCCAGTTCCGGCTGTTCGCCGACGGCGCCGACCTGGACGTGGTGCGGGCCCAGCACCTGGACATGACGCACCGCCCGCTGCCGGCAGCCGCCGTCCTCCCGGGCCGCGCGTTCGTCGTGGAGAACTACTCCCCGCTGGCCGCGCTGCGCGTCCTGCTGACGGCGGGGCCGACCTCCACCGCCTCACACCGCCGGGAGCTGGCCTGGCACGCCCAGGACGACATGGCTCCCGCGCTCGCCATGTGGGTGCTGTGGTGCCGGCACGTGACGCGACGGCTCCTCGGACGGCTGCGGCGGACGGTTCGCCCCACCGGGCCGCCGGGGGAGGAGGTGCGGGTGCGGATGGTGCGCCAGGCGGGCGCGCCCGACGGCTCGGGCCGTGCCGAGGACGCCCGTATCGACGACGAGAGAGCGAGCAGTTGCTGATGTATGACCTGTTGGTTGTCGGAGCCGGCCCCTACGGGCTCTCCATCGCGTCACACGCCGCCGACGCCGGACTCGACGTACGCGTCTTCGGCAGACCCATGGCGTCCTGGCGCGACCACATGCCGCGCGGCATGTTCCTGAAGTCGGAGCCCTGGGCGTCGAACCTCTCCGACCCGCGGCGCCGCTACGGCCTCGCCGCGTACTGCGAGCGCAACGGCATGCGCGCCCGGCACGGCCGACCGATCTCCGTGGAGACGTTCGCCTCGTACGGCCTGTGGTTCGCGCAGCACGCCGTACCGGACGTCGACGAACGCATGGTGACGTCGGTCGGCACCTGCCCCGGCGGGTTCGAGGTGGTCACGGAGGACGGCCAGAGCATCCGCGGCCGCACGGTGGCCCTGGCCGTCGGCGTGCTGCCCTTCGTCGAGATCCCCTCGGCGCTGCACGGGCTCGGCAGGGAGTACGTGTCGCACAGCAGCCACCACCGGGACCTGGACCGCTTCCGCGGCAAGGACGTCACCGTGATCGGCGGTGGCCAGGCCGCCCTGGAGACCGCCGCGCTCCTCGCCGAGCAGGGCACGAGCGTGCGCGTGCTCGCCCGGTCGCGCAGGCTGCGCTGGAACAGCGTGCCCCCGGCCTGGAACCGCCCGTGGTGGGAGGCCGCGCGCGCCCCGCACAGCGGCCTCGGCTGCGGATGGCGCAACTGGTTCTACGCCGAGATGCCGGGCGGCTTCCGGCGCCTCCCCGAAGCCACCCGCGCCCGCGTCTCGGCTTCGGCGCTCGGCCCCGCGGGCGCCTGGTGGGTGCGCGACCGCGTCGAGTCACGCGTGGAGGTGCTGCTCGACCACGAGGTCGTCACGGCGTCGGCCGCGGGGGGCCGGGTGCGCCTCAGGACGGTGGGCAACGCGTGCGGCGGCCCTGACATCGACACCGACCACGTCATCGCGGCCACGGGCTTCAAGGCCACCGGCGCCCGCCTCGGCCTGCTGTCCCCGGAGCTGTGCGGCGCCCTGGCGGTGAACGCGGCCGAAGAGCCGTATGCCTCAAGGGAGTTCGAGTCCTCGTACCCCGGCTTGTTCCTGGCGGGCCTGGTCACGGCGTCCAGCTTCGGCCCGGCCATGCGCTTCGTGCAGGGTGCCTCGTTCACGGCGGGACGGCTGGTACGGGGCGTCCAACGGAGCCTGTGGCGACGGCCGGTGAGCCCCGCCGTCTCGGCGCCGGTCGGTGGGCGAAGCCGCCCGGTACCCGTGAGCGCCGTCAAGCGCTGAGCGGGGATCCCGGCTGCCGGGAACACGATCAGGTGATGCCGTCGGCGAACGGGTGAATCGGTTCTTCGATGGCGGCGATCAAGTGGTGGACTCTGTCGTCATGGGACGGGCCTGTTGCCCTCCGCCAGCCGTCGGCGTCTTCGCCGTGGGTGGGCGACACCCCCTTCGCGGGCCGGCCCCCCTCCCGTTCTGGCGGGGAAGAGACCTTCGGGTGTCTCTTCCCCGCCAGCGGCTTGTCCGGGCCGATCAGCGGCCGGACGAGGCGCGCCCACGGCGGTAGAGGATCCCCCCGCCGATCAGCAGAGCGGCACTCGCCGCGGCCGCGGCGATGAGCTCCTGGTCGCTTCCGGTCTCGGCCAGCTGGGCGGCGGCCCGCCCTTCGGCCGACGGCATCTGCCGGGCCACCGAGGACGCGAGGTGCTGCGGCGCCTCAGCGGGCCGCGCGGGCCTGGGGACGGTGCGCTCGACGGGCGGCTCGACGGCCTCGGGAGGCGTCTCGGACGAGGGAGGAGTCTCGTGCTGCGGGGGCGTCGGCGCGGGCGCTCCGTTGGCGCATTCGTTGCCGAACGCCGGGTTCAGCAGGGCCGCCGCGTCCACGGTGTTGCCGCAGGCGTTGACCGGAACGTCCAGGGGCGCCTGGAGGTTGTTGCCGGACAGGATGCCGGGCGAGTTGCTCGCGTCGCTCTGGGCCAGCGACTGGGTGCCCGCGTGCGAGCCGGAGTACGAGTCCGTGTCCGAGGTGTCGCCGTACCCGCCCCCCTCGTCCGTCCTGGTGGCCGCACGCTCCTGCGTCGCCGCTCGCTGCGGAGCGCTCGTGTGCTGCTGCGGAGCACTGGCCCCTGAGTTGGCGCAGCTGTTGCCGGTGGTCGGGTTGAGCGCGGCGGCCGCGTCCGCGGTGTTTCCGCAGGCGTTGACCGGTACGTCCAGGGGGGCCTGGACGCTGTTCCCCGACAAGATCCCGGGCGAATTCGCCGCCACGGCGTCCCCGCCCGCGGCGAACGCGTTCGAGCCGGACAGGGAGAGGATGCTGCTCGCGGCCGCGGTCGCAAGCATCCCTTTACCAATGACCTGTCGCATCTAGTTGTCTTCCTCTGAGCAAGTGGAAAGCCGGCCTTGGAGTCGAAGCGACGGTCCAAGGCCGGCCATGAAACAGCCTGGTGGCTGGGTGCTACGTCAGACGTTGGCGCAGGTGTTGCCGAACGCCGGGTTCAGCAGGGCGATCACGTTCACGCTGTTGCCGCACACGTTGACCGGAACGTGGACCGGGACCTGCACGAGGTTGCCGGAGAGAACGCCCGGGGATCCGACAGCCGCACCCTCGGCGCCGGCGTCGGCGAACGCGGGGGCCGCCATGCTCATGGCCATCACGACACCAGCGATGATCGTTGCGCTCTTCTTGTGCTTCACAGATGTTCCCTTCTCTGTGGTCATGCCGATCTGGCAGTCGAAACCGAGCGAGCACTTCTGTTTACGTCTCGCACCATGACCTGCAGCCTGCAAACGAGTTGACGGGGCGGAAGAAACCGGCGGGCCCGCCCGTTCAGAAAATTCACCCGAATTACCGCATTCAAAAATGAAGGAGCTCGGGCTGCCAGACCTTGGAGAAGGCAGGCAGCCCGAGCGGCCTCACACCGGCAGATCAGCCGTTGAACTCGCCGTTCCCGGACAGGACCGGGATGTCGTTCAGGATGTGCGACAGCGGCTCGTCGCCCTTGGCCTGCGTCGAGTTCTCGGTGCACTGCTGGTTCTGCGGCGCCGACAGGAT